>JBBWZD010000074.1:0-39868 GCA_039648875.1 Actinomycetota bacterium
TAGGGCTCGTCGACCGCTACGGCGGGTACTGCGATCGCCTCCATGGATTCCCCTCCCCTTCCTGCCCGGTTCGATCCGTTCTACCATGCCGGCCGCTCGGATACCACTGCCCGCAGGTCGGGATCTCTCGGCGCGACTCGCGCGCCACACCCGTGCAATCACGTCTCCTCCTTCACCCAGCCTCGCGTCAGATAGAGCCAGAACGCGAGTCCCGCCCACTCGCCGTAGCGGCGGAAGCGGCGCTCGATCGTGGTGTCCTTCGCCTGCCGGCCGACGAGCCGTGCGTACGTCGGGCGCGTCCACGAGTCGAGCACGAGCCGCGAGTAGCGGCCGAGGCTCGTGAGCATCACGTGCGCGACGCCGTACGGGCCGATCCCGGGCAGTGCCAGGAGCCGGGCCGCCGCCTCCTCGTCCGGCAGCTCCGGATCGGCGAGCGCTTCCAGGTCGACCTCGCCGCTCGCCACCGAGTGGGCGAGCTGACGCAGGTACGGCGCGCGGTAGCCGGCGCGGGCGACGTCGCGGTAGAACGACTCCTCGGCGGCGGCCATGGCCGCGGCGCTCGGGAAGGCGCGGCGGCCGCCGAGGGCCTCGTCGCCCAGGTGGTGGACGAGCGCCGACGTCATCTTCGTCGTCATCGCCCACGAGCAGTTGGTCGTGCACACGGTCTTCACCACGTCCTCGAAGACGGTGGGGCTGCGGATCATCCGGCCCGCGCCGGCCGCCGCCCAGGCGAGCTCCGCGTCGGCCGCCGCGACGAGATAGAAGCCGCTCAGGTCCTCGTCGAGCCGCAGCGTGTGCCGCACGGTCGCCAGCAGCCGCTCGCGGTCGCGTACGCCCGCGCGGCCGCCGAGCAGCTCCACCGCCGCGTGGCCGGGCGGCCCGGCGGACACACGCACGCTGCGCGCGCGCCCGCCGCCGAGCGAGAGCGTCGTCTCGAGCGTCCACGCGGCCTCGTCCAGGCGCTGCGGCGGCAGCGACGCGACCCCGTGCGAGGCGAGCGTGCGCCGCAGGTCGACCGGCTCGCCGCCGCCCCCGACGAGCGGCAGCTCGCCCAGCAGGCTGCTCAGCGGCGCCGCCCCCCGTCGAGCCGGGCCAGCAGCTCCTCGGGCGCGAGCTCGGCGAGCGACTCGAGCACGAGATCCGCCTCCTCGAGCCCGAGGTCGCGCGTCACCGGGTTCGGGATGCCGACCACGAAGACCCCGGCGCCGCGCGCCGCGCGCACGCCGTTCGGCGAGTCCTCGAACGCGACCGCCTCCTCGGCGCGAACCTCGAGCGCCTCGAGCGCCTCGAGGTACAGCGTGGGGCGCGGCTTCGCCCGCGACGGGTCGAGGTCGGCGGTGACGATCGCGTCCCAGCCGACGGCCCGCTCGAGGCGCGTCAGGTGCCGGTCGATCCAGCGCCGCGTCGAGGTCGAGACGATCGCGCGCTTCAGCCCGTGCCGCTCGGCGGCGGCGAGGTACTCCGCGATGCCGGGCCGCAGCTCCTCGGCCTCGATCAGCGACAGCTCGTGCGCGACCCGCCCCTCGTCGAGCGCCTCGCGCTCGAGCGGCCTGCCGGCGAGCTCCTCCAGGTGCGCCATGGGATCCCACGTCCCGTGCGTGCCGACGACCGTCGCCCACAGCTCGGGCGGCAGCTCGTGCCCATGCTGCTCGTAGAGCCACTGCCAGCCGGCGCGGGACGGCGTCTCGGTGTCGAGGATCAGCCCGTCGAAGTCGAAGAGGAACGCCCTGACCGCCACGAGGCTGCAGGGTACGTACGAGGGGCGGGACGCCCGGCTCTACGTCCTCGTCGCGGCGCCGAGCTCGCGGTTCATCGCCGCGAAGAGCACCACGGAGGTGACCGCCAGCCAGACGAGCCACACGATGATAGTGACGAAGAAGATCGAGAGCAGCGCCGCCACGGCCGCGACCACGCCGAACCAGGCGAGCCAGCGGGGGAACCTGCCGGCGGAGAGCACCGCCAGCGAGAAGGCGAGGATGAACGCCGCCATGCCGATGGTGCCGGTCGCGTGCATCACGTACGTGCCGTCGTTGGCGGCGTGGATCACGCCGCTGTAGACGGTGTGTCGGTACGTGTCGTCGCTCATCGTGCGGACGCCCTCCGCGAGCCCGACCGCGGCGGCCGTCACGGCGGCGTAGACGGTGCCGCCGATGGCGACGACGGAAGACAAAAATCCCGAGCCGCGTCCGGAGTCGGTCGTCTCGAGGCCGCGCACCAGCTCGCGGACGTAGGCGACGAACCAGAGCAGGAAGAAGAGCCCGAGAGCCGCGAGCGCCCAGCCGATGCTCATGCGGTCGCGATGGCTGGAGCTCCCGTAGTACGCCTGCATCTTGGCGGGCGAGCTCTCCGACGGGCCCTCCTGCAGGAGGATGTTCCCGATCACGAACAGCACGACGAAGATGAGCCCGCCGAGGCTGGCGACCACGCTCAGAGTCCGACCCCGCACCACGGGTCACCCTGTATCCCAGTCGAGCCGCGGCGTAACCTTCCTACTGCGGCACCGGCGGAAGTAGCCTGAGGACATGGAGCGCGCCGTCACCGTCGCCTGCGTGCAGGCCGAGCCGGTCGTCCTCGACCGGGATGCCACGCTCGCCAGGCTCGAGGAGCTCGCGGCGGAGGCGGCCGGCAAGGGCGCCGAGCTCGTCGTCTTCCCCGAGACGTTCGTGCCGGTCTACCCGTCGTCGCGCTGGGCGAAGGCCTTCGCCGGCTGGGAGAACGACGGCGCGAAGGAGACGTTCGCGCGGATCGCCCAGC
The DNA here is from genome assembly GCA_039648875.1 of Actinomycetota bacterium. Lineage (GTDB taxonomy): Bacteria > Actinomycetota > Thermoleophilia > Gaiellales > Gaiellaceae > Palsa-739. The sequence goes on from JBBWZD010000074.1 coordinate 2,755, forward strand.
ACTCGGTTGCCGTCGGCAGCCCGTCCGAGCGCCGCCTCGGCGCGGCGGCGAGGGAGCTCGGCATCTGGCTCGTCACCGGCGTCAACGAGGTCGAGGCCGAGCGGCCGGGCACGATCTACAACTCGCTCCTCTACCACGCGCCCGACGGCTCGCTCGCGCTGCACCACCGCAAGCTCGTACCGACGAACCACGAGCGGCTGATCTGGGGGCAGGGCGACGGCCGCGGCCTGCATGCGGTCGAGACCGGCTTCGGCCGCGTCGGCGGCCTGATCTGCTGGGAGAACTACATGCCGCTCGCCCGGTTCGCGCTGTACGAGTCGGGCGTGGAGATCTACGTCGCGTCGACGGCCGACGATGGCGACGCCTGGCAGGCCACCCTCGTCCACCTCGCGCGCGAGAGCCGCACCTTCGTGGTGTCGCCGTGCCACTTCCAGCGCGCGTCCGCGTACCCCGACGACTTTCCGCTGCGCGGGGAGCTCGACGGCGCCGGGCTGCTCGGCCGCGGCGGCAGCGCGATCCTGGCCCCCGACGGCTCCTACCTCGCGGGGCCGCTCTACGACGAGCAGGGCATCCTCTACGCCGAGCTCGATCCGTCGCGCCTGCTCGCGGAGCGGCAGCGGTTCGATCCGGTAGGGCACTACCACCGGCCGGACGTGCTGCGGCTCGGCGTCAATCCCTCGGCCCGCGAGGGCGATGCGACGCCGAGTACACCTCCTTCCGCGCGATCAAGCCGTCCCTGAGCGGGAAGACGTCCACACCGTCCCACTCGACCGGGCGGCCGTCCCTCGTCACGTTCAGCGTCCATTCGCACACCGCGAAGTCGTCCCCCGTCCGCAGGCTCCGCGTCGTGAAGCGCATATCCGGGTTGTTGCGGAAGATCTGCGCGATGTGCTCGCGCACGAGCGCGGCGCCTTCCGCCCGCTCGCCGGCGGTGTGGTTCTCGAACACGATCTCCGGGTGGTGGAGCGACGCGATCGTCTCCAGGTCCTGCCGGTTCCACGCGTCGTTGTAGCGCTCGATCAGCGTCATGACCTCGCCGGGGCTCATGAGCCGATTGTCCCACGCCGGCGTAGGACGCGCTCGTCGCCGACGCGCCGCGTCAGCCCGTCCGCGTCGAAGCGCTCGAGCAGGAGCTGCGCCGTCTTGCGGCCGACTCCGAGCAGGTCGCGGAAGCGGGCGAGCGTGATGCGGCCGGTCGCCTCGCACTCGGCGACGAGCCTCGACCGCGCGTCGGCGTACGCGGCGGGGGAGATGGCGTAGCCGTCGCCGACGCGGACGAGCCGGTCCCGCTCCTCGAGAAAGCGCGCGAGTGCCGGGTCGCCGACCTTCACCGGCTCCAGACCGAGCTGCGCCTCGAGAGCGGCCGCCGCCTCGGCGCGCGCTCCGACGTCGGCCGTCGCGCCCGGGCGGTAGAGCTTCGAGCCGCGGCGCTCGAGATCGAGCAGCGGCACGATTGCCGTCGCCCACGGCTGCGGCGGCCGCGAGATGCCCGGGTCCAGCGGATCGGCCGCCGCCAGCCGCTGCTCGAGCTCGGCACGCAGCTCGTCGAGCCACGCGCGGGAGAAGACCCAGCCGTCGGCGCGCTCGACGCCCTCGAGCGGGCCCAGGTGCCTCAGCGTGTCGGCGCGCACGGGCTCGTGCACCGTCGCGGCGACCTCCCCCCGCTCGACCAGCTCCATGCGCGCGGCGCTCGCGTGCCGCGGCGGCGCCGGGTCGACCACGCGACCGCCGCCGACGGTGGTGCCCGCCCGCAGCACGACGCGGTCTCCCCGCGCGGCGACCACCGGCTCCGCGAGACGCAGCTGCGCCCAGCGGTCGCCGGCGCGCACGACGCGCGCGAGGACGTCGGCGGTGCCGTGGTGCACGTGCACGCGGGGCGGAATCTCCGCCAGCTCCTCGAGCACGACGTCGAGCCGGTAGCTCGTCGGATACGCGCCGGGGGCGACGAGCGCGTCGCCGCGCCGCAGCTCGTGCCGTTCCAGCCCGGGCAACGCCACCGCGACCCGCTGGCCCGGCTCGGCCCGCTCCACCGGCCGGTCGTGCACCTGCACGCTCCGCACCCGCACGGCGCGGCCGCCCGGCTCCGCACGCAGCTCGTCGCCGGCGGCGACCGAGCCGGAGCGGAGCGTCCCGGTGGCGACGGTGCCGATCCCGCGGAGCGTGAAGACGCGGTCGACGTAGAGGCGGGTCGGCGCCTCGCCGCCCTCGCGGCCCGTCTCGCGCGCGAGCCCGAGGAGCGCCGTGCGCAGCTCGTCGAGACCGGCGCCGGTGCGCCCGCTCACGGCGACGACCGGGGCGCCGGGCACGAGCTCCTCCGCCTCGGCGCGCGCGAGCTCGAGCATCTCCTCGTCGACGAGGTCCGACTTCGTCAGCGCGACGACGCCGCGGTCGATGCCGAGCAGGCGCAGGATCGCGAGGTGCTCGTGCGTCTGCGGCCGCGCGCCCTCGTTGGCGTCGATCACGAGCAGGAAGAGGTCGATGCCGCTCGCCCCGGCGACCATCGTACGCACGAAGCGCTCGTGGCCCGGCACGTCGACGACCGACAGCCGAGTGCCGTCGGGCAGGTCGAGCGGCGCGTACCCGAGGTCGATCGAGATGCCGCGCTCGCGCTCCTGCGGCAGCCGGTCGGTGTTCTTGCCGGTCAGCGCCTCGACGAGCGTCGTCTTGCCGTGGTCGATGTGGCCCGCGGTGCCGACGGTCAGCGGCATGGGAACCACGCTACCGCGGCTCTACACTCGATTTGACGTGCTCCGTTCCCTCGCGTTCGTCACCGCCGGCGTTCTGGTCGCCGCGGCGGCCTACGAGCTGGCGCTCGCGCTCAGCGCGTGGGGGGTCGGCGCGGAGCCGGGCGAGGGCGCGCCCTGGGCGGGGACGGCCGAGGGCGTCGCGCTCCTCGCGACGCTGGTCGGGGTCGCGGTCGGCCTCGTCTGCACGGCCAGGCCGACGGCGGCGGCCGCGCTCCTCAGCCCTGCGGCCGGATCGTTCGTGGCGGCGAGGGAGTACACGTACGACCCGTACTACGCGCCGACGCTCCGCCGGTACGGCGACGGCGGCACGGTGCCGCTGTGGTGGATCGTCGGCCTCGCCGCGATCACGCTCGTCGTCGGCGTCGTGACGTGGCGGCAGCCGCGCCCGGGCGGTCTGGCGACGGCTCTCCTCCTGCTCGTCTGGGCGGGAACGGCGCTCTTCGCAAGCGGCCACTGAGCGTTTCTCCGTCAGTCCCGGGCGCGGGCAACAGCGGCCGCGACCTCCTCGAGCTCGCCGTCGGCGAGCGTGAGGCAGTCGAGCAGCAGCCTGCCGTCGCGCACGATGCCGACGACCGGCGGCTCGCCCGTCCGCAGCGGCGCGGCCAGCTCTTCCTCCAGCGCGCAGGCGAAGCTCGGCAGCTCGGCGAGGGGCAGCGCGCCGCCGCCGACGCGCCCCACCGTCTCCTCGACGCTGCCGCCCGTGAGTGACGCGAGCCGCTCGGCGCGCGCGCGCACCGCCGGGGCGTCCTGGTGCAGCATCCGCAGCACCGGGATCCGCTCGGGCGCATCGAGGTAGAGCTGCAGCGTGCCCTCGAGCGCCGCGAGCGTGAGCTTGTCGGCCCGCAGCGCCCGCTGCAGCGGGTGGCGCCGCAGCCGCTCGACGAGGTCGGCGCGGCCGACGACGATTCCGGCCTGCGGCCCGCCGAGCAGCTTGTCGCCCGAAAAGCAGACGAGGTCGGCGCCGGCGGCGAGGCTCTCGGCGGCGGCCGGCTCCGAGCCAAGTAACAGACTGTTACTTGCCTCGACCGACCGCGCCCCCTGCCCCGAACCGGCAAGTAACAGACTGCTACTTGCGGTGAGGGCGCCGGAGCCGAGGTCGTCGACGAGCGGCAGCTCGTGGCGACGGGCGACGGCGGCGAGCTCCGCCAGCCGGGGGAGCTCGGCGAAGCCGACGACCCGGAAGTTCGACTGGTGCACCCGCAGCAGCAGCGCGGTCTCGGCGCCGGTCGCGCGCTCGTAGTCGGCTGCGCGGGTGCGGTTCGTCGTGCCGACCTCGATGAGCCGCGCGCCCGAGCGCGCGAGCACGTCGGGAATGCGGAAGCCGTCGCCGATCTCGATCAGCTCGCCGCGCGAGACGACGACCTCGCGCCCCTCGGCGAGCGCCGCGAGCGCGAGCAGCACTGCGCCGGCGTTGTTGTTGACGACGAGCGCGGCCTCCGCGCCGGTGAGGCGCCGCAGGATCGCGGCGACGTGATCCTGCCGGGAGCCCCGGACGCCGTCACGCAGGTCGTACTCGAGGTTCGAGTAGCCGCGCCCGACCTCGAGCACGCGCGCCAGCGCCTCCTCCGCGAGCGGCGCCCGGCCGAGGTTCGTGTGCACGATCACGCCCGTCGCGTTGAGGACGCGCCGCAGGCGAGGCGCGCGCGCGGCCGCCAGCTCGTCGAGCAGCCGCGCTGCAAGGTCGCCCGGCTCGGCCCCGGCGCGGATCTCCTCCCGCGCCCGCGCGAGCACAGTCCGGGCGGCCTCGACCGCGAGCGGGTCCTCGTTCCCGCGCGCCAGCTCGTCGACCGACGGAAGGTCGCGGAGCTTCATGCCGGAAGGCTACTGCGCGTCGGCCTTGACCGGCTCGTGCGGATCTGCATGCGCGCAGAGGCGCTCGTAGCAGTCCAGGACGCAACGGACGGCCTCGTCCGGGTCGTCGGTCACCGTCAACAGCTCCAGGTCGTCGGGCGAGATCATCCCCTGCGGCAGCAGCTGCCCTCGCACCCAGTCGCGCAGCGGCGCCCAGTACGCCGAGTCGAAGAGCACGACCGGGAAGTGCAGCACCTTGCCCGTCTGGATGAGAGTCAGCGACTCGAACAGCTCGTCGGCCGTCCCGAAGCCGCCGGGGAAGACGACGAAGCCCTCGGCCGCCTTCACGAACATCGTCTTGCGCGTGTAGAAGTGGCGGAAGGTGAGGGAGATGTCGAGGTAGGGGTTCGGCGCCTGCTCGTGCGGCAGCTCGATGTTGAAGCCGACCGAGAGGCCGCCGCCCTCCCGGCAGCCGCGGTTCGCCGCCTCCATCACGCCAGGGCCGCCGCCGGTCACGACTGCCCAACCGGCCTCGGCGAACCCGCGCGCCGTCGTGCGTGCGGCCCGATAGGCGCTGCTCGCCTCGTGCACGCGCGCCGAGCCGAAGATGGACACGGCCGGCCGGTCGATCCTCTCGACCGCCTCGAAGCCGGCGAAGAACTCCTCGGCGATCGTGTCGGTGTGCCGCCGCAGCTCCGCCAGACCGCCGTGGGCGTCGAGTAGCTGCCGGTCCTCCATCAGAGCATCCCGTTCGCCCGCGTCGCGAGCATCCCGAGCACGAGCGCGGCGCCGAGCCCGACGTAGAGCGTTGCGATCAGCAGCGCCCGCGTGCGGTCCGGCGCGAGCGCCTGCACCGGCACGGCGCCCTCGAACCGGATGACCGGCATCCGCCACGCCTCGCGGATCGAGTGCACGACCGAGCCGCCGTCGAGGAAGCCGATCGGCAGCATGTTGAACGCGTTCAGCAGGAAGCCGATGTTCGCGAGCGCCTCGAGCATCTGCGAGTCCCGCGAGGCGCCGACCGCCCACACGGCGGCGGTGGCGAGCCCGCCCGCGAACGGCCCCGCCAGGGAGATGAGCGCGTTCCGCCACGGGCTCAGCCCGGAGTGGCGGATCGTCACGAAGGCGCCGAAGAACGGGATGAACGTCGGCGCCGACACCTGCAGCCCCTGCCGCTTCGCCTCGAAGGCGTGACCGAGCTCGTGCACGAGGATCAGCAGCACGAAGCCGAGCCCGAACGTCCAGCTGTGGAACCAGAGCGAGTAGGCGGCGAACGAGATGAAGAAGCCGAAGAACTTGACGAAGATGAAGCCGAACTTGAGCGCGGCGCCGCCGATCGCGAGCACGGCGGCGCCCGCCCGCTCGAGAGCGCGCCGGACGTTCAGCCCGGAGCGCGGGTGGATCGGCTGGTAGTCGCGGTACGGGTCGCTCATCGCGGGACGTTCTCCACGTTACTGTCGGTCGGCGTCGTGAGCTTCTCGACGCCGGCCACCCGGCGCGCGTAGGCCCCCTCGTCCTCGCCGTCGCGTCGCGCTCGGCCGGCGGCTTCCAGCCATCCGGGGAGCAGGTCGCCTTTCGGGTGCTGCAGCCGGCCGCCGTCGAGGTCGTAGCGCGCCATCTCGACGAGTGTCGGCGTCAAGCGCAGACGCCGGTGCATCCAGCCGCCCGCGACCGCGAGGGCAAGGCCGCCGAGGCCGAGGGCGACTCCGGCGAGGGCCTCGCCCAGACCCTTCCGAGCGTCGACCGGCGTCAGCAGGTCGGCCGTGTACGCCGCCGCCTGCAGGACGAAGCCGGCCGCGAGCCCGACCAGGCCGCTGATGGCGTCGACACGGTCCCTCGCCGCCGCCACCGCTCGGTGCGGGTCGGCACTCCGGAACGCGCCGGCCCGGCGCGTCAGCTCGGCGTGTCCGACGAGGAGGCCGATCCCGAGGAGGAGGCCGCCGCCGATCTCCAACCCGACCCCGGCGAGAGCGAGATCCTCGAGCTCGAAGTACGTCGCTATGAGCCTCTCCTAGTCGCGCAGCTCGTCGCCGCTCACTCGACCAGCGTACTCAGGACGGCCGGCGCAGCGGACTCGCCGGAGCCGGGGGAGGATCGCGATCCTCCCCCGGCCGGCAGGGCTCTACCTCAGAGGCCGGCGCACTGGCCGGTCTTGTGGCCGGTGACGTTGTTCGGCGCACCTTCCGAATCGCCCGTGTGAGGTGCCGGAACGTTGTCGGCGCAGTTGAGGCTGCCGTGGATCGTGTTGGTGACGTACTCGTTGCCGTCCTCGTCGACCAGCACGTTGCCGTTCAGGTTCACCGGGCCGTTGACGGTGTTGCGGATGAACCCCATCCAGAAGCCGGTGTAGCCCTCGATCGTGGCGCCGCCGTTGATCGTGTTGTCCTCGATCGCGTTCCACGTGATGTCGAACGGCCCGCCGAACGGCCCCGAGCCGCCGTGGGAGTCGAGGCCCCCATCGATGGTCGCGGAGTGGATCTGCAGGTTGGCCGGGTTCGTCGCGTGGACGCCCCCCGTGATCGTCGCGGTGACGTCGGGCGTCTCCTCGCTGCCGAAGACGAAGGTCGCGCCGTCTCCGACGAAGAGTCCGCCCCGGATCGTGATCGGGCCCTCGGCGATGATGCAGCTGGCGCCGGCCGGAACCACGACCTTGCCGTAGGTGCCGGGCGCCAGCGTGCTCGTGCAGGTCGTCGTGTTCCCGTTCCCCGCGTTCCCCGCGTTCCCCGCGAAGGTCGGAACCGCGACCACCAGCACGACCAGAACCGCAGCACCGAAAGCGATCAGCGTACGCCGCATGTGAATCTCCTTTGTCGATTTTGCCCCGTGGCGCGGGACCATCGCGCAGCGGCAGCATCGCAGAGACCTCCGGGCGGTGCACGATCTACCGCCGCCTCACGAGCCCCTCCCGATCCACTCCTCGCCGCCCTCGTAGAGCTCCTTCTTCCAGAGCGGGATCGTCTCCTTGAGCGTGTCGATCGCCTCACGACAGGCCTCGAGCGCCGACGCGCGGTGCGGGGCCGAGACCGCGATGACGACGCTCGGCTCGCCGATCTCCACCCGCCCGATCCGATGGTGGATGGCGACCTCGCAGAGCCCGTGCTTTGCAGTCAGCCTCGCGGCCAGCTCGCGCAGCATCGGCTCGGCCATCTCCTCGAACGCCTCGTACTCGAGGTGCTGCACGTCCCGCCCGCGCGAGCGGCGGCGCACCGTGCCGACGAACGTGGCCACGGCGCCCGCGTCGTCGCTCGCGACCTCCGCGACGGCGGCGGCGAGGTCGAGCGGCTCCGCGCTGATCAGGAACGCGCCGCCCGAGACCGGCGGGATGAGCGCCACCTCGTCGCCGTCGCTGAGCTCGCGCGACGGGTCGGCGTACTCGCGGTTCACGGCGTACAAGAGCCCCGCCGGCTCGTCGCCGAGGCCAAGCGCCGGCCACACGTCGGCGACGCGGGCGACGCCGTCGAGCTCGACGCGCGCCGTGCCAGCGCGCTCGCGAAGGCCGGCGAAGAGACGGACGGAAACGGTCACTCCGTTGATCTTGCCGCACGACGTACCCTGAGCGAATGGGCCACTCCTGGCATTCGGCGCGGGAGGCGCCCGAGCGGCCGGCCGACCCGACCGTGCGCCGCGCGAACCTTCGGCGAGTCGCGCGCCTCTTCCGTCCGTACCGCTGGCGGCTCGGCTCGGTGCTCTCGCTGATCGTCGTCTCGGCCGCGCTCGGCGTCATCCCGGCCTTCCTGCTGCGCGGCGTGATCGTCGCGATCCAGCACCACGAGAAGACGCGCCTGTCGCTCCTCGCCGGCGGCATGATCGCGATCGCGGTCGCCACCGGCATCCTCGGGGTGCTGCAGACGCTGCTCTCGAACCAGGTCGGCCAACGGGTGATGCACGACTTGCGCGCCGCCGTCTTCCGCCACCTGCAGCGTCTCTCGCTCGCGTTCTTCACGCGCACGCGCACCGGGGAGGTGCAGTCGCGCATCTCGAACGACATCGGCGGCGTGCAGAGCGTGGTCACGAGCACGGCCACCTCGATCGCCTCGAGCGCGACGACGGTCGTCGCGACGATGATCGGCATGCTGGCGCTGAGCTGGCAGCTCGCGCTCTTCGCCTTCGCGCTGATCCCGGTCTTCGTGCTGCTCACGCGGCGCGTCGGCAACGAGCGGCGCCGGATCGCCAAGACGACGCAGGAGACGCTGGCCGACATCTCGAGCCTGGTGCAGGAGTCGCTCTCGGTCAGCGGCATCCTCCTCGGCAAGACGATGGGGCGAACCGACGAGCTCGCGGACCGGTTCGAGGGCGACTCGCTGCGCCTCGCCGAGCTCGAGGTGCGGCAGCGGATGGCCGGCCGCTGGGTGATGGCGACGATCCAGACGAGCTTCGCCGTCATGCCCGCCGCCGTCTACTGGTTCGGCGGCCTCACGCACACGGTCTCGATCGCCACCATCGTCGCGTTCACCACGCTGCAGACGCGGCTCTTCTTCCCGGTCGGCTCGCTGCTCGGCGTCAGCCTCGACGTGCAGACGTCGCTCGCGCTCTTCGACCGGATCTTCGAGTACCTCGACCAGCGGGTCGAGATCGAGGAGAGGACGGACGCGGCCGCGACGGCCGAGGCCGGCGACGTGGTCTTCGACCATGTCTGGTTCCGCTACGGCGAGGAGTGGACGCTCGAGGACGTGAGCTTCACCGTGCCCGCGGGCACGACGACCGCGCTCGTCGGCGAGACCGGCTCCGGCAAGACGACGCTGGGCTACCTGGCGGCGCGGCTGTACGACGTCGGGCGCGGCAGCGTCTCGATCGGCGGCGTCGACGTGCGCGACCTGTCGTTCCGCGGCCTGTCGGACCTCGTCGGCGTCGTGTCGCAGGAGACGTACCTCTTCCACGCGTCCGTGCGCGAGAACCTGCGCTTTGCGAAGCCCGAGGCGACGGACGCCGAGATCGAGGAGGCTGCCGCGGCGGCGCGCATCCACCACGTGATCGCGGCGTTGCCGGAGAGCTACGACACCGTCGTCGGCGAGCGCGGCTACCGCTTCTCGGGCGGCGAGAAGCAGCGCATCGCCATCGCGCGCACGGTGCTCCGCAACCCGCCGATCCTCGTGCTCGACGAGGCGACGAGCTCGCTCGACACCGAGACGGAGCGGCTCGTGCAGGAGGCGCTCGACCGGCTGTCGGAAGGGCGGACGACGATCGCGATCGCGCACCGACTGTCCACCGTCCGCGACGCCGACCAGATCGTCGTGCTCGACCGCGGCCGCGTGGTCGAGGTGGGTAGGCACGAGGAGCTGCTCGTCGGCGGCGGCCGCTACGCCTCGCTCGCCGCCCGCGACGCCGAGACGGAGACCCTGCCGGTCTTCTGATCGAGGCCGGTCGCCGGCGCGAAGCCCTTACGAATCCCTTCGGGAGCTTTAACGCGCTCTTCACGTGCTCTCGGCTTCCATGTCAGGTCTCATGGTCTGCCTCTCGATCCACACCGAAGCCGGGGACGCCGTGGCCTTGGGCCGGCTGCTCGAGCGGTTCGGCTGCCGGGTGCTGGACAGCGCCCGGGACGACGTGCGGGTGATCTTTCCCGAGGCCGCCACTGAGGCAGAGGCTCTCGCGGAGGCGCGGCTCTACCTGTCGCTCCGCCCGGCCGCGCTCGGCGGCTCGCCGCTCGCCGGCCTCAGCCTCGCCGCGTAGCTCGCCGGCGCGCTGCGCCTGGAGCGCCACGTCCGTACGATTGTCGCATGGCCGCGACCGGCGACCGGCGTACCGAGTCCGGCATCGAGCTGAAGCCGGTCTACACCGCCGACGACGCGCCGCGCCCGCTCGAGCCGCCGGGCGAGTACCCCTTCACGCGCGGGCCCTACCGGGACATGTACCGCGGGCGCCCGTGGACGATGCGCCAGTACGCCGGCTTCGCCTCGGCGGAGGAGTCGAACGCGCGCTACCGGTACCTGCTCGCGCACGGCCAGACCGGCCTCTCGGTCGCGTTCGACCTGCCGACCCAGCTCGGCTACGACTCCGACGACCCGCGCGCGCTGGGCGAGGTCGGCCGCACCGGCGTCGCCGTCGACTCGCTCGCCGACATGGATCTGCTGCTCGACGGCATCCCGCTCGGCGAGGTGTCGACCTCGATGACCATCAACGCGCCGGCGTCGCTCCTGCTGCTGCTCTACGAGCTCGTGGCCGAGCAGCAGGGCGTCGCGCCGGGCGAGCTGCGCGGCACCGTGCAGAACGACATCCTCAAGGAGTACGTCGCGCGGGGGAACTACATCTTCCCGCCGAAGCCGTCGATGCGCCTCACCACCGACCTGTTCGCCTACTGCGCGGAGCGGGTCCCGCGCTGGAACACCATCTCCATCTCCGGGTACCACATCCGCGAGGCGGGGGCGACCGCGGTGCAGGAGCTGGCCTTCACGCTCGCGAACGGCATCGCCTACTGCCGGGCGGCGGTCGACGCGGGCCTCTCGCCGGACGAGTTCGGGGCGCGCCTGTCGTTCTTCTTCAACGCGCACAACGACTTCTTCCAGGAGGTGGCGAAGTTCCGAGCCGCCCGCCGGCTGTGGGCGCGGATCATGCGCGAGCGCTTCGGCGCGACGAACCCGCGCGCCACGGCGCTGCGCTTCCACGCGCAGACCGGCGGCTCGACGCTTACGGCGCAGCAGCCGGAGAACAACGTCGTGCGCGTCGCGATCCAGGCGCTGTCGGCGGTCGCCGGCGGGGCGCAGTCGCTGCACACCAACGCCTTCGACGAGGCGCTGGCGCTGCCGACGGAGCACTCGGCGAAGCTCGCGCTGCGCACCCAGCAGATCCTCGCCGCCGAGGCGGGCGCGACAGGCACCGCCGACCCGCTCGGCGGCTCGTACTTCGTCGAGGCCCTGACCGACGAGCTCGAGGCGCGCGCGTGGGAGCTGATCGAGCAGGTGGACGAGCGCGGCGGCGCGGTCGAGGCGATCGAGCAGGGCTTCGTGCAGGACGAGATCGAGCAGGCGGCCTACGCGTGGCAGCGCGAGGTCGAGAGCGGCGAGCGGGTGATCGTCGGCGTCAACCGCTTCCAGGAGGAGGGCGCCGAGACGGTGGAGCTGCACCGGCTCGACCCGGAGTCGGAGCGGCGCCAGCGCGAGCGGACGGCGCGTGTGCGCGCCGAGCGCGACGCGCGGGAGGCGGCGCGGGCGCTCGAAGCAGTGCGCGAGACGGCGCGAGGCGACGCGAACCTGCTGCCGCCGATGCGGGAGGCGCTGCGGGCGCGGTGCACCGTCGGCGAGATCTGCGAGGCGCTGCGCGAGGAGTGGGGGATGTACGACGCTGTCCGCAGCCGAGCCTAGGCAGACGCGCCGGCGTAGCGGCGCAGGCCGAAGCGCCAGAACCAGCGCGTGAATAGGGCCAGCGCCGCCCCGAAGCAGACGGCGACGAGCACCGTCGGCCAGTGCAGCCGGGCCGTCAGCGCCTGCGCCGGCACCGTGACCGCGAGGCCGATCGGCACGAGGTAGGTCATCGAGTAGCGCAGCCAGCCGGGGTAGATGCCGATCGGCCAGCGGCCTGTCTGGTAGACGCCCTCGAAGAGCTCCGCGAGGAACCACATGTTCACGACCCAGAACGAGCCCGTGGCGAGGATCAGCCAGAAGCAGTAGAGCAGCAGCGCCCCGAGCGCGAGCAGCCCCAGAAAGGCCGCGACGTGGCCGGCGTCGAGGCGGTCGTGGACGCGCGCGACGCCGACCCCGATCACCACTGCGCCCGAGAGCACGTCGACGGCCTGCCAGATGCGCACCTCCCGCAGCGAGACGATCGCCTGCGCGTCCTCGGGCCTCGTCAGGGCGAAGTCGAGCTTGCCGTCGCGCACCTCCTCGACGAGGCGCTCCATGTTCGGCTGGATGGTCGCGTGGATCACGCCGCTGAGGAGGATCTGCACGCCGAGCACGACGAGCAGCTCCGACTTCGTCCAGCCGTTGAGCCGCGTCGTGTGCGAGTAGACGAGCGCCAGCACGAGCAGCCCGACGGTCACGGCGAGCAGCGACTGGAAGGCCGCGACGAAGAAGTTCGCCCGGTACTGGAGCTCGTTCATCGCGCCGAGGCGGAAGTAGAGCCAGCCGAGACGAACGAGCCTGGTCATCTCAGTTCCCGACCGCCGAGTAGTGGCGCACCGAGAGCCGCCACATGAAGAAGACGACCGTGCTGCCGATCGCCGTCCAGAGCACCTGCATGCCGAGCCCGCCGAGCAGCTGCGCGTCGGACATGTGCCCGACGAGCGACTCGATCGGGAAGTAGAAGGTCCACCTGAACGGCAGCCACCCCGACAGCGTCTGCGCCCAGTGCGGCATCAGCGTGAGCGGCAGGAGCCGCCCCGAGAGCAGCAGCTCCGCCAGCAGGTAGCTCTCGAAGATCGCGCTCCCCCGCGTCGTCCAGAACGTGCACATGCCGAGCAGCCAGAGGTTCAGCGACCGGATCAGGTAGGCGCCCCAGATCGCGACGAGGAAGACCGGGATCTCGATCGGGCGTGGGTGCAGCGCGGGGTGGAAGACGAGCGAGAGCGCGACGGCGATCGGCGCGTAGAAGAGGATCCACGGCAGCTTCCCGCCGGCGAAGTCGGCGAGGTCGTAGTGGATCGGGTGCAGCGGCCGTAGCAGCTGCCCGGACAGCTGGCCCTCGCGGATGCGCCACTCCCAGCCGTAGGGCGTGAAGACGATGTTCATCGTCCGCACGAGCGTCCAGACGATGTAGTACGCGGCGAACTCGTGCGGCGTGATCCCGCCCACGGAGCCGCCCTGCGAGCGCGCGATCGAAGACCAGACGACGAGGTAGATCACCGGCTCGGCGACCATGCCGAGCGTGTAGCCGTAGGTCGCGGCGCGGTACTGGAAGTCGGTCTGGATCCGCGTGCGGATGGCCGTCGCGTAGAAGTCGACCATCGAGCGGAGCCACCGCTCGCGGCGGACCACCGGCTGCGTCGCGATGTCGGTGCTCATCCGGCGGGCGTCGCGAACACCTGCTCGATCACGTCCTCGATCGGCGGGTCCTCGACGGTCAGGTCGGCGACGTCGTGCTCGGCGAGCAGTCTCGCCGTCGCCTGCGAGGTCTCGGCCCGCGGGACCCGCAGCGACATCCGCTCGCCGTCGGCGAGCACGGCCTCGATCGTCTTGTACGCGCCGAAGCTGTCGGCGAGAGCGCCGAGCTGCCCGTCGAAGAGGATGCGGCCGTGGTGGATGACGATCACGCGCCGGCAGAGCGCGACCACGTCGGCCATGTAGTGGCTCGTCAGCAGCACCGTGGCGCCGTAGCGGCGGTTGTACTCGGCGACGAAGGTGCGGATGCGCTTCTGCATCGTCACGTCGAGCCCGATCGTCGGCTCGTCGAGGAAGAGCACCTGCGGCAGGTGCAGCAGCGAGCCGACGATCTCCACCTTCATCCGCTCGCCCAGCGAGAGGTTCCGCACCGGCTTGCGCACCAGGTCGCCCACGTCGAGCAGCTCGATCAGCTCGTCGCGGGTGCGCCGGAAGTCCTCCCGCACGAGCCGGTAGATCGCGCGGTTCAGCTCGAACGAGTCGAGCGCAGGCAGGTCCCACTGGAGCTGGTTGCGGTTGCCCATCACGAGCGTCATGCGGCGCAGGTAGTCGCGCTCGCGGCGCGAGGGGACGTGGCCGAGCACCGAGACCTCGCCGCCGCTCGGATAGAGCAGGCCGGAGAGCATCTTCAGCGTCGTCGTCTTGCCGGCGCCGTTCGGCCCGAGGAAGCCGACGACCTCCCCCGGCTCGATGTCGAACGAGATCCCGTCGACCGCGCGCACCTCGCGCCAGTGGCGGCGGACGAGGCTGCGGACCGACGCGCGGAGGCCGGCCTCCCGCTCGGGCACGCGAAACACCTTGCTGAGACCTGCGACGTGGACGGCCCCGGGCACGGCGCTCCACGCTAGGTGGACCTCGCAGATCGGTCAAGCTGCCGCGGATGCGGATCCTGCTCGTCTCGCAGATGTATCCCGGGCCGAGCGACCCCGACCTGGGGCCGTTCGTCGCCCAGGTGGAGCGGGCGCTGGCCGAGCGGGACCATCGGGTCGACCGGGCCGTGCTCGACACTCGCGCCGGCGGCAAGCTGCGCTACCTGACCCTCGCGCGGCGGGCGTGGCGCGGCCGTGCGGGCGGCCCCGACGTCGTCTACGCCCACTTTCTCGTTCCCAGCGGGCTGATCGCCGCGCTGGCGGCAGGTGGCGCGCCCCTCGTCGTGACCGCGCACGGCCGCGACGTGCGGAACATCGGCACGATCCGCGGCGTGGCGGCTGCGACACGCTTCGTGGTCGGGCGCGCTACGACCGTCGTCTGCGTCTCGGAGTACCTGCGGCGGGAGCTCGAGACGAAGCTGCCGGAGGCGCGCGGCAAGACGGAGGTCGTCTCGAGCGGCGTCGACCTCGAGCGTTTCGCAGTCGCGCCGCCTCCCGAGGGGCCGCTGCGGATCCTCTGCACCGGCGCGCTCACGGAGCGGAAGAACGTCGTGCGCCTCGCCGAGGCCTTCGCGCTGCTCGGCGAGGGCACGCTCACCTACGCAGGCGACGGGCCGCTGCGGCCTCGGCTCGCTGGGCGTGACGGCGTCCGCCTGCTCGGCCGCGTCTCCCACGACGAGATCCCCGACCTGCTCGCCGGCAGCCACGTCCTCTGCCAGCCCAGCCTGATCGAGCCGCTGGGGCAGGCGCTGCTGGAGGCGATGGCGTGCGGCCGCTCCGTCGTCGCCACGCGGATCGGCGGCCCGCCCGAGCTCGTGCCGCCGGACGCAGGGGTGCTCGTCGACCCGCTGGACGTCGAGGCGCTGGCCGCCGGCCTCCGGCAGGCGTCCACGCTGCCGCGGCCGAACGAGGCGGCGCGCGCCGCCGCCGAGTCGCACGACCTCCGCCGGCAGGCGGAGCGGCTCGAGGCGATCCTCAGCCGCGCTGCGGCAGGTCGGCGAGCCTGATCTCGACGAGGGGCCGCACCGTCTCCTCCAGCCCCGCCTCCCGCGCCACGGCGAGCGCCTGCTCCCAGCTCTGGCGCGCCTTCTCCGGGTCGACCCCCTGCTTCAGCCGGTTGTCGCCCGTCACGAGCAGCTTCTGGATGCGCTCCCGGGCGTCCTCACCCTTCACAAAACGAGCGTAACAAGGCAGATTGTGTGGAGTGGTTGCGCTTCCCGATGCCATGGCGATTCGCGTGCTCATTGCCGACGACCACCGCCTCTTCGCCCAGGCGCTCGAGGCGATCCTCGCCTGCGACGAGCGGGTCGAGATCGTGGGGCAGGCTCGAGACGGCCGCGAGGCCGTGCAGCTCGCGGCGCAGCTCGCCCCCGACGTCATCCTGATGGACATCGACATGCCCGTCATGGACGGCGTCGCTGCGGTGCGCGAGATCCGCGCCAGGCAGAGCGGGCCGTCGGTCCTGATGCTCACGGGCTCCAACTCCCGCGCCGATGTCGATCGCTCGCGCAAGGCCGGCGCCGCGGGCTACGTGACGAAGGACCGCATCGCCGCGGAGCTGATCGACGCGATCGTCGAGGTCACCTCCCGCTAGGGCTCAGCTACCCTGGCTGGCGTGACCGCGTTCCTCGCCATCGTGCAGGTGCTGCTGGTCTTCGTCCTCATCGGGCTGATCCTGATGCACAGCGGGCGCGAGGCCGGGATGGGCGGCATGGGCTTCACGCCCGCGTCGCAGGGCGGCACGCACATCGTCGAGCGGAACCTGACGCGCTACACGCTCGTCGTCGGAGTGCTGTTCGTGGCGAACAGCGTCGCCCTCTTCCACTACCTGAGATAGCGGCGCCGCGGCGCCGGGGCGTTTCGGCGCCGCTACAATGCGCCCCGCTCTCGCGCTGGTGGCGGAATTGGTAGACGCGCTAGGTTGAGGGCCTAGTGGCCTAACGGCCGTGGAGGTTCAAGTCCTCTCCAGCGCATGCAGGGTCGCCGCGCGGCGGCCCTTTTTCTTGACGCCGTCCGGAGGAGTCTCTACCCTTCCGTCGAACACACGTTCGTCGTCGAAATCCGAACCCACCCGTCAGGAGGGCGTCTTGGAGCTCACCGGCCGCCAGCGAGAGATCTGGAGCTTCCTGGTCGACTACGTCGACCGCCACGGCTACCCGCCGACCGTCCGCGAGATCGGCGAGGCCGTGGGGCTGGCGTCGCCGTCGACCGTGCACGCGCACCTGGCGAACCTCGAGCGGGCGGGCCTGCTGCGCCGCGACCCGACCAAGCCGCGGGCGCTGGAGCTCGTCGGGCGCGTGAAGGCCGGGCCACCCGTCGCCGAGCTGCCGAAGCTGCCGCTGCTCGGACAGATCGCCGCCGGCGCGCCGCTGCTCGCGGAGGAGAACGTGGAGGACGAGATCGCCGTGCCCGAGACGCTGCGGGGCGACTTCCTGCTGCGCGTCCGCGGCGAGTCGATGATCGACGCCGGCATCCTCGACGGCGACGTCGTCGTGGTGCGCAGGGCGCAGGAGGCGCGGAACGGCGAGATCGTCGTCGCGCTCGCCGGCGACGACGAGTCCGCCGACGAGGCGACGGTCAAGACCTTCTACCGCGAGAACGGCCGCGTCCGCCTCCAGCCCGAGAACGCCGCGCTCGAGCCGATCTTCGCGCGCCACGTGCAGATCCTGGGCAAGGTCGTCGGGGTCTTCCGGGAGCTGTGAGCCGATGCCCGTGACCCCGCTGCACCGGTCGCTCGAGCAGGAGCTCCTCGCCCTCCTGCGCGGAGCGTCGCTCGAGTGCCCCGTGTGCGGCGAGTTCGTGCTGCACGACGCCGCGGCCGTCCGCTGCCCGGAGTGCGGCATGTCGCTGCACGGCCGCCTCGGAGCGGCCGGCTCGGGGGTACAATCGGGCTTGCAGGCCGGGTGACCGCGGAGGCCCCAGGGCCTTCGAGGAAAGTCCGGACACCGCAGGGCAGGACGCTCCCGAGAGGGAGGCGGCGAAAGCCGACGGAAAGTGGCACAGAAAGCAGACCGCCGGCGGCGCATCTCCGGAGACGCCGTCGGTAAGGGTGAAACGGTGGGGTAAGAGCCCACCAGCGACCGTGGTGACACGGCGGCTCGCCAAACCCCGTCCGGTGCAAGGCGAACAGGCTCCGCTCGAGGCGGCCCGCCGAGGAGCCGGGTAGCCGCAAAGATGGATGGTCACCCTCGACAGAATCCGGCTTACAGGCCTGCTACGGAAAAAGCCCTGGAGACAGGGCTTTTTCTATGGTCGCATGGCGCTGCGACGCCTCCAGCTTGCGGGCTCCCGACCGGTACGGCAGGCTTGCGCGCTGATGGTCCCCGAGGCGAGGCTCGATACGACGGAGCACGGCCTCGTGCCGACCGGCGAGGGCTGGTTCGTGCTCAACGCGCGCGACGCGCGGTGGCGCCACGGCCCGGGGCGTCCCGCCATCTGCGACTTCGAGGGCGAGCTCGAGTTCCCGCAGCTCGGCCTCAACCTCAACGTGCTCGCGCCGGGCGAGCAGATGGCGATGTACCACTGGGAGGCCGACCAGGAGGACTTTCTCGTCCTCGCCGGGGAGCCGCTCCTGATCGTCGAGGGCGAGGAGCGTCCGCTGCGGCGCTGGGATCTCGTGCACTGCCCGCCCGGGACGAAGCACGTGGTCGTCGGCGCCGGAGACGGGCCGTCCGTGGTGCTCGCCGTGGGCGCCCGCGACCGGTCGACCGGCCCCGACTGGGGCGGCTACACGGTCGACGAGTGCGCGCTGCGCCACGAGGCCGGCGTCGAGCAGGCGACGAACGAGCCGCAGCAGGCCTACGCACGCTTCGCGAGGCGGCAGCCGGCGCGGTACCGCGAGGAGTGGCTGCCGGAGTAGCGGCGCACCGCCGCGGCTAGCCCAGCGCGGCGGCGGTCTCGGCCGCGACGGCCGCGACGAGCTCGCCTGCGGGCAGCTCGCGGGCGAGCGGCGCGCCCTGGCCGCCGAGGTACCACCCGTAGCCGTCGAGGCGGCGGAAGTCCGACGTCAGCCCGCGCTGCACCGCGTACGGCGCCGGCGGCGGCCCCGCCGCGAGCTCGGCGACGAAGGGCGTGCGCGCGCCGCGCGCGGGCCGGCCCGTGTACGCGGCGGTCACCACCGTCGGCAGCTCCCGCAGCGCACGCCGCCAGGCGGGTGAGGCGCCGGACTCGGGGCAGAAGAGGAAGGCGGTGCCGAGCTGAGCACCTTCGGCTCCGAGCGCGAGCGCGGCCGCGACGCCGCGACCGTCGACGATCCCACCTGCGGCCACCACCGGCACCGACACCGCGTCGACCACCTGCGGCACCAGCGCGACGAGCCCCACGAGCCCGTCCTCGAACGAGCCGACGAACGTGCCGCGGTGGCCGCCCGCCTCGGCGCCCTGCGCCACGACGGCGTCGACGCCGGCTCGCTCGAGCGCGAGGGCCTCCTCCACCGTCGTCGCCGTCCCGATCAGCACCACGCCGTCGAGCCCCTCGAGCGGCGGGATTCCGAACGTGAAGCTGAGCGCCGGCACCCGCTCCTCGGCGATCACGGCGAGCTGGTCCTCGACCGTCCATCCGACCGGCGCCGGCGCAGGCGGCGGCCGCAGGCCGAGCCGCTCGCGGTGGCGCGCGAGCTCGCGCTGCACCGCCTCGACCTCTTCCGGCCTCACGTCGGCCCGTGGAACGGGCGCGAAGACGTTGACCGCGAACGGCCGGCGCGTGCGCCCGCGGACTGCGCGGATCGCCGCTCGTAGCTCGTCGGGCGAGAGGGTCGCGCCGGCCACCGAGCCGAGGCCGCCGGCCTCCGAGACGGCCGCGGCGAGCTCCACCGTCGAAGGGCCGCCGGCCATCGGCGCCTGCACGAGCGGATACTCGACTCGGAGCAGCTCCGTCAGTCTGGTGGCGGGCCACCGCACCCGGCGAACCCTACGGCTCGGCCGCGAGCCGCCGGCGGGGCGCGGTTTCGATCGGCGGCAGCGGGGGCAGACGAAGGTGGATGCCTCGGGCCCCGCAACCGTCGGGCGAGCCGACTGAGCAGGCCGCGGCAGCCGCGACGCCGCCCCCTACTGAGCTCGACCGGTCGACCGACCGTTCCGCGGCCGCGCGGACGATGGTGCTGCCCGCCGAGCTGACCGCCCCGGGGCGTGCTCGGGCGGAGCTGCGGGCGTTCCTCGCCCCCGACGACCTGCCGGCCGAGAAGCTCTACGACCTGCAGCTGCTCGTGAGCGAGCTCGTGAGCAACGCCGTCCGGCACGGCAGCCGTCCCGGAGACGCGGTGGAGGTGGAGTACGAGCGATGCGGCGACGCGTTGTGCGTCGCGATCACCGATGCCGGCCGCGGCGTCGACGTGCCGGCAGTCCGCTCGCCCAGCAGCGAGCGCCTCGGGGGGCGCGGACTCCGCGCAGTTCAGCGGCTCAGCGACGAGTGGGCCGCCGAGATGCGCTCCGGGCGACGCGCCGTCTGGTTCCGCGCGCGACTCCGTCCGCAGCCTGCCTCCGGCTGACCGGAGCGCCGAACGAGCGCCCGCCCGCGTTTGCCCCATCGCGGCGCGGAGCCGCTACCTTGGGTGCCGGCGTGAAGGGGTTCGTTCGCACGAGGGGTACCCGCATGGCGGCGCTCGCGCTCGGCCTGCTGCTCTTCCTGCTCCTCGCCTCGGCCTCGGGCGCGGCGACCAGCGCGCCTCGCGGCGACGCCGCCCAGCCCTCCACGAGGCTCCTCCTCCATCTTGCAGCACGCGAGACGGCGCCCCTCGCTCGCCTCAGCGCAGCGGGCGCCGCCGCTGCAGCGACACCGTGCGGCGGGCCGACCGGCGTCCTGTGCACGCAGGTGACCGTGCCGCTCGACCGCAGCGGCAGGGTTCCGGGAACGATCTCGCTGCACGTCGAGGTGCTTCCTGCGGAAGGGGCGTCGCGCGGCGTCATGTTCCTGATCGCCGGCGGGCCCGGACAGGGGTCGGCGCACGTCTTCGGCCTCGACGTCCCCGACGCGGTGGCCTTCTACCGCTTCCTCTTCCCCGGCTACACGCTCGTCGCCTACGACGACCGCGGGACGGGGACCTCCGGTCTGCTCGACTGCCCCACGCTTCAGCGCGCCGCCACCGCCGACGCCGAGCGCGACGCAGCCGCCGCCTGCGCCGCGGCCATCGGTCCCGGCCGGGACTTCTACAGCACCGCCGACCATGCCGAGGATCTCGACGCCGTCCGGCAAGCGCTCGGCTACGACCGGGTGGGGCTCTACGGCGTCTCGTACGGCACGAAGCTGGCGATGGCCTACGCGCTCGCCCACCCGGGCCACGTCGCCCGCCTGCTGCTCAACTCGGTGCTGCCGCCCGAGGAGGGGGATCCGTTCGGCGCCGTCGTCCTGCACGGGCTGTCCGCGACGCTGAACGCCTTCTGCTCCGACGGCGGCTGCCGTGCGGCCACCCACGACTTCGCCGGCGACGTCGCGGTCGTGGCGAACCGACTCGCCGCGAGGCCGCTCGTCGGCAAGGTCCCGACGCCCGGCGGGAAGAAGACGGTCCGGGTCGACGGCCTCGACCTGCTCGGGACCGTGATCGACGCCGACCTCAACCCCGGCCTCGCCGCGGAGCTTCCTGCGGTCGTCAAGGCGGCACGCGGCGGCAATACGCAGCCCCTGCTGCGGCTGGCGCATCTCGATGCCGCAGGCAACACCGAGCCCTCGGTGGATCTGAGCTTCGCGCTCTACGCCGCCACCGTCTGCCGCGACGGCCCGTTCCCCTGGGCGCCGGACACCCCCATCTCGCAGCGCTCCGCCATCGAGCAGGCCGCGATCGCGGCTCTCCCCGCGGGCTCGTTCGGTCCCTTCGGAGCCTGGGCTGCACGCTTCGGCAGTGCCGACTTCTGCCTCGACTGGCCCAGTCCGTCCGGCGGAGCGGCGCTCGGCGCCGGACCGCTGCCGAACGTTCCCATGCTCGCGGTCAGCGGCGGCTTCGACATGCGCACGCCCACGGCAGGGGCGGCCTCGGTCGTCGCGCGATTCCCGCAAGGGCGGCTGCTGGTCGTGCCCGGCATCGGCCACGACACCGTCGACGCGGACTTCTCGGCCTGCGCTGCGCGCGCGGTGCGGGCGTGGACGAGCGGCGGCGCCGTGCCGCAGCAATGTCCGCGCCCGAAGGCGCTCGTCACGCCGGTCCCGGCGCTGCCGGCCCCGGGCTCCGCGCATTCGCGGCACGTCGCAGGGCCGGCACAGACGTTCCGCATCGCCGCGAAGACGGTGCGGGAGGCGGAAGCCGTATGGCTCATGACCGCCGGCCTCTCGGGGCAGCGCCAGACCGTCGCCGGCGTGTTCGGCGGCCGCCTCGTCGAGACGGGCAGCACCTTCAAGTTCGTGCGCTACAGCATCGCCCGCGGTGTCTCTCTCGGAGGCACCATCCGCGCCAAGGACTTCGGCCCGCCCGTCGTCTTCCAGGGGACGATCACGATCGGCGGCGCGCGGGCGGCGCACGGCGTGCTCGGGCTCTCCGGCCGCAGCCTCCGCGGCACCGTCGGCGGCAAGATCTTCCACTAGCGCAGGGTGGAGCTCCGGCGCGCCGGAGCCCCACCCTGCACTTTCCGCTAGGTGATCCGGACGGCGAAGGTGCGCTTCACCGTCACGCCCTGGACCGTGAGCTTGATGCTGCCGCGGATGGTCTTCCCCCTGGCGTTCCGCGGCACGTGCCAGCTGCAGAGGGCGATGCCGTTCGCGACGGCGTGACCGGCTGCCGCGATGTGGCTCGTGCCGATCGTCGCGGAGCACCTCACCTTGCCGCTCTTGACGGGGCCGCCCGTGTCGCTCTCCGTCGCGGCGAGCGCGGCGACGAAGTTCTTGCCCGCCTTCGCCGGCTTCGGGGCGGTCCTGTAGGCGACAACGCCGAGCGTCAGCTTCGTCACGACGCTGTAGCTGAAGAAGCCGTGGCCGGCGTCCGGAGCGGCGTCCTCGTGGGCGTTGCTGAAGTTCGGGTCGCCGTTCGGGTCGGTCGTGATGCCCGACACTGCGAAGGTGCCGAAGTTGATCCCCTTCGTGCCGCCCAGGTCGGCGGCGCCGACCCTGAGCGTCGCCCCGGTCGGGTCGTAGCCGAACGTCAGCGAAGACTGCGACGGGGCGGTGACGAAGTCCGAGCCGTTCCACTTGAACAGGCCCGCCTGGCCCGGGTCGAGCTCGATGGCGTAGTCGGCGCCCACGCTCTGCGGGTCGCCGGTGGTCGGCTTCTGGTCCGTGTCCAGGAAGAGCAAGACGGTCATGTCGGGGGTCAGTGCCGGCCGGTTGCTGATGTTGATCTTGAAGGTGATGAGACCGGCGTCTGTGTTCGACACCGCCACGCTCGTGATGTCGGGCGCCGCCGGGTCCTCCCCGATCGAGTCGGGGAAGGTGGCGGAGTTGGAGCCGGCATGCGCCGGGTTGCCGAAGGCCGCGGTCGGCACTGCGACCATCGCGACGCCGAGCGCGAGCAGGAGGAGAAGCTTCGTCTTCACGTGACCCCTTTCTGAAGACCGCCGCCGCGACGGTCGAGGCGGCGGAAGCAATGACTGTAGTCCAAGCCGAGGCCGGTTTCCAACCGGCAAGGGCGCGCACGGCCCCACGTTCTACTCTTCGCGGCCATGGACGCCGACGCGGTCGAGCTGCGGGTGCTGGGCTGCCTGCTCGAGAAGCAGCGGACGACACCGGAGCAGTACCCGCTCTCGCTCAACTCCCTGCGGCTCGCCGCGAACCAGGCGACCAACCGCGAGCCGGTGGTCGAGTACGACGAGGCGACGATCCGCTCGGCGCTGGACCGCCTCGGGAACCGGGGCTGGACGCGGCTCGCGAGCGGCCCCGGCAGCCGCGTAGCGAAGTTCCGTCATCTGCTCGGCGAGGCGCTCGGGCTCACGCCGTCGCAGCTGGCCGTGCTGGCGGTGCTGATGCTCCGCGGCCCGCAGACGCTCGGCGAGCTCCGGACGCGCAGCGAGCGCCTGTACCCCTTTCCCTCGACCGGCGACGTCGAGCGCACGCTCGACGAGCTCGCCGCCCGTGAGCTGGTCGCGCGGTTGCCGAAGCGCCCGGGCGAGCGCGAGGAGCGCTGGACGCAGCTGCTCGGCGCCGACGACCTGCCGGCGCCGGCGCCGCCGGCGGCGACGCCGGCCGCGGCAGGTCCGGCGCGGCCCGACCTCGAGGAGCGGGTGGCGCGGCTGGAGCGCGAGCTAACGGAGCTCCGCGAGCGCCTCGGGTAGCGTCAGCTCGCCTGGCGCAGCTGGCCCTCGACCTGCCGGGCTGCGGCAGACTGCGGATCGAGCTGTGTGAGCGCGGTCTCGAGCAACTCCTTGCCGCGGTCGTCGTGGCCCTGCCGGCGGAGCGCGATGCCGAGGTTCGCGGCGACCTGCGCCTCGTGCTGCGGGCTCGAGAGCTGACGCAGGATCGCGAGCGCCTGCTCCAGGTCCGCCACCGCCGTCTCCTCCTCGCCGGCACGGCCCTCGGCCAGGGCGAGGTTGTTCAACGTCAGCGCCTCTCCGTGGCGGTCGCCGACCTCGCGGAAGATCGCGAGCGCGAGCCGGTGCTGCCGCACGGCCTCCTCGTGCGAGCCCTGCCGCCGCAGCTGCGCGCCGCGCGCGTTCGCCTCGACCGCGGCGCGCCGCCGGTCGGCGAGGTCGGGCTCCGGGGCCAGACGCCGGGGCGGACGAGCCTGCGCGAGCGCGCGCGCGAGGAGCGGCCGCGCGGCACGTGCCGACCGCCGCACGGCCTCCCGCGCGCCCGCGGCGTAGCTGCGCGCGCTCTTTGCGCCGGCGCCGGCCGTCGCGCGGCTGCGCCGCAGCTGCGTCACGACGCGCCCCCGCAGGCCCGGCAGGTGCTTCCAGGGCTGGAGGAGCCGCACGGCGCCTGCGACCGTGCCCACCGCGAGGACCGCGACGACCGCGACCAGCACGACGCGGCCGAGGCCGACGACGTCGAGCAGCCCGACCAGGAACAGGGCCAGAGCCGCCAGCGCCGCGGCCCGGCGGCGTGCGTACGCCCCCGCAGGCGACCGCTCTCGCAGCACCTGCCACGACTGCTGCGTCGCGAATCTGTCCATCGGCCCCTCCTTGGCTCGGAAGTGGCCGGGATTCGCCCGCGGGCCGCCGACTCCTCCCCGCGGCGGCCCGCTCTTGGACACTGTCGTGGCGCGCTGTCACACTGCGGAGGTGACGTCCGGCAGGTTCGCACTGACGGCGGCAGCCCTCTCCGGCTGCGCCGCCCTCGCCGCCGGCTGCGGCGCGGCGAGCCGCACCGCGGGGGGCGCGGCCGGGATCGTCCCGGCGAGCGCGCCGGCCTTCGTCGCGATCGACACCGACCTCGGCTCCGCTCAGTGGCAGACCGTGGACGACCTCGCGTCGCGCTTCCCCGACAAGCAGAAGGCGATCGACTCGCTCGAGAACGACCTGCGCAAGCAGGGCGGGATCGACTGGAGCCGGGACGTCAAGCCCGCCCTCGGCCCGGAGGTCGACGTGGTCTGGCTCGACTTCGCGAACAACGGCGGCGACGTCGTCGGCCTGACGCAGCCGGGCGACGACGACGCCTTCAAGCGGCTCGTCGCCAAGGGCAACGCGAAGGACGCGAAGAACAAGCTCCTCTACGAGAAGGTCGGCGACTGGGAGGCCTTCGCGGACAAGCAGTCGCTTCTCGACCGGTTCCTGCTCCAGAGCTCGGGCGGCGGCGCGAAGCTCGGGGACGACGCCGGGTTCAAGCAGGCCACGGGCTCCCTCTCGGGCGACACGCTCGTCAGGGCGTACGTCAGCGGGCCCAGGGCGACGGACGAGCTGAGACGCTATGCCGGCCCCGGCGCCGGCAAGCTGTTCCGTCAGGCGGGCACGCTCGACTGGCTGATGACCGACCTGCAGGCGAGCTCCGACGGCATGCGGTTCGACACCGTCGTCCGCGGCACGCCGGGCAAGCTCCTGCGAGGCGCCGGCACCGCGCCGACGTTCCACGCCGCGCTGCCCGAGCACGTGCCCGGCAACGCGCTCTTCTACCTCGGCTTCCACGGCGCGCGGGGAATGCTCGGCCGGCTCGGCAGCACTCCGCAACTCTCGGCTCCGCAGCTGCGCCCGGTGGCGGGCCTCCTGCGGAGCGTCGGCGCGCTGCTCCAGGGCGAGGACGCGGTCTACGCGCGCCCGCCGGCGTCGGGGCAGATCCCGGAGGTCACCCTGGTCGCGGAGCCGCAGGCCGGGACCGACGGCGTCGCGACGATCGACCGCATCCTCCGCAAGTACCGCCGGCAGCTCCGGGTCCGTCCGCAGACGACGTCCATCGGCGGCGTGCAGGCTCGGACGCTCCACCTCGGCAAGTTCCAGCTCGACTACGCGGACCTCGACGGCAGGTTCGTGCTCACCGACCTGCCGCAGGGCATCCAGGCGCTCGCCTCGCCGTCCTCGACGCTCTCGCAGAGCGACACGTACAAGGACGCGGTCGACGCCTCGGGCCTGCCGGCGAAGACGCAGGGCTTCGTGTACGTCGACGTCCGCGGCGGCGTCGGCCTGGCTCAGCGCGTGGCGAACGCGCCGATACCCGCAGTCGTGAAGCGGAACCTCGCGCCGCTCCGCTCGGCGGTGGAGTACGCCCTGAGCCGGCCGAGCGAGGTGCAGGTCACCTTCTTCCTGCGCATCAAGTGATCCGCCTGCGCCTCCGGCGGCGGCCGAAGGCGCAGGCCGGACGGATCAGCTAGCGCGAGGTGAAGCTGCCCTTCATGCCGGCGGCCGCGTGGCCGGCGACGGTGCAGACGTAGGCGAATTTGCCCCGGCGGAGGGTGACGGTGACCTTCGCCCTCTTTCCGGGGCCGATCAGCGCCGTCTTCTTGCCGCCGATCTTGAAGTCGTGGGCGAGCTTGCCCTTGTTGACGAGCGTGAAGGTGACGGCACCGTGCGGCGCCGAGGTGCGCGAGAGCCTGAAGTGGAACTCCGTTGCGGTGACGGTTACCGCCGTCGCGGCGGCGCGCGAGCGCGTCGCGAAGGCCGGGACGGCGAGCGCCGCAGCGGCGAGGACGACGACCGCGAGCGCGGTCGGACGAACAGCAAAGGATGAGCGAAGCATGACCTCTCCCAAGATGAGCTCCGGGCATGCCCACTGCCCGGATGATTGACCCGGAACGACGGCTTCACTGTAGCTTCTTCCTCCTGGGGTAGAGCCCGTCAGCCGCTGAAGCCCTCGAGCGCGGCGTCCACGAGGCGGGGGAGCGTCTCGAGGCGGTAGCCGCCCTCGAGGACGGCGCCGACGCGCGGGCCGAGCGCGGCGCAGCGCCGCGCCAGCTCGCGGAAGCCGTCCTCGCTGACGCGCATGTCCGCGAGCGGGTCGTCGGCGTGGGCGTCGAAGCCGGCAGAGACGAGCACGAGCTCCGGCTCGAAGGCGGCGACGGCCGGCTCCACCGCGTCCGCGAACGCGTGCGCGTAGTCGTCGTCCCCGGAGCCGGGCGGCAGCGGCACGTTCACCGTCGTCTCGCGCTGGTCGCCCGGTCCGCCGCTGCCGGGGTACAGCGGCCACTGGTGCAGCGACACGAACAGCACCGAGTCGTCGTCCTCGAACACCGCCTGCGTGCCGTTGCCGTGGTGGACGTCGAAGTCGACGATCGCCACGCGGTCGAGGCCGAGCCGCCGCTGTGCGGCGCGTGCCGCGACGGCGACGTTGTTGAAGATGCAGAACGCCGTCGCCCGCCCTGGAAACGCGTGGTGGCCGGGCGGTCGCACGAGGGCGAAGCCGCCGCGCAGCGCCGCCTCGACCGCCGTTCCCGCGGCCAAACACGCCGCTTCGTACGTCGTCTCCGTGCACAGCGTCTCGAGGTCGAGCCACGTCGGCTCGTCGACGTCGCGCACGCGCTCCAGGTGCTCGGCGGTATGCACGAGCAGCAGCTCCTCCTCGGAGGCACGGCGGCCTTCGCTCCAGAGGTGGCGGTGCGCGAGGAGCGCGGCCAGCCGCTCCGGCCGCTCGGGATGGTGGCCCGTCGGGTGCAGGCGCGCGAGCGCCTCGTGGCTCAGGACGTCGATCGCACGATCTCGGCGAGCTCCTCGAGGCCCTTGCCGGCGCCGCGCGAGAGGCCGAGCAGGTAGCAGAGCAGCGGTGCGTTCGTACGCGCGCCGCTCGCGTGCGCCGCGTCGCCGGCCAGGTCGAGCAGCGTGGCGACGTCGCGCGACTCGAGCTCGAGCGTGTTGCGGTCGAGCTGCGCCGCCTCGGCGAGCGCGTCGGCCCTCCGCGACAGCCACTCGTTCACGCGAGGGAGGCTAGCCGGTCGGCCAGGGCGCCGAGCCCGAGCCGTCTGACGAAGGAGGACGCCTCCGCCCAGGTGGGTGTCTGGCTCTCGAGGGGAGGGAGGGCGGCGGAGGCGTCCATCGTCGCGATTCGCCGGTAGAGCCGTAAGTCCTCCGCCTCCGCCGCGAAGCGGCCGTCGGCGAGCACGGCCTCGAGCGTGCCGTAGCGGCCGAGGATCTCCGCGGCCTTCTTCGGGCCGACGCCGCGCGCGCCGGGCAGCTTGTCCGACGGGTCGCCCCGAAGCGCGATCAGGTCGGGCACCTGCTCGGGCTCGACGCCGTAGCGCTCGCGAACCTCCGCGGGGCCGATCCGCGCCAGCTCGCTGACGCCCCTGGTCGGCTGGAGGATCGTCACGCGCTCGCTCGCGAGCTGGAAGGCGTCACGGTCGGAGGTGGCCACCAGGACCTGGCCCGCCCACGCCCGCACGGCGGCTGCCAGGAAGTCGTCGGCCTCGTAGCCCGCGCCCTTCGCGGCCGCGAAGCCGCACGCGCGCACGAGCTCCGGCAGCACGTCGAGCTGCTCGAGCAGCGAGCCGTCGAACACGCGGCCGGACTGGTACGGGGCGAACGCCTCGTGCCGGTAGGTCGGCACCGTGAGCGTGTCCCAGCCGACGACCACCGCGTCGGGCTGCTCCGAGCTCCACAGCCGGACGAGCATGTTCGCGAAGCCCACGACCGCATTCAGGCGGATCGACTTCGGCAGCCCGTGGTAGGCGCGGTGCGCGAGGGAGTCGCCGTCGATCGCGAGCAGCACCTCCGTCACAGCGAGTCCTCGAGCTCGGCGATCCTCGCCATGAGGCGCTCGGTCGCGGTCCGCGCGGCCTCCGTCACCTCGCGCCCGCGCAGGTCGTCGATCTCCACCGGCGGCCCGTAGGCGACGCGCAGCCGGCCCAGCCGGGCAAGGCGGTCGGTGCCCTTGACGGCGGCGGGCACGAGCGGCACGCCGGCCTCGAGGGCGATGCGGGCCGCCCCGGAGCGCGGCCGCGCCTCGAATCGCTTCACGAGCCCTTTCGTCCGCCGCGTCCCCTCGGGAAACATGGCGACGACGTTCCCCTCGCGGGCGAGCCGCACCGCCGTCTCGATCGCGGCCGTGTCGCGCTGGCCGCGGCGCACCGGAAACGCTCCGGCGCCGGCGACGAGCTTGCCGAGCGGGAACCAGTACAGCTCCGACTTCGCCATGAAGCGCAGGAAGCGCCGCGGCCAGAGCGGCAGCCCGAGCGCCCAGGGGTCGAAGCTCGAGACGTGGTTGCACGCCAGGACGTAGCCGCCCTCCGCGGGGAGGTTCTCGCGTCCGCGTGCCCGCAGGCGGAAGAGCCCGTGCAGGACGGGCCAGCTGAGGCCGGCGATCACGTTGTAGACCGGGCTCGGCCGCATCGGCGGAGTATTCACCCTCTGAGGCGCCCGGTATCGTGACCGGCGTGCCCCCTGACGAACAGCGCAGGCGCCTCGTGATCGTCGAGTCTCCTGCCAAGGCCAAGACGATCGCCGGCTACCTCGGCGACGACTTCGTCGTGGAGTCGAGCATCGGCCACATCCGCGACCTGCCCGAGCGCGCAGCCGACATCCCGGAGCGGTACAAGGGCGAGGCGTGGGCGCGCCTCGGCGTGGACGTCGAGCACGACTTCCAGCCGCTCTACGTCGTCGACCCGGACAAGCGGAAGAAGGTCGGCGAGCTGAAGAAGCTCCTCGCGGGCTCCGACGAGCTGCTGCTCGCGACCGACGAGGACCGCGAGGGCGAGGCGATCGCCTGGCACCTCCTGCAGGTGCTGAAGCCGAGCGTCCCGGTGCGCCGGATGGTCTTCCACGAGATCACGAGGCCGGCGATCGAGCGCGCCCTCGGCGAGACGCGGGAGGTCGACCAGCGGCTCGTCGACGCGCAGGAGACGCGGCGCATCCTCGACCGGCTCTACGGCTACGAGATCTCGCCGGTGCTCTGGAAGAAGATCACGCGCGGCCTCTCGGCCGGCCGCGTGCAGTCGGTCGCGACGCGGCTCGTGGTCGAGCGCGAGCGCGAGCGGATGGCGTTCGTCGCGGCGGCCTGGTGGGACCTCGAGGCGCGGTTCGATCCCGACTCCTTCGCCGCCCGGCTCGTCGCGCTCGACGGCAAGCGCGTGGCGCAGGGCCGCGACTTCGGCCCCGACGGCAAGTTGCGGACCGCGGGGGTCGTGCAGCTCGACGAGTCGCACGCCCGCGGGCTCGCCGGGCGGCTGCGAGACGCGTCTTTCTCGGTCCGGCGCGTCGAGCGCAAGCCGTACGTCCGCCGCCCCAGCGCGCCGTTCATGACCTCGACGCTGCAGCAGGAGGCGAGCCGCAAGCTCCGCTTCACGGCGCAGACGACGATGCGCGTCGCGCAGCGCCTGTACGAGAACGGCTACATCACGTACATGCGCACCGACTCGACCACTCTGTCGGAATCTGCGCTCGCCGCGGCTCGCGCGCAGGCCGCGTCGCTCTTCGGCGCCGACCTGGTGGCGCCCGAGCCGAGGCGCTACGAGCGCCGGGTGAAGAACGCGCAGGAGGCGCACGAGGCGATCCGCCCGTCGGGCGACTCGTTCCGGACGCCGCAGCAGGTCGAGCGAGAGCTGTCGCGCGACGAGCACGCCCTGTACGAGCTGATCTGGATCCGCACCATCGCGTCCCAGATGAAGGACGCGGCCGGCCAGACGGTGACGCTGCGCATCGGCGGCACGTCGTCCGCCGGCGAGGACGTCGAGTTCGGCGTCTCGGGCACCGTGATCACCTTCCGCGGCTTCCTCGCAGCGTACGAGGAGGGCCGCGACGAGACCGAGGCGAGGGACGACGACGAGCGCCGGCTGCCGGAGCTCGCCGAAGGCGCGGAGGTCGAGCTGCTCTCGCTCGAGCCGCAGGGGCACGAGACGAACCCGCCCGCGCGCTACACCGAGCCGACGCTCGTGCGGACGCTGGAGGAGCTCGGCATCGGCCGGCCCTCGACCTACGCCTCGATCCTCGGCACCATCCTCGACCGCGGCTACGTCTTCAAGAAGGGCAACGCGCTCGTGCCGTCGTTCCTCGCCTTCGCGGTGGTGGGACTGCTCGAGCAGCACTTCGGCCGTCTCGTCGACTACGACTTCACCGCCCGGATGGAGGACGACCTCGACCGGATCGCGGCCGGCGACGGGCGCCGCACGGAGTGGTTGCAGACCTTCTACTTCGGCGACGGCGACGGCGACGGCCAGGCGGCCGGCGGCGCCGGCCTGAAGGAGCTCGTCTCCGACCTGGGCGTGATCGACGCGCGCGGGGTCAGCTCGATCGAGATCGGCGACGGCATCGTCCTGCGCGTCGGTCGCTACGGGCCCTACCTGGAACGCGACGGACAGCGCGCGAGCGTCCCCGACGACTTCGTCCCCGACGAGCTGACGGTCGAGAAGGCGGAGGAGCTGCTCGCGCAGCCCTCGAGCGACCGGTCGCTCGGCCTCGACCCCGAGAGCGGACGGGAGATCGTCGTCCGCACCGGCCGCTACGGCCCGTACGTCACCGAGGTGCTCCCGGAGTCCGCGAAGGAGAAGCCGCGGACGGCTTCGCTCTTCAGCACGATGTCGCCGGAGACCGTGACCCTCGAGCAGGCGGTCGAGCTGCTGCGCCTGCCGCGCCTCGTCGGCGTCGCCGGCGACGGCGAGGAGGTCTGGGCCCGCAACGGCCGCTACGGCCCCTATGTCCAGAAGGGCAAGGAGTCGCGTTCGCTCGACGCGGAGGAGCAGCTCCTCACGGTCGACCTGGACGAGGCGCTCGCGCGTCTGGCGCAGCCGAAGCAGCGCCGCGGCGGGCGCCAGGCGGCGGAGCCGCTCAACCAGCTCGGCCAGGATCCGGAGGGCAGGCCGGTGGTCGTGAAGCCCGGGCGGTTCGGGCCCTACGTCACCGACGGGGAGACGAACGCCAGCCTGCGCAGCGGCGACGACCCCGAGGGCATCACGCTCGAGCGCGCGCTCGAGCTGCTGGCCGAGCGGAGGGCGAAGGGCCCGGCGAAGAAGGCGCCGAAGGCGGGCTCGCGCGGCCGCCGCAAGGCGTCCTGAAGAGCCAACTTTTCAGCGGCGGCTGCCGTCGTACAATGTGGAGACGGGGAAACGTTCCGTAGGCGCGCAAACCGGGAGCCTGCTTCGGCGGAATACCCAGACGGAAAGCACGTTTCCCCTGGCAAGGAGAGGATTTGCCTTCTAGAGTGAGAAGGTTCGGAGAGCTCCACGACGCGGCACGGAGAGGACTGAGTAGACCCTGACGCAGAATCAGCTACACGATTTGCTCGAGACGGACCAGGTCCGTGCGATGGTCGAGGGCGCGGAGGAGCGTGGGTACGTCGAGCCCACCGAGCTCGAGGCGTTCGCGTTGGAGCTCGAGCTGAACGAGAACGACCTCGAGGAGCTGACGCGCGAGCTGGAGCGGATCGGCCTCGACGTCGGACCGCCGGTGGCCGTCGCCGCGGGCGCGGTTCCGCCCGAGAAGGCGGTCGCCGAGCCGGAGCCGACGAAGGCCGAGGCCGCCGCGGCGATCTCGGGTGCCGCCGACAGCCTGCAGCTCTTCCTCGCCGACGTCGGCCGCCACAAGCTGCTCACGGCGGCCGAGGAGGTCATGCTCGCGAAGCGGATCGAGCGCGGCGAGCCGACGGCGAAGCGGCGCATGATCGAGTCGAACCTGCGGCTCGTGGTCTCGATCGCGAAGGGCTACCGCGGCCTCGGCGTGCCGTTCCTCGATCTGATCCAGGAGGGTACGCTCGGCCTGAACAGGGCGGTCGAGAAGTTCGACTGGCGCCGCGGCTACAAGTTCTCGACGTACGCGACGTGGTGGATCCGGCAGTCGGTGCAGCGCGCGGTCGCGAACCACGCGCGCACGATCCGCGTCCCCGTCCACGTCGTCGAGCGGCAGCAGAAGCTGTCGCGCGCCGCGCGGCGGCTCGAGGTGGAGCTGGGGCGGGAGGCGACGAAGTTCGAGCTCGCGGAGGCCACCGGCCTGCCGATGCAGCACGTCGACGAGGCTCTCGGCGCCGCGCACGCCTCCGTCTCGCTCAACCAGACAGTGGGCGCCGACGACGAGGGCGAGCTCGGCGACCTGTTCGCCGACCGTGAGGCCGCCGACCCCTTCGACGAGGCGGAGGAGTCGCTGCGGCGCCAGGGAGTTCGGCGCGCGCTCGACGCCCTGCCCGAGCGGGAGAAGCGCATCCTCGAGCTGCGCTTCGGCTTCGAGGGCGAGCCGTGGACGCTGGAGGCGATCGGCCACGAGCTCGACCTGACTCGCGAGCGCGTCCGCCAGCTCGAGGGGCAGGCGCTGGCCCGGCTGGGCGCCCTGCGCGATCTGATCAGCGTCGCGGCGTAGCCGGCGCGACGACGCGCCGCGCAGCGGCGAGGATCGCCTGCGTCTCGAGCGGGACGACCGCCAGCTCCGGCGGCGGGCGGCGCAGGAACGTGCCGAGGAGGAAGAGCTCGTCGAGGTCGCCTGGCTCGTCGGCCGCGAGCGCGCGGCGCGCGGCGGCCAGGCCGGCCTCGACCTCCAGGTGGGCGCCGCCGCCGGGCGGCAGCGTCCGCGCGGCGGCGACGTGGCCGCCGGCCACGAAGACGGCGCGCGCGAACCCGGGCTCGACGGCCGGCACGACGAAGCAGCGCCGCACGGCGCGAAGGGTCGCCAGCCGGGTCAGGTCGCGGCACACCGACTCGAGCGCCGCGAGCCGGTCGCGCTCGCGCGCCGCGTCCTCGAACCGGCGCGCCTCGGCGAGCTGCTCGAGTCGCCGGCGTAGCCGTGGCAGCGCGTCGGCCGGCCGCTCCAGCTCCTCGGGTCGCAGCGCTCGCGCCGCGAGCTGCGCGCGCCGCCGGGAGCGGATCGGCCCCACCGGGCTCGGCCGCGCCGACGCCACGACGTCGTCGCCCCGCCTGCGCAGCCACACGTGCCGGTCGGGCCGCGCGACGCGCGCGTTCGCGGGCGGGCGCAGCTCGCGGATCAGCCGTAGCTCCTCGAGCGCAGCCTCCAGCTCGGAGCCGGCGAGGCGCCACTCGATGCGCTCGACCGCGCCGAGCGCAGCCTCGACCGCGGGCCGCTGCCGCTCAGAGCGGAAGTACGAGCGGAGCCGCGCCCGCAGGTCGCGCGCCCTGCCGACGTACAGCACCTGCTCGTTGCGGTCGCGGAAGAGGTAGACGCCGGGGCGGGCGGGCGCGCCGGCGGCGAGGTGCCGCTTGTCCCACACGCGTCTCGTCCGGGTCGCCGCGAGCGCCACGAGATCCGCCACGGTGCGCGCGCCGCGCTCCTGCGCGAGGCCGATCAGCGCCAGGAGCACCTCTGCCGTCGCCTGCGCGTCCGGCAGCGCGCGGTGACACGGCTGCACCGACGTGCCGACGAAGTGCGAGAGCTGCGCGAGGCTCGCGCGCGGGACCCGCCCCGCGAGGAGCCGCCGCGCGAGCGGCACGGTGTCGACGACCGGCGCGGCGATGCGCGAGCCGGTGAGGCGCTCGGTCTCGCGGTCGAGGAAGGCGAGGTCGAAGCGGGCGTTGTGCGCGACGAGCACAGCTTCGCCGGCGAACGCTAGGAAGCGGTGTACGGCCAAGGCGGGCGGTGGCGCGGCGCGGAGCTGCCGGTCGCTGAGGCCGGTGAGCGCGGCCACGCCGGGCCCGAGGGGCAGGCCGGGCGAGACGAGCGTCTCGAACTCCGCCTCCGGCTCGAGCGCGTGCACCCGGACCGCACCGATCTCGCAGATCTGCGACGAGCCGGGCCGTAGGCCCGTGGTCTCCAGGTCGACGACGACGTAGGTCGCGTCCTCGAGCAGCAGCTCGGCACCGGGCGGCCGCGAGAGGGCGACACTGTCGCCGCTCCAGGCGAGGCGGGCATCGGCCTCTACCACCTCGGCCAGCAGCGAGCGCGCGAGCGCCACGGGCGCCTGGCGCAGGGCGAAGAGCCGTCGCGCAGCCTCCTCCGCGACCACCGGCCCGCGCCGCTCCTCGACCAGGTCGACGAGCCGGTCTGCCGCGTCCAGCCTCAGCTGCATGCGCCGATGGTATGCGAACACGTGTTCGATTACCACCTCGGGCTATCCTCGGCGCGTGACGACGGTTCGGGAGCTCGAGCCGGTGCGGGCGGAGCCGCGCGAGGCGGCCGAGCGCGTGACCGAGGTCCTGCCCGGTGAGCCGCTCACCGTCGAGGAGCGCCAAGGCGGCTGGGCCCGGGTGCGGACGGCGTACGACTATCCGGGCTGGGTGCGGGAACGGTGCCTCGCCGGCGAGCCTGACGACGCATGGCTCGAGCCGACGGCGGCGGAGCCCCTGGCGTACGCGCGCCGGTTGCTCGGCACGCGCTACCTCTGGGGCGGGATGACCGCCGGGGGCATCGACTGCTCGGGCCTCGTGCACATGAGCTTTCGTGCGACGGGCAGGCTCGTCCCGCGCGACGCGGACCAGCAGGAGGAGGCGGGGACGCCGGTGGGCGAGGAGGACCTTCGGCCCGGCGACGTCGTCAGCTACGGCGACGCCGCGGGGGCGGATCATGTTGCTTTCTGGCTCGGACGGGGACGCATCCTGCATGCGACGCAGCGGGAAGGTGTGGACGGCGTCGTCGAGGAGGACGAGCCCGGTGAGCTACGCCTGCGCCGGCGCGCGACGTTCCGCCTCTGACGGGTGCGGTTCTAACTGCTTCGCACGTCGTACGTCAGTAACAATGAGGGCGCTCTCAGGCCAGGGTCGCCTCGCAACGCACAACGCATCGATCCCGGGGAGGTAGAGAAGTTGAACCGTAGTAGGCATTGGTCGAAGTGGCTGACCGCCGCCTCGCTTGCCATGGGCGTCGCACTGCTCGCGGCCGCCTGCGGTGGCGGCGGGGGCAGCAGCAGCAAGACCACGACGCAGTCGGGGGGGAACCCGACGTCCACGAGCAGCGCGAGCGGGAAGACGTTCCCGGTCTTCCGAATCGCCACCGACACCGGTACGGACTACCTCGACTCCGGCCTTTCCTACACGGTCGAGGGTTGGGGCGTGATGTGGAACGTCTACCTGCCGCTGATCGGCTACAAGCACGTCAACGGGCCCGACGGCTCCACGCTCGTGCCGTACCTCGCGAAGGATCTGCCGAAGATCTCGTCCGACGGCAAGACCTACACGCTGACCCTGCGGAAGGGTCTCAAGTACTCCGACGGGACGCCCGTGAAGGCGAGCGACTTCCGCGCCACGATCGAGCGCGACTTCAAGGTCGACTCCCCCGGAGTCGGCTTCTTCGGGAACATCGTCGGCGCGAACGCGTTCGGCAAGACGAAGAAGGGCCACATCAGCGGGATCACGACCAACGACGCGACCGGCAAGATCACGATCAAGCTGATGGCGCCGCAGGGCGACTTCCAGAACATCCTCGCGACCGAGTTCGCCGCGCTTCTGCCCGCGAACGCGCCCGCGAAGGACACGTCGAACCACCCGGTGGCCTCGACCGGCCCCTACATGATCCAGAGCTACAAGCCGAACAAGCAGATCGTCGAGGTCCGGAATCCGCACTTCAGCGCCGCGGCGCTGGGCAACAACGTGCCCTCGGGTAACCCGGACAAGGTGATCTGGGACGTCATCGGCGACGACAGCGTCGCGCTCCAGCGCACGATCAGCGGGCAGGACGACTGGGACGGCTACCACCCGATCCCGACCGACCGCCTGGCGTCGACCCAGCAGAAGTACGGCGACCAGATCAAGGTCTACACGCCGGCGAACACGTACTACTTCTTCATGAACCAGCGGCTGAAGCCGTTCGACAAGGTGCAGGTGCGCCAGGCGGTGAACTACGCGATCAACCGCGACGCGCTCGTGCGCGTGTACGGCGGCCTCGCGACGCCGACCGAGAACGTCCTGCCGCCGACGTACCCGTCCTACAAGAAGCACAGCTTCTACCCGTACAACCTCGCGAAGGCGAAGAAGCTCGTCGCCCAGTCGGGCTACAAGGGCATGGCCGTCACGGTGTGGAACCACGACCGCGGGCTCGACCCCAAGGCGAGCGCCTACCTCGTCGACGTCCTGAACTCGCTCGGCTTCAAGGCGAAGGAGAAGATCATCAACTCCACCGTCTACTGGACGACGATCGGGAACCAGGCGACGAAGGCCCAGATCGGGTTCGCCGACTGGTTCCAGGACTACCCGCACCCGCTGGACTGGTTCGACGTGCTGCTCAACGGCCAGCGGATCACGCCGACCCACAACAACAACTACTCCGACTTCAGCGACCCGACGATCAACGCGAAGATCGACGCCCTGAAGAAGCAGCCGACCCTGAACAGCTCGGTCAACGCTCAGTGGGGCTCGCTCGACGCCGCGATCATGAAGAAGGCGCCGTGGGCGCCCTTCATCAACCGGCAGTTCACCGACTTCTTCAACAAGGACGTCGATCTGAGCTGCTACGAGTTCCACGTGCTCTACGAGTTCGACTACGCGACGATCTGCCACAAGTAGTCGAAGAGGCGGACTAGTCGTGGGGGGGGGGGGGGGGGG
>JBBWZD010000130.1:0-16269 GCA_039648875.1 Actinomycetota bacterium
GCTGATCAGGTCCTGGATCTTGCGGCCGTGGCCGCGCTCCAGCTGCGGACCGACGATCTCGTCGACGTACAGGAAGCCGTTCTTCTCGAGGCCGATCTCGACGAACGCGGCCTCCATCCCCGGCAGGACGTTGTCGACCTGCCCGAGGTAGATGTTGCCGGCGATCGAGCGCCGGTTCGGCCGCTCGAGGTAGACCTCGGCGACCTTGCCGTCCTCGAGCACCGCGACGCGCTGCTCGCCGACGTCGACCGACACGACGAGCTCGCGCTTCGCCGCCGGCA
Organism: Actinomycetota bacterium; assembly: GCA_039648875.1. Lineage (GTDB taxonomy): Bacteria > Actinomycetota > Thermoleophilia > Gaiellales > Gaiellaceae > Palsa-739. Next base: position 282 of record JBBWZD010000130.1, read on the forward strand.
GCGGCGCGCGGCGCTGCGGCTGGCGGCGGCGGCCCTCCTGGCGCCGGCGCTCCTGGCGCTGCGAGAGCGCCTGCGTCTTCCGCTCCGGCTTTCGCTCGGGCTTCTCGGCCGCGGGCGTGCGCGCCGGCTTCTCGGGCGCCGGCGGCCGCGCGGGCTTCTCGGATGCGGACGACTCGCCGGCTGCGGCGGCGCCCGGCTTCTTGCGGCCGCGGCCGCCGCGGGTGCCGCGGCGCCGCGCCGCCGGGCGCGAGGTGGTGGGATCGGTGGTCTCCGCCGCGCGGGGGGCGGCGGGCGGTGCTACGACAGGCTCGGGTCGAGCCTCGACGGCCGGGACAGCGGGGGTCGCGTCCTCGGCCTGCTTCTTGCGTCGGCGGAACCAGGGCACGTGGAAACTCCTTCTTCGGAGCGCGCGACGGCTGCGCCCGATGCCCCGCGTGGGGCTGCGCGGCGCGCGCGCTCGTTGTCGATGATGAAAAACATGGGCATGTGCCTTCCGGATCAGGGTAGCAGCGGGCCCCGCCGGCACGGGGTGCGCCGTCCGACGGGGGTCCTACGATCGGCGGCATTCACGATCCGGAGGTGCAGCCGTGACAGGCAAGCGCGAGGCCGAGGAGCTCCTGCAGATCGAGGAGGCCGATGCCTGGTTCGAGTACCTCGAGGCGACGCACGGCCAGACGGCTACGCGCTATCGCGAGCTGGAGCCGTGGGCCTGGGCGAGGCTGAGGCAGCGGTTGCGCGCCATCAAGGCGCGGCGCGCGAGGCTGCGGCCGGCGGCGGCGTAGGGGCGGAGGCTTCGAGCCGCCGGATCGCTGCCTCCCCGAGCGCGCGCGTGCCCGCGTAGGCGACGGCGCCCTTGACCGCCCAGCCCGCGACCGGCACGAGGTCGAGCAGCTCGCGCGTGACCGCCCGGAGCCCGACGCCCGCGACGAGGGAGGCGAGTATCTCCGGCGCGCGCTCGCGCGGATCGACCGCGAGCCCGTGGGCCTGCTCGATCCGCAGCAGCATCCGCACCTCGTTCAGCGTCAGCACCGGCAGGTCGGCGCCCGGGATGAAGACGGCGGCCGCTACGACCCCGTTCCTCGCCGAGAACGACGCCACGAGCCGCCGGCAGACCGGCCGCCGCAGCACGGGCAGGCGCGCCGCGAGCGGCGCCGCGTCCTCCCCGAGCCGCGCGGCGACGACCTCGGCGATCCGCTCGAGCGGGAAGCCCTCGCCCGCCGGGACGCGTACGACGTCGGTCGCGAGCACGAACGGGACCGGCGCGTCGCCGGCCGCCGGGCCCACGGCCACCGCCGTGATGGGCACCCTCGCCCGCCGCGCCCGCTTGAGCGCCGGCTCGTCCTCGTCCGTCCCCGCCAGCACGTGGACGTAGGCCGCGCCCCCGGCGGGATCGCCGCCGCGGACGGCCGACGGGTCGCCGCCGGCGGCCAGCTCACGCCCGAGCACGCGGGCGAGCTCGCCGGCCCCGCCGATCACGAGCGGCCGCCCGTCGCGGGCCGAGGTCTGCAGCTCCTTGATCAGGCCGCGGAGAACCGCGAACCGGATCGGCAGTCCCATCAGCGGCGGCGGGACGGGCGCGACACCCGGCCGCGCGCGTGGACGGCGAGGAGCACCCCCATCGCGGCGAGGTTCGCGATCATCGACGAGCCGCCGACGCTGACGAAGGGCAGCGGGATGCCCGTGATCGGCGCGATCCCCATCGTCATGCCGACGTTGACGAAGATCTGGAACAGGAGCGCGACGACGATCCCGCCCGCCACGATCGCGGAGTAGAGGTCGCGCGCGACGGTCACGATGCGGAGCCCTCGCCACAGCACGAGCAGGTAGAGCCCGAGCAGGAGCGACGCGCCCACGAAGCCGCGCTGCTCGCTGAACGACGCGAACACGAAGTCGGTGTGGTGCTCGGGCAGGAAGTCGAGCCGCGTCTGGGTCGCGTTGTTCGGGCCGCGGCCGTTCACCTCGCCCGAGCCGACGGCGGCGATCGACTGCTCGACGTTGTAGCGGGCGTCGACGGGACAGGTGGCGGGGTGCGTGAAGCAGATCAGCCGCTCCTTCTGGTAGCTCTTGAGGAACTGCACTCCCGCGGCGGGGCCTGCCCACAGCACGCCGACGGCGAGCAGCACGGCGACCGCGCCCAGCGCCGCGAGCTGCTTCCAGGGGGTGCCGCAGACGAAGAGCATCGCGCCGAGCCCGGCCAGGTACACGAGGGCGGTGCCGAGGTCGGGCTGGGCGAAGACGAGCACGACGGGCACGAGCCCGAGCCCGAGCGTGCGGAGCGTGGTGCCGACCTCCTTCGCGCTGCGGGCGCGCTCGGCCAGGAAGCCGGCGAGCGCGAGGACGAACAGGAGCTTGCCGAACTCCGACGGCTGGAAGGTGAAGAAGCCGACGTTGATCCAGCGGGTCGACCCGCGCGCCGCGTGGCCGAGCACCAGCACCACGGCGATCAAGCCGACGGTGCCGCCGAAGATCGCGCGCCAGTAGCGCCGGTAGAGCTCAGGGTCGACGGCGATCGCCACGAGCAGGACGAGCGTGCCCGCGACGACGTAGCCGATCTGGCGGTCCAGGTAGTAGCTCGGGTGGCCCGGATCGTCGAAGTGCGTGACGCCGGCGATCGCCCACAGGCCGACCGCGACGAGGCCCGCCACGCCGGCGACGAGGACCCAGTCGAGCGAGCGCAGCAGGGCGACGAGCGCGAGCCCCTCCCGCCGCTCCGCCTGGAGCCCGGTTCTTTGCGATCCCGCGTACTCGAGCATCAGCGCAGTCTGCCCGTCAATCCGAGTGGATGGGCGCGGCGAGGTGCGCCTTGACGTGGAAGAACTCCGCGAAGACCTGTTCCGCAGCCGGGGCGGCGGCCGTGCCGCCGTGGCCGCCGTTCTCGATCATCGCGCAGACGACGAGCTTCGGGTCGCCGGTCGGCCCGTACCCGCACCACCAGGACTGGTCCTGGTTGCCGGTGTAGCCCGGCAGCGTCACGACCTTCTCGGCCGTCCCCGTCTTGCCGGCGATCGAGTAGGGGAAGTTGCCGAAGACGCCGTAGGAGGTGCCGAAGGGCAGGTGCGTGCCCTCCCAGAGCCCCTGCCGGACGACCTCGAGCGCGCCTGGGTCGATGCCGGCCTCCCGCGGCGCGGGCAGCGCCTTCACCGGGACGGAGGTGCCGTTCGGGTTCTCGACGTCCAGCAGCACGTGCGGCGTCACGAGCTCGCCGCCGTTGGCGACGAGCGCGTAGAGCCGGGCCATCTGCTGCGGCGTCACGAGCAGGTCGCCCTGCCCGATCGCAAGCTGGATCGAGTTGCCGGGCTTCCAGAGGCGGTCGACCTGCCAGTGCGGGTCGTTCCGCTTCGTGAAGCGGTGGTGGCGCCACGCGATCGTCGGTACGAGCCCGCTCGCCTCCGGCCCGACGTCCGAGCCGGTGATCCTGCCGAAGCCGAGCGCGCGCGCCCATTTCTGGAGCGGCTGGCCGCGGTCGGGCGGCAGCTCGTAGAACTGGTTGCCCAGTTGGTAGAAGTACGTGTCGCACGAGTACGCGAGCGCCGTGGGCAGGTCCATCGCCTGGTCGACGTTCGGGTCCCAGTTGTGGAAGACGCGCCTCGAGGAATCCTCGGGCGCGGTGTAGGTGCCCGTGCACGGGAGGTACGCGTACGGCGAGACGAGGTGCTCCTGCATCGCCGCGAGCGCGGTGACCGGCTTGAATGTCGAGCCCGGCGGATAGGTGCCCATCAGGGCGCGGTTCAGGGAGGGATAGTTCTTCAGCGCGGCCGTGGCGCTCGTGAGCCCCTGGCTCGCGAGCGCGCGGCGGGTGACGCGGCCGGCGAACACGGAGGGCTCGAAGGCCGGCGCAGACGCCTCGGCGAGGATCGAGCCGTCGCGCGGGTCGAGCGCGACGATCGCGCCGCCCCGCGCGGCCCAGTGGCCGTCGGCCTGGGCGAGCTGGATTCCATACTGCAGCGCCCGCTCGGCGGCCTTCTGCAGATGCAGGTCGAGCGTGAGCCGCAGCTCGTGCCCGCCCGTGGGCATCGACGTGATCTGGACGGCGCTGCGAGGCCGTCCGTGGGAATCGACGTGCAGGCGCGCCGCTCCGGCTGCGCCGCGCAGGTACGTGTCGTAGGCCGACTCCACCCCGCCCTGCCCGATCTCGTCGCCGGCCGCGTACCCGCTCGTCCCGAGCCGGCTGACCTGCGCGGGAGAGATCTGCCCGACGTAGCCGAGAAGCTGGGCGGCCAGCGAGTGGTACGGGTAGTGACGGACGTACGTCGGCGCCGTGGTCACGCCGGGGAACTCCGCCGCGTGCTCCAGCAGGTACGTGGCCATCGGCCCGGCGGCGGCGTCGCGGACGATCACGGGCGTGACGGGGTCGCCGCGGTGCTGCCTGATCTCGCGGGCGATCTCGTACAGCGGCAGACGGGTCACCTGCGCGAGTCGTCGCAGCTCCCGGAAGCGGTCGACGTAGACCTTCGGCAGGTCCGACGGCCAGAGCTCGATCGCGGTCGCGGTCGCGTTGGTGACGAGCGGCACGCCGTTCCGGTCGACGATCGGCCCCCGCGGCGCCTGCACGGGCACCGTGCGGTAGGAGTTCGCGAGCGCCTGGTCGACGTACTTCGTCCCCGCGAGGACCTGCAGCGCCCACAGGCGCAGGAAGAGCGCGGCGAAGACGACGAGCACGACGACCCCGAGCACGCCGATCCGCAGCGCGAGCCGCGGCGTCAGCCGGTAGGGCTCGACGGCGGCGCCGCTCGGAGGCAGGACGCGCCGCGACCGCGACCGCGGGCGCTCGGCCGCCGTGCTAGCCAAGGAGCTGAACCTCCGTGGCGACGTCGGCGCGCTCCAGCGGCCGCAGCACCCTCCGCACCAGCGCGTAGACCGGCCCCGTGAGCAGCAGGTTCAGGGCGATCGTCGGCAGCAGCCCGTGCAGCATCGCACCCGCGGGCGCGCGCTCGCCGAGCACGAAGTGCACCAGCAGCAGCCCGAACGAGTACAGGATCGTCACGACCCCCACCGAGAGGAACGGCGCGTGCGCCCGATCGCGGCCGGTCGTCTCGCCGTAGCGGCCGATCCAGTAGCCGGCGATCGTCAGCACGAGCGACGTCAGGCCGAGCTGCCCGAGCGTGGCGGTGTCGACGAGCAGCCCGCCGAAGAAGCCGCCCGCGGCACCGACGAGCGTCCCGCGCAGCAGCGCGGCGGCCACGAGCGTCACCAGCAGCAGGTCGGGCACCCCGCGCAGCACGTGCACCTGCGCGAAGATCGACACCTGGAAGATGGCGGCGACGAAGAGGACCGCCGCGACCTTGAGGCCGTCCAGGGGCGTCACGGGAGCTTCGGTGCGCGCTTCGTCGACACGAGCGCCGCGACGGAGTCGAGCGCGTCGAAGTGCGCGAACGGCGCCACTTCCACCGTCAGGTAGCTCGCGATGTCGCTCCTCCCCACGGAGAGGACGCGGCCGATCGGGATGCCGTAGGGGTAGAGGTCGGGATAGCGCCGCTCGATCGTCCCCTGCGTCACGATCAGGTCGCCCTTGTTCACGACCTGCTCCTTCGGGACGCGGTCGAGGAGGAGCGTGTTGCCCTGCCCGTGCTGGATCAGGCCGCGGACGCCCTTGGAGGAGAGGTCGACGGCGGCGACCGCGCTGTCGGGGTCCGTGATCAGCGTGACGACGGAGGTCGAGCCAAAGACGTTCGTCACGCGCCCCACGAGGCCGTCCTGGCTGACGACGGGCGTGTTCAGGCGGATGCCCGAGCCGCTGCCGGCGGCGATCGCCACCTGCTGCGCGAACGGGCCGCTCGGGAACGAGATCACGGCGGTGTTGACCGGCCGGAAGTCGGCGGGATACGCCGGCCCCTGCTCGAACTTCAGGAGCTTCTGGAACTCGGCGGCGCGTTGCGCGGCGGCGAGGTTGGCGGCGGCGCTCGCCCGCCAGTGGCGCACCTCGCGCCTCAGCTTCGCGTTCTCCGACTTCGCGCTCGCGAGCCCGCTGAAGTAGCCGTACGCGTCGCGGAACGGCCGGGCGACCCGCTCGGCGGCGACCTGGAACGGACGCAGCACCGAGGCGCCGCTCCCCTGCACGTCGTGAAGCGCGCCGGAGGTCGGCGAGCGGAACGAGATCGTCAGCAGCGCGAGCGCGAGGACGACGAGTACCCCGAGCACGGCGCGCCGGACCACGGCGCTGCGCCCTCGGCTCGGGTACTGACTCGACCTGGAGCGCTGGACCGACGAGCCCAGCACCGCCACGCGTGCGGTGCGGTTCGGGGGTGCCACGTCGGCCTAGGTTAGCGCGACAACCGGCCGCGCGAGGCCGATTCCGCCCGTCGGGGCCGGCTCAGTAGCGGCGGCCGTTGCGCGACGACCGCGCGCGTGCGCGGTTGGAGCGGTGGATCGCCTCGAACTCCTCGAGGCTGCGGCCGGAGCCGACCGCAACGCACGTGAGCGGGCTCTCGGCGAGGTGGACGGGCATCTGGGTCTCGAAGCGGAGCCGCTCGTCGAGGCCGTTCAGGAGGGCGCCGCCGCCTGCAAGCATGATGCCGCGGTCCATGATGTCGGCGGCGAGCTCCGGCGGCGTCTTGTCGAGCGTCGACTTGATCGCCTCGATGATCTGCGTGACCGGGTCGTCGAGCGCGCGACGGATCTCCTCCGAGGTGAGGATGATCGTCTTCGGCAGGCCCGTGAGCATGTCGCGGCCGCGTACCTCGGCCTGGAGCTCCTCCTTCAGGTCCCAGCCGGAGCCGATCTCGAGCTTGATCTCCTCGGCCGTCTGCTGGCCGATCAGCAGCTTGTAGTCCCGCTTGATGTGGTTGATGATCGCCTCGTCCATCTCGTCGCCGCCGACCCGCAGCGACTGGGAGACGACGATGCCGCCGAGGCTGATCACGGCGACCTCGGTCGTGCCGCCGCCGATGTCGACGATCATGTTGCCGGTCGGCTCGGCCACCGGCAGCCCGGCGCCGATCGCGGCGGCCATCGGCTCCTCGATCAGGTACGCCTGGCGGGCGCCTGCCGAGAGCGTCGCCTCCTCGACCGCGCGCTTCTCGACGCCGGTGACACCGGACGGCACGCAGACCACCACGCGCGGGTGCGCGAACCGGTGCTGGTGCACCTTCTGGATGAAGTGGCGGAGCATCTGCTCGGTGACGTCGAAGTCGGCGATCACCCCGTCCTTGAGCGGCCGGATCGCCTGGATCGTCCCCGGCGTGCGCCCGAGCATCCGCTTCGCCTCGGCGCCGACGGCGTGCACCTCCCCGGAGCGCTGGTCGATCGCGACGACCGACGGCTCGGAGAGCACGATGCCGCGGCCGCGGACGTAGACGAGTGTGTTGGCGGTTCCCAGGTCCACGGCCATGTCGCGACCGCCGAAGCCCGTCATCGAGGTGAAGATGCCCACGCAGACCACTCTAGATGATTGCCCGAAAAACCCCTGGGCGGGAAGCTTTGTCGAAGCCGCCAGAGAGCCTTGACATTCCCTTGGCGGTTCGACCCCTACGCTCGCCGTATGAACACCGTCAACCTGATCGGCAACCTCGCCAGCGGCGTAGATCTGCGCGAGGTCGGCGACGGCAAGAAGGTGGCGAGCTTCCTGCTCGCGGTCGGCCGCGGCGACCGCGACGCAGGGGCCGACTTCGTCGGCGTCTCCGCCCGAGACCGGCAGGCGGAGCTCTGCGGCGAGCTTCTCGCCAAGGGGCGGCAGATCGGGGTCGACGGCTACCTGCGCAGCCGCTCCTGGGAGGAGGAGGGAAAGCGGCGGCGTGTCGTCGAGGTGGTGGCCCGCCGCGTCGATTTCCGCGGCGGGCCGCAGCGTGACGAGAGCAGCGGCGGGGAGGTGATTCCGTTCGAGCCGGCGATCGCGACAGGCTGACGCCGCCCGCACACGTGCCACGCGCGCCTACGTCGTCTCGACCTCCCAGCCGTCGTACAGCCCGCCGTGCTCGGCCGCGATCGTCTCGAGGCGCGAGCGCGTCCGCCGTACCAGCGGCTCGGAGAGCTTCTCGGCGCGCGCGGCGACGACGAGGCAGCCGCCGTCGGGGTCGTCCTGCACCGAGGTCGACCAGCCGTCGCGCTCGAGCACCTCGGCGACGAGCTCCGCGCCCCGCCGGTCGGGGACGCTGACGAAATGGCGGACGGCCCGCGGCTGCGCCAGGTCGGACCCCAGCTCGCGGAGCGCCTCGAGCACCCGCACGTCCGCCTGCCGGCGATCGGCGACGCGCTCGACCGTCTGCGCGCGAGCGTGGCGCCCGAAGAGCCCGGCCAGCCGCATCAGGGGCACCTTCCCAACCCCTCCCGGGACTAACCTGACGGCGGCGCGCCCAGGAAGTCGTCCACGGCGCGCAGCACCGCCTCCGGCCGCTCGCCGATCAGGAGGTGGCCGCAGTCGGCGATGATCCGCAGCGGCGCGCGCAGCCGGCGGGCGTACTCCATCCCGTCCTGCAGCGGGACCCAGTTGTCGCAGGCACCCCAGAGGCAGAGGCACGGACAGGCGACGCGCTCCAGGTCGGACCGCGGGTCGTAGCGCACGAGCGCCCTGCCGGCGGAAGCGGTGTCGGTGTGCTGCGCCGGTCCGGCGAGGAATGCCTCGGCCATCTCGGGGTCGAAGCCGGCCGGGTCGGCAACGCCCCACCAGCCGAACGTCGCCGTGCGGCCGAGCCGCGACCCCGCCAGAAGCCGCCGGTACCGCGCCGCGAGCTTGCCGGGCTGGACGAGCCCGAGCACCGTGACGACGGCCTCCGCCGCGCGGGCCGTCGAGGAGATGCCCGCGGCGGCGGCGAGCACCACCGCGCTCACCGCCCCCGGCCGCCGGACTGCGGCCCGCAGCGCGACGAGCCCGCCCAGGGAATGGCCGACCCAGGGCGCCGGCAGCGCGTCCTCGTGCTCGAGCACCGCGAGCACCACCTCGGCGTAGGGGTCGAGGCTGGGCGCCGCGAGCAGCGGGGCCGACCCGCCGTGCCCGGGCAGGTCCGGCACGATCACGCGGCGCCGCTGGGCGAGAGCCGGCGCGACGAGCTGCCAGTTGCCCGCCGCGCCGCCGAGGCCGTGCACCAGCACGAGCGGCGGCCCCGAGCCGGCCGTGAGGTAGCGCACGCGCGTCGTGCGGTAGCGAGTTTCCCTCACCTCGAAGCCCGGCAGCGTCGATTTGGACTCCGTCAGCACCAGTGGATATTCTTGGGGAGATGCATGCCGGCACGGGGCGGGCCGAGTGAAGCCCGTCGAAACGACAATCCAGGTTTCGGTCTAGCCCGTCTGCGCCCGGCGCGACGGGCTTTTTCGTAGCCGAGGGAAGGAGCAAGCCGCATGGCGAACCACCTCACGCCCGAAGAGCTGTCGGAGGAGCTCGGCATCGACCGGCAGGAGGTGATCCGGGTGTGTATGCAGGAGGGGGTGCCGATCTACCAGGGGAAGATCGACAAGTACCTCTTCCAGGTGCAGCTCGAGGCGCTCGGCGCGCTGCCGCAGCACCACTAGAGGCTTTCCCGCGTCAGGCGCTCTTGCGCGCCGGCGCCCGCTTGCGACGAGAGCCGCCATCCGGCGAGGAGGCGGCTTTCGTCTTCCCGGCGGGCTTGGCCGCGGGCGTCCGCTTGCCCTGCACCTCGGCGACGCTGCGCCGCAGCGCCTCCATCAGGTCGACGACGGGTGTCTCGGGCACCGGCTCCGGCCGGGCGACCGGCTCGCCGGCCAGCTTCGCCTCGAGCATCGCGCGGAGGTCGCGCCGGTACTCGTTCTCGAACTCGGCCGCATCCCACTCGCCGACGAGGCTCTGAATCACCTGTCCCGCGAGCTCGAGCTCCGCCGGACGCACCTCGGTGGCCTCGACGACCTCCTCGATCTCGGCCGTCGAACGCACGTCCTCGGCGAAGAACAGGGTCTCGAGCGCAAGCGTCTCGCCCTGCGCGCGGATCAGGCACAGGTTCTCCTTGCCCCAGAGGACGAACTTGCCCACCGCGGCCATGCCCGTCTCCTGCATCGCCCGCAGGAGGAGCACGTACGGCCGCCGCGCGGCGTCCGCGCCCGCCGGGGCAAGGTAGTACGTCCTGTCGAAGAAGACGGGGTCGACGTCGGCCAGCTTGACGAAGCGGAGGATGTCGATCGACTGAGAGCGCTGCAGCGCCACGGACTCCAGATCCGACTCCTCGACGAGCACGAACTGGCCCTTCGCGACCTCCCAGCCCTTGACGAGCTCGTCCGGCTCCACGTCGCGCTCGTGCAACGGGCACCAGCGCTTCTGCTTGATCGGCGTGCCGCACTCCCGGTGCAGCGTCCGGAAGGCGACGTCCGTGCGCTGCGTCGCAAGCGCCAGCCCGATCGGGATGTTGACGAGGCCGAAGCTGATGGAGCCGTTCCAGATGGTCCGCATGCGCTCCCGAAAGTCTAGAGGGACCGGCTCCTTTCGCCTTCTCTCCGCCTGTCCCTGCCTGCGTACCATATGTCCGTGGCATCGGCCGCGGCCTCGACGGAACCCAACGTCCGCCTCGTCCGGCTGACGGCGCCGGAGCTGTGGCGCTACGCGCTCGCACGGGGCTTCGAGGCACCGGCCTACCTCGAGGAGCATGAGGAGGGCTGGCGCGAGGTCGCCTGGGCGGAGGCGGGCGAGCGGGTCGACGCGCTCGCCCACGCCTTGCTCGGCCGCGGCGTGCGCCGCGGCGACGTCGTGGCCGTGCTCGCGCGGACGAGGCTCGAGTGGGTGCTGCTGGACTGGGCGACGATGTCGATCGGCGCGGTCGTGGTGGGGCTCTACCCGACGAGCAGCGCCAAGGAGTGCGCCTACATCCTCGGCCACTCGGAGGCCGTCCTCGTCTTCGCCGAGGACCACGACCAGACCGCGAAGCTCGCGTCCGTGCGCCCGGAGCTCCCGGCGGTGCGGGAGATCCTCCGCTTCGACGAGCTGCCCGGCCTCGAGGAGGAGGGACGCGCCTACCGGCGGGCGCACCCGGGCGCCCTCGACGCAGCAGCCGCGGAGATCCGGGAGGACGACCTCGGCACGCTGATCTACACGTCCGGCACCACCGGGCCGCCCAAGGGCTGCATGCTGACGCAGAAGAACCTCGTCGCCGCGGCCGTGCGGGTGCAGACCACGCTCCAGGACGAGAGCGACGTTCTCCTGCTCTTCCTGCCGCTCGCGCACAGCTTCGGCCGCATCGCCCACCAGTCCGCCGCCTACCACGGGTCGACCGTCGCCCTCTGCGCCGACGCGGCACGCGTGCCCCAGGCGCTCGCGGCCGTGCGGCCGACGATCCTCCCGGCCGTGCCGCGCGTCTACGAGAAGATCCACGCGAACGTGCTCGGCGAGATCGAGCGCGCCGGCGGGCCGAAGCGGGCGCTCGGGCGCTGGGGGCTGCGCGCCGGCGCACACGCGAGCCGGCTGCGCCGCGCCGGTCGGCCGGTCTCCCTCCTCCCGCAGCTCGAGCAGCGGCTGGCGGACAGGCTCGTCCTGTCGAAGGTGCGGGAGCGGCTCGGCGGGCGGCTGCGCCTCGGCGTCTCCGGAGCGGCGCCGCTCGGCCGCGACGTGCTCGAGTTCTTCCACTCGCTCGGCCTGCTCGTGATCGAGGGCTACGGCCTCACCGAGACCTCGAGCTCGCTGAGCGTGAACGATCCCGACGACTTCCGCTTCGGCACCGTCGGCCGCGCCGTCCCCGGCTGCGAGGTGAGGCTCGACGCTGACGGCGAGATCCTCGTGCGCAGCGACACGGTCTTCAGCGGCTACTACAAGGATCCGGAGGCGACGCGGCAGGCGTTCGCCGTCGACGGCTGGTTCCGGACGGGCGACGTGGGCGAGCTCGACGCCGACGGCTTCCTCACCATCACCGACCGGAAGAAGGACCTGATCGTCACGGCGGGCGGCAAGAACGTCGCCCCGCAGAACCTGGAGAACGCGCTCAAGGCGTCGCGCTTCGTCTCTCAGGCGCTGGTGGTCGGCGACCGGCGCCCGTACGTGGCCGCCCTCGTGACGCTCGACCCCGACGAGATGCGGACGGCGGGGCGCGACCCGCGGGAGCTCGTGCAGGAGCTCGTCGACGACGTGAACCGCGACCGCGTCCGCGTCGAGCAGATCAAGCGCTTCGCGATCCTGCCCCGCGACTTCTCTCAGGACGAGGGGGAGGTGACGCCGACGCTGAAGCTGCGGCGCAAGGTCGTGCACGACCACTTTGCCGCCGAGATCGAGCGCCTGTATGCCGACTGAGGCCGGAGCAAGAGCATGACGACCGGGTTCCTCATCGCCTCCGCCTTCCTCGCCAGCGGCGTCGAGTTCGTCGAGGCGCTGACGATCGTGCTCGCGGCGGGCGTGACGCGCGGCTGGAGATCCGCGCTCACGGGCCTCGCCGCCGCGACGCTCGCCCTCGCCGTCATCGTCGCGGCGCTCGGGCCGGCGCTGACGCTCGTGCCGCTCTCGGTCCTCAGACTGGTCGTGGGCGCGCTGCTGCTCGCGTTCGGGCTGCAATGGCTGCGGAAGGCGATCCTGCGCGCGAGCGGCTACAAGCCGCTGCACGACGAGCAGGCCATCTTCGCGCGGGAGCTCGCCGAGGCGCGGGCGGCCGGCGTGGAGCACCGGGCGGGGCTGGACTGGTACGGCTTCACGCTGGCGTTCAAGGGCGTGCTGCTCGAGGGGCTCGAAGTGGCGTTCATCGTGATCACGTTCGGCAGCACACAGGGCAGCATCGCCCTCGCGGCGCTCGGGGCGGGCGCGGCGCTCCTGCTCGTCGTGACGGTGGGCGTGCTCGTGCGCGCGCCGCTCGCGCGCGTGCCGGAGAACACGATGAAGTTCGCGGTCGGTGTCATGCTGACGACCTTCGGGGTCTTCTGGTCGACCGAGGGCGCCGGCGCGCACTGGCCCGGCGACGACGCCTCGCTGCCCGGGGTGCTCGCATTCGTCCTGCTCCTCTCGTTCGGCTCGGTGGCGGCCCTCCGCCGCCGGAGGGTCGCCTTCGCGTGAGCCGCCTCGCCGGCTTCGCCCGCTTCTGGTGGGACTTCGTCGTCGGCGACGACTGGCGCGCCGCCGCAGGCGTCGCCCTCGCGATCGCGGCGACGGCCGCGGTCGTCGCCGCCGGCCTCGACGCCTGGTGGCTGATGCCGGTCGCCGTAGCGCTGGTGCTGGCGTACTCCCTCCGTCGGGAGACGAGGCCCACAGCCGAAGCTGACGCCGAGCGTTAGCGGGAAGCGCTTAGCCGATGATGCGGCGGGCGCCGACGTACGTGGCGGCGTACCAGCCGGAGAGGCTGGAGATCTGCACGACGGTGCCGGTGTGCGGTGCGTGGATGAACTGGCCGCCGCCGATGTAGATGCCGACGTGCCCGAGGCCGTCGAAGAAGACCAGGTCACCCGGCTGGAGGTCGCCCCGCGAGACCGGGACGCCCGCGTTCCACTGCGCGCCGGTGTAGTGCGGGAGCGAGACGCCGACCTGTGCGTAGACGTACATCACCAAGCCCGAGCAGTCGAACCCGCGCGGGCTCGCCCCGCCCCAAACGTACGGCACGCCGAGGTAGCGCATCGCGATGCCGACGACGCCGCCGTAGTGGGACGGGGGCGCGACGGATGCCCCGTCCGGGGTCGACGCGGAGACGCCGACGGGAGTCTGCTGCACCGCCGCCTGCTGGGCGGCCTGCTGCGACGAGAGACGCGCCTGCACCGCGCGGGCGGCGGCGAGCTGGCGAGCGTGCTGGGCCGCGATCAGGTGTGCGATCTGACCCTTGATCGAGGAGAGCAGCTGCCGTTGCTGGACGAGCTGGGTGCCGATGCGCGCCTTGGCGTCGGCGCGCTCCTGCACCAGGCGCACCTGGGCTGCGCGGGCGCCCACCAGCGCTCGCTGGTGAGCCGTCACCTCACGCTTGAACGTGAGCACCTGGTTCATCACCGCCACGTCCTGAGACGACACGGATTGCACCGTCTCGATGCGGTTGACGAGGTCGTCGATGCTCTGCGAGCCGAGCAGGACGGCGAGCGTGGACTGGTTGTCCCGCGTGGTGTAGATCGCGACGAGGCGCTCGGCCAGCGCTCCCTGCGCCTTGCCGAGGTTGGCGCGCGCAGCGTTCAGGCCGATGCGGTTCAGCCGGAGGCTCTCCTGGATCGCGTGCAGCTTCGCCGTGGCCGCGTCGTACTCGTTCCGCGCGCGCTCGAGGCTCGCGTCGAGCGCGTTGATCTGCGACATCACGTGCTGCGCCTCGCTCTGCTTGCCGGAGATCGAGGGGTCGCCGGTCGCTGTGCCGGCCGCGGCGAAAGCCGCGACGAAGGCTACGAGCACTACCGGCGCCTGTCGCTTCAGAACCCTAATGACGGACTCTCGAAACTCGCTTGCGACAGGCACACCCGAGGGGGCCGGGGCGACACAAGTTGCGGAGGCTAGCAGGGGTATCGGATGTGCGCAACTCGCAAATTCGGCCAGAACGCTCGCAATACGATGTCGACGACGCCGGCAGAGGTCTAATCGCGGACCGCACAAAGTCTCACGATCCGAGGCTGTCGCCGTGATGCGGTGGCGCCCCGCGCGCCGGGGCCGCCGTACCGTCGCGAGCACGCTGCACTAGAATCCGCGGCGCCCAAAGGGAAGGCGGCTTGAACTGAGCGAGGTGCTGCAACTGGCCGACGAGCGTCGAACCGATTCGCTCCGCGTCCTGATCGTCGACGACCACGACCTGTTCCGCACCGGCCTGCGCAACCTGCTCGAGGAGCAGAGCGTGCAGGTGGTCGGCGAGGCCGGAACGGGCACCGACGCCGTGCGCTTCGTGCGCGAGCTGACTCCCGACGTCGTCGTGATGGACCTGAACATGCCCGGCATGGGCGGCGTCGACGCCACCCGCCACATCACGGCGATCGCACCGCTTACGCGCGTCGTGATGCTCACCATTTCCGACGACGACACCGACGTGATGGACGCCATCCTCGCGGGGGCGTGCGGCTACCTGCTCAAGGACTCCTCGATCGAGGAGCTGATGGCCGGCATCCGCGCCGCCGCGCGGGGTGAGTCCCTCATCTCGCCCACGATCGCGGCGAAGGTGCTCCAGCGCGTGCGCGCGACGAGCTCGTCGCCGGAGATCGCGCACGCCATCAGGTCGGAGCTCTCCGACCGCGAGATCGAGGTGCTGAAGCTGATCGCGAACGGCAAC
Source organism: Actinomycetota bacterium (assembly GCA_039648875.1). Taxonomy (GTDB): domain Bacteria; phylum Actinomycetota; class Thermoleophilia; order Gaiellales; family Gaiellaceae; genus Palsa-739. The sequence continues at coordinate 15,353 of JBBWZD010000130.1, forward strand.
GACAACGCCGTGATCGCGGGGGAGCTGCACATCAGCCCGAAGACGGTCAAGAACCACATCTCGAACATCCTCATGAAGCTGCAGATCGACAACCGGATCCAGGCCGCGGTCTACGCTGTCCGCTCCGGGATCGTCTAGCGAGAGGCGGAGCGCGCCGTGCGGGCGCGCTGCTGCAACAAGGCGAGCAGGGACCGGAGCTCGCCGAGCTCGCCGTTCGCGTGCTTCAGCCGCTTCGCCACCGAGGAGATGTCGTCGGCGTGGCCGGACACCTCGGCGCCCGCGAGCGCGTGCGCGGCCTGCCCGAGCCGGCGCTCGAGCCGCAAGCGCTCGCCGTCGAGCGCGAGCGCGAGCGCGTAGCCGTCGGTGAGGGTGTGCTCGAGGTGCGCGAGCGTGGGCGCGTCGGCGCCGCTCTTGGGCGCGCTCAGGAGCTGTTGGATTCGCTGCCGCATGTCATCGCCCGCCGCCACCGGGCTTCGATTATCGAGGCCGCGGCGTGCGGCCGATATGGGCCGGGCGGCCCATCTTGCGCGCGGCGGGACCCAGATCGCTTGACGATGAAGACATGTGCCGGAACACTGGTTCCCGCATGAGCGCCCGCGTCAGCGCCTTCGTCGCGGCCCTCGTCGCGACGGCCATGCTCGCCGCGGGTGCGGCCGCCGCTCCCGCCTCGCCGCTCGCGGCGCGCCTCGACCGCGCGCTCCACGTCCCGCACGTCAGGATGTCGGCGTCCGGTGCCGCCGCCGTCGACCTCGCCACCGGGGAGAGCGTCTACTCCCGGAACGGCTCGCTGCCGCTGCTGCCCGCGTCGAACGAGAAGCTCCCCGTCACCTACGCGGCGCTGACGGCGCTCGGGTCCGACTTCCGGATCGAGACGGACGTCGTGGGGGAGGGAGCGCAGGTCGGGTCGGCGTGGAGCG
>JBBWZD010000132.1:0-22055 GCA_039648875.1 Actinomycetota bacterium
ACCAGCACGTGTGCCGACGCCGTCATATCGATCCAGACCCTCACAGGCGCTCGACCACGCGAAAGCGGACCGCGACGATCTGCGTGTCCGGCTCGATCGGCTGCTCGAAGAACTGCTCGTGGGCGACTCGCCACTCCTCCACGGACTCGAACCCCTCTCCCTCGTCGCGCGCGAACTGGAGGTCGACCTCTGCGGCGGGCAGGAGCTCGGCCCCCGTCACCTCGACAATCGCAACCGGCTCGTCGTCGTAGTCGTGCAGGACGTACCGCGCGCCCGGCGGGTCGACCTCCGCGCCCTCGGCTCGATACTCGGACCAGAGCCCCGCCGTGGCGGTCTTCTCGCCGGCGAGCACGGCAGCGACGAGTTGCCGCCGCAGCTCCGTGCGCGGATGGCCGAGCTCGAAGGGTGGCAGCTCGGTCACGAGACGAGCGCCTCCATCCGCGCCGAGCGCAGGAGCGGTGGCTCCTGCTCCACGTGCCGCTCGTACCAGAGCGTGAAGGCGAGGAGCCCCCAGAGCTGCCTGCTCCGATCCTCCGCCCCCGCGACGTGCTCGTCGAGCAGCCGTCCCACCGTCTCGGGGTGGAAGAACCCCTGGCGCCGCAGCGTCTCGCCCGAGAGCGTCGCGCGCGCGAAAGGCTCCAGCTCGCCGCGCAGCCACCGCGCCGCCGGGATCGAGAACCCGCGCTTGCGCCCGTGGACGATCTCGGGCGGCAGCAGCGGCGCCACCGCCTTCCGCAGCAGCACCTTCTTCGCGAGCCCGCGTACCCTGTGGCGCGCCGGCAGGGCGAAGGCGAGGTTCGTCACGACGGAGTCGAGGAACGGCACGCGCACCTCGAGCGAGTGCGCCATCGAGGCGCGGTCGGTCTTCACCAGGAGGTCGTCGACGAGGTAGATGCCGAAGTCCACGTCCTGCAGCCGGGCAAGGCGATCCGCCGCCTCCGTCTCGCGGTACCGCCGCCGGTAGACCTCGAGCGGGTCGAAGGATGCGCGGCGGCCGGTGAGCGCGCTGCGCGCGTCGGGTGAGAAGATCACCTTCCAGCCGTGGTGGCGCTCGAGCGGCGGCAGGTGCGCGGCCCGCACGAAGCGCTTCGCCTTGTAGTCGAAGCTCGCTCTCGCGGTCGAGCTCGGGAGGCGCTCGACGAGCGGACGCGCGAGCCGGGCGAGAGGCGCGACGCGCTCGGCGAGGAGGTCGGCGACGTACGTGTAGTAGCCGCCGAAGAGCTCGTCTCCGCCTTCGCCGGAGAGGGCGACCTTGACGTGCCCCGCTGCGAGGCGAGAGACGAGGTAGGTGGGGAGGGCCGACGAATCCGCAAACGGCTCGTCGAAAGCGTCGGCGAGCGCCGGCAGCAGGGCCTGCGGGTCGGGGCGCACCAGGAGCTCGTGGTGGGTCGTTCCGTAGCGCTCCGCGACGAGCCGGGCGTCGGCGCGCTCGTCGAAGCTTCGCTCCTCGAACCCGATGGTGAACGTGTGGACGGCGTCGCTCGACTCCTGCGCGGCGAGGGCGGCGAGCGCCGCGGAGTCGACGCCTCCGGAGAGCAGCACGCCGACCGGCACGTCCGAGAGCAGGTGCGCGCGCACGGAGTCGCGGAGCCGCGCGCGGAGCTCCTCGAGCAGCTCCGCCTCGTCACCGTCCCGCAGCTCGTCCGCAGCCAGCGGACCGGGCCGCGCGTAGCGCTGGAGCAGCAGGTCGCGGCCCTCCTCCCATACGAGCAGGTGCCCGGGCGCGAGCTTCCGGACCTCCCGGAAGATCGAGTACGGCGCCGGGATCGAGTTGAAGGCGAGGAAGGCCTCGAGGGCGTCGAGATCGATCTCCCCCCGCGGCAGCGCCCGGAGCTCCGACGCGAACTCGAGGCCGCCGCCGGCGACGCGGTAGTACAGCGGCTTGATGCCGTAGCGGTCGCGTGCGAGCACGAGCCGCCGCCGGCGTGCGTCCCAGAGCGCCACCGCGAACATGCCGCGGAGGTGCTGCGCGAAGCCGAGCCCGTGCCGCTCGTACAGGTGCAGGTGCACCTCCGTGTCGCACCGCGTCCGGAAGGCGTGGCCCTCGCGCTCGAGCTCGCGCCGCAACTCCGGGAAGTTGTAGATCTCGCCGTTCTGGACGACGACGAGCGATCCGTCCTCGCTCGCGATCGGCTGGTCGCCGCCCGCGAGGTCGATGATCGAGAGCCGGCGTGCGGCGAGCCCCACGGGCCCGTCGAGATGCTCGCCGCCGCTGTCGGGGCCTCGGTGGACGAGCGTCCGGCTCATGGCCGCGAGGCGGTCGGCGTCCGCCGGCCCCGCGGCCGACGCGATCCCGCAGATTCCGCACATCGCCGCCTACTCTACGGACGGCGTCGGCAGCGCAGCCGCGCCGAGTCGACGGCGCGGGCGGCGGCGCCGAACGCCTCCGCGGCGGGCTTCGGACGCGCGCCGCGCCAGATCAGGCCGGACTGCCACCCCGCCAGGCGCTGCTCGTCGACGAGCTCGAAGTTGAAGAACGCGCGCACGTGCGGCTGGCAGGCGGCGAGAAGGATCGCGTGGCGCAACCGCCTCGCCTGGCCTTCCGCGCCGACGGTCGGAACCGTCTCGCGGCCGCGGTAGCGGCTCCGCAGCGAGGGCGGAAAGACCGACTGGAAGCCGTCCTCGAGGTACCAGACGTCGCGCGACCGCTGCGCGGTGCCTGCGAAGGCGCGCGCGAGCGTCGACACCAGCCGGCGGTAGTCGCCCTCGCCGAGGAAGCCGGGCGCGTGCGGCGCGCCCGGCGCCTCGGCGGAGGTCCGGGGGTACGGGTTGTGGCCGAACGCGTCGACGAGCGGCCGCCTCCGCCCGCTCCTGCGATACGCGCGGCCGAGGGCGCGCAGGAAGGCGGCGGGTGCGTGGCCGGAGGCGGTCGAGTCGAGGACCTCGGCGCCGAGCGGGTGGAGCCGGTCGTAGCAGCGCGCCAGCAGCCGCTCGTATGCGGCGGCGCTCCCACGCCAGTACGTCTGCACGTTCGCCTCGTTCCAGACGACGACGGCGCGCGCGCGGGGAACGCGCCGGAGGACGGCACGGGCGTAGCCGCAGAAGCGTTGCTGCGCCGCCGCCGTCAGCGGCGTGGCGCGGGCGAAGCCGAAGATCGCGAGCACCAGGTTCGTGTGCCGCGAGGCCGCCGCTGCGCGGGCGAGCTCTGCCCGCCGTAGGGGCCCGGGACGCGCGTCGCCGGCCCACGGCACCCAGATCCGCACCGCGTCGGCGCCGAGGGCACGCTGCCGCCGGACGACCGTGAGCGGGTAGGCGGTCCACTTGACGGTGTCGTCGTCGACGCCCAGGAGCAGTCGCGGGTGCGACGGGGGCGGCGGCAGCGGGGGCGCCGATCCCGGCGGCGGCCCCGGCGGCCGGTGGCCGGCGAGCCATGCTCCCGCTCCCGCGCCCGCCGCCGCGAGCGCGAGCGCCAGCAGGGCCAGCTTCAGGCCTCGCGACGTACGAGCCCCCGGAGCGACTGCCTGAGCACGCGCCAGCCGGTGGCGACGAGCGTCCGCAGATACAGCCGCACCGAGCGGTCGGCGATCCACTCGAGGTCGTGCGCGAGCTTCTCGGCCATCGACGTCTCGTAGCCGCGGCGCACCTGGGCGAAGCCCGTCAGGCCCGGCCTGACGACCAGGCGCTGCCAGTACGCCGGCAACTCGTGCGCGAGCTCCTCGAAGAAGACGGGCCGGATCGGCCGCGGGCCGACCAGGCTCATGTCGCCGCGCAGGACGTTGACGAACTGCGGGATCTCATCGAGCTGCGTCGCCCTCAGCCACTTCCCGATCGGCGTGAACTCGGCCTCGGCACGGCGGACGAGCTCCTCGCCGAGGTACGGGCCGAGTCGCGTCTCGGCGTCGGCGCGCAGGGTGCGGAACTTCAGCATCGTGAAGACGCGGCCGCCGCGGCCGACGCGCTCGCCGCGGTAGAGGACGGGCCGGCCGCTGGTCAGCAGCACCGCGGCCGCGATCGGCAGGGCGACCGGCAGCGCGACGACGAGGAACAGGGTCGAGAGCACCACGTCGAGGGTGCGGAGGAGCACGTCGCGGTTCCGCGCCGGCGTCTCGAGCGCCAGCTGCCGGTAGCCGCGGACGAGCGTGTCCTCGATCGGAGGAGCCGTCGACTCGGGCACCTTGCGGATGGTAAACGCTCGCTTCCAAGCGCTCTCGACGCGATCTGTGCATAATCGATGCTTATGGACACGCGACAGCTGGCCGCCTTCTGCGCGGTCGTGGAGCGGCGCAGCTTCTCCCAGGCGGCCGAGCAGCTCGGCGTCACCCAGCCGGCCGTCAGCCTGCAGATCCGCTCGCTCGAGAAGCGGCTCGGCCTGCAGCTGCTCGACCGCTCCGGCCGGCGCGTCGAGCCGACCGAGGCGGGGCAGCGCCTGTACCGGAGCGCGCAGCGGCTGCTCGCGCTGGAGGAGCAGCTGCTCGCGGAGCTGGGCGACGAGGCGGTGGGCGACCTCGTGGGCCGCCTCGAGATCGGCGCCTCGACCGGCCCCGGCGGCACGGTGCTGCCGGTCGTGCTCTGCGAGTTCCAGCAGCGTCACCCCGGCGTCCACGTCGCCCTCTCGGTGTCGGACACGCAGCGGGTCGTCGACCAGGTCGCGCGCCGGGAGGTCGAGCTTGGCGTCGTGGGTGCCGCTCGCCGCCACCGCGGCGTCGTCTTCGAGCCGTTCTTTCACGACGAGGTGGTGCTCGCCGTCCCACGGGGGCACCGCTTCGCGGGGCGCACCGTGACGCTGGACGAGCTGAAGGAGGAGCCGCTCGTGCTGATGCAGGAGGGGGCCGGGGTGCGGCAGGTGATCGACGACGAGCTGCGCGGAGCGGGCATCCGGCCGCGCGACCTCGACGTGCGGCTCGAGCTTGGGCTGCAGGAGTCGGCGCGCAGCGCGGTCGTCGCCGGCTACGGCGTGACGTTCATCTCGCGCTCCGCGATCGACGCCGACCTGGCGACGGGCACCGTCGCGACCGCGCGCGTGGACGGGCTGGAGCCGTCGCGGGAGATCTCGCTCGTGCGCGCGGTCGGTCGGGCGGAGACTCGCGCCGCCCAGGCGTTCGTCGAGTTCGCCCGGGCCCGGCTTCCGTGATCGTCCGCTGGGGGCTCGCCACCCTGCCGGAGGCGCTCTCCGACCTCGGCGTGAACTCGCCGCTGCTCGTCGCCAGCCCGCGGTGGGAAGCGCTCGAGCTCCCCCTCGCTCCGCCGGCGCGCTGGCGCGAGGTGCCGTCGCACCGGATCGACGACGCCGCGGCGCAGGCTGCCGCCTGCGACGGCGTGGTGGCACTCGGCGGCGGCAGCTCGATCGACCTGGGGAAGGCCATCTCCGCCGCGGCGGCGCTGCCGCTCGTCTCGGTGCCGACGACCTACTCGGGCGCGGAGTGGACACCGTACTTCGGCGTCCGCGACCCCGAGCGGAGGGCGCGCGGCGGGGGCGGAGGCGCCCGGCTCGCGGCCGTCGTCTACGACGCCGGCCTGACGATCGGCCTTCCCCGTGAGACGACGGTCGGAACGGCGATGAACGCGCTAGCGCACTGTGCCGAGGCGCTCTACGCGCACGGCCGGAACGACACGGCCGACGTCGAGGCGCTCGAGGGAGCCCGGCTGATGGCGGAGTGGCTGCCGCAGGTCGTCGAGCGTCCGCAGGACCGCGACGCGCGAACGGAGCTGCTGCGCGGCGCGTGCCACGCCGGCGCCGCCCTCGCCGGCTCCATGCTCGCGCTCGGGCACGCCATGGCGCAGGCGGTCGGCGGGCGCTACGGGCTGCCCCACGGGACGCTGAACGGGATCTGCCTGCCGCCCGCGCTCCGCTACAACGCGCGGCATGCGCCGGACGCGCTGCGCCGCTTCGGCGAGGCGGTCGGCGGCGACCCCGCGGCACGGGTGGAGGAGCTCGCCTCGCTCGGAGGCGCGAGGCGACTGCGCGAGCTCGGGGTGCCCGAGCAGGACCTGCCGGAGCTGGCAGCGGCCGCGGCGCAGCGAGCGGGGAACCAGGCGAATCCGCAGCCCGCCACCGCCGCGGAGATCGAGGAGCTGCTGCACTCCGTCTGGTAGGCCCGGCCTCATCCGCGGTCACTTGTGGCCGTGCGAGCCGAGGATGTTGAGCAGGTACGTGGCGAGGAGCGCGGCGAGGACGAGCACGACGATCGCGGCCGCCGGCCAGACGCGACTACGGCGCATACGTGTCGACACGGGTTCCGTCTCCCCTGATCAGGACGCCGACGATCGGATGGTCGTCCTTGCAGTAGACGGCTCCGACCAGCGGGAAGTTCAGGCAGAACTGGTAGCGCCCCTGGATCCAGATGTTCTTGCTCGTCTGGTGCGTGCCGTACAGCGTGACGTAGTCGCCACAGGTCTGGCTGCACGGGCCCGTCGAGCTGAAGCCCGCGAAGCTCCAGCCGGTGGCCGGCGTGGAGGTCCAGCTCTGGCGCGTCACGTTCCTGATCTGTCCCTTCGTCACGCACCACTGGACGAGCGTGTAGAACGTCCAGCGGACTCCGATGACGCCCTTGAAGGAGTTGCGGTTGACCCAGTTCTCCTCGCCCTTCCACTTGCATCCGTCGACGGACGCGAGCGTCCTGCTGCCGTCGATCGTCGCGTGGCCGGTGCTGTAGCTGCCGTCGTCGGCATCTTCGACCTCGACGTCGACGCTCTTCGAGACGCTGCCGGCGCCGTTGGCGCACCGCAGGGTGTAGCTGTAGTACGCGGCCGCCAGCGCCGGCGTCGTGATCGAGCCGCTTCCGGCGAGCCCGCTCCAGGAGCCGCCCGAGGGGCTCGAGCCGATGCTGCAGCTCGCGGCGTCGGTGCTCCAGCTGAGGACGGTCGTGCTGCCGCTCCACACCCCGTTCGGACTCGCGCTCCAGGCGCTGATGGTGGGGAGCGTCGCCGGGGCGCCGGGCGTGACCGTCATCGGCGAGCCGCTCAGCTCCGCGTTGCCGCTGCCGACCACGCCGCCGTTGGAGTCCACGTTGACTCCCACCACCTTGATCGTGTGCGGCTGCCCGTCGAGCAGGTAGCCCGGGAGCTGGTAGGCGAAGCCGTGGTTGCCGGTCCCGTTGCAGGCCCACGTGGCCGCCGCGACGTCCGGGCGACTCACGCTCGCGAGCGACTGCGCGACGAACGCGCCGTCGGCGTACACCTGCACGTAGATCGAGACGCCGTAGGCGTCGCCGTCGCACGACCAGCCGCTGGCGAGGCCGCCGCTGCCGACCGAGTCGAGCCACCCGATGGGCGTGGAGGCCGACGGTCCTCCTCCGCCGCCCGCGACCGAGACCGTCACACCGGCGGTGTTGCCGTCGCCGTAGGCGTCCCAGCAGTAGAGCTCGAAGTACGTCTGCGCCGTCACGGGGCCGATCGTCCAGCTGCCGCTCGCCCCACCGGTGACTCCGCCGAGGCTCGACGAGACGTTGCACGACAGCGGGTTGGGCGAGCTCGCCGACCAGCTCAGGGTGACGGAGCCGCCGTAGCCGACCGGGTTCGGCGAGGCGGCGAAGTCGTTGAGCGTCGGCGGGACGCACGTCGCCTCGGTCGACGCACCGGCCGCCGGGGCCCCGGGCTGGAAGGCTCCCGCCGGAACCGCCGTCACGCCGGGCGCCGTCCCGTCGACCATGAAGGGCCGGGTCGACTGGGGGCACGTGGACGCGGCCGACGTTCCGGTGCTCTGCGTACCTGGAGCGTCCGCCGCGCGCCCGGGGGCCGCCGCCATGCAGGCCATCACGATCGCGAGCCCCACGGGAGCGACAACTGCCAGTACCCCGATCTTCCGACAGAGCATGAGCTATCTCCTTCCGAGCGGATCGCCGACATCGATCTCGAACGACGGTACCGTTGCCAACCCTGACAATCAAGTTGGCTGTTGCGCCCCTGTCGGTGGAGGGGCAACTTCATAACGACTTCCTATGGAGCGCATAAGCCTCGTCGGCTATAGTCCGTACCCGATGTCGGCGAGCGGCGGATTCGACGTGCTCGTGGTGGGCAGCGGAGCCTCCGGGCTCGCGGCCGCCGCGTCGGCCGAGCGGGCCGGCGCCCGCGTCGCGCTCGCGACGAAGGGCAGCGTCCAGTCGTGCAACTCCGCGAAGGCGCAGGGCGGCATCCAGGCCGCCTTCGCCGCGGACGACTCGCCGGAGCTGCACGCGGAGGACGTCTGGAAGAGCTCGCACGAGACGGCGGACATGCGGCTGGTTCAGGTGCTGACGAGTGACGCTCCCTCGGCGATCCACTGGCTCGAGCAGCTCGGCGTCGAGTTCACGAGAGAGAACGGCGGCTATCGCCTGGCCCGCTGTGGCGGCGCCTCCCGCAAGCGCCTGCTGCAGGTCGGCGACCGCACGGGCCACGCGATCACCGCCGCGCTCCGCGACGCGGTCGAGGCCGGCACGGTCACCGTCTTTCCGAAGAGCCCGCTCGAGGAGCTGGAGCGGGGGGAGCACGGCTGGCGCGTCCGCTGCGGCCAGCACCTGCTCGAGGCCGCGACGGTGATCCTCGCCGCCGGCGGCCGCTGCTACGCAGAGGCCGCGAGCCGCGGTGAGCTCTCGACGAACCATTCCGGCGCGACCGGCGAGGTGACGCGCATCGCTCTCGACGCCGGCGCGGAGGCGCGCGACCTCGACGCGCTCCAGTACCACCCGAACGGCGGGGCGTGGCCGCCGAACATGCAGGGCTACTCGATTCCGGAGACGACGCGCGCGTACGGCGCCGTCCTCCTCAACGCCGACGGCGAGGAGTTCACCGACTCGCTCGGGCCGCGCGACGTCGTCAGCGAGGCGATCGTGGACGAGGTGGCGAAGGGGAAGGGCGTGCAGACACCCGACGGCCGTCCCGCCGTCCATCTCGACACGACGAGGATCTCACCCCACGACGCGCAGCTCTCGCTGCCGTACATGCTCCGGCGCTACCGCGCCGGGGGAATCGACCCGCTGACCGAGAAGATCCTCACCTACCCGGTCCTCCACTACCAGAACGGCGGCCTCCGCATCGACACCGACGCCGAGACCACCCTGGAGGGCGTGTTCGCCTGCGGCGAGATCGCCGGCGGCACGCACGGGCGGAACCGCATGATGGGCAACTCGCTGCTCGAGTGCGTGGTGTTCGGACGCCGCGCCGGCCGGGCGGCCGCAGAGAAAGCGAGCCTATGAGCGCAGTAGCCACCGACCTGCAGCACGCCGTCGAGGACGCAGCGGCGCACCTCTACGTCTGGGCGCTGAAGGACATCCCGCAGGACCTCCGCGACGCGCTCAGAGACGCGTCCGCCCGCGAGACCTCGGTGCCGGGCCGGCGCGTCCTCTCGACGATCCTCCGCAACGTCGAGGTCGCCGACAGCGAGGGCAACCTCGTCTGCCAGGACACCGGCATCGCCGTCTACACCTGCCGTGTCGGCGAGCACTTCCCGCTTCACCCCGTGCGCATCTACGAGGCGCTCCGCGACGGCACCGCCCGCGCGACGCTCGAGCATCCGCTGCGCTCCAACGCGGTGCACACGATCACGCGCGAGAACACGGGCCCGAACGTCGGGCACCGCCTGCCGATCGTGCACTGGGAGTTCCTGCCCGACTGGGACGGCCTCGACGTGAAGTGCGTCCCGAAGGGGTCGGGCTCCGAGAACATGAGCTTCCTGAAGATGTGCGTTCCCGCGGACGGCGTGAAGGGCATCAAGCAGTTCGTCCTCGAGAGCATCGTCGGCGCCGGCGGCAAGCCGTGCCCGCCCGGGATCGTCGGCGTCGGCATCGGCGGCTCCGCCGACTACGCCATGTACCTGGCGAAGGAGGCGATCGCGCGGCCGATCGGCACCCGCAATGCGGACCCGCACGTCGCGCAGCTCGAGGAGGAGCTCTTCGGCCTGCTGAACGAGACGGGCATCGGCCCGATGGGCCTCGGCGGCGACGTGACGGTGCTGAACTGCCACGTCGAGCACGCCGACACGCACATGACGCTCAACCCGGTGGCGGTCAACTACCAGTGCTGGGCCGCTCGCCGCGCCAGCGTCCATATCGCCGCCGACGGCACGGCCGAGTTCGACCGGGAGGCGTGATGGCGACCCACGAGGTGACGTTCCCGATCACCGACGAGCACGAGATCCTGAAGCTCCGCGCGGGGGACGAGGTGGTCGTCCAGGGCCACATCGTCGGCATCCGCGACCGTACCCAGATCCGGATCTTCGACCAGGGGGTGGAGCCGCCGATGGACCTGCGCGGCGCGTTCCTGCTGCACACCGCGCCGAACGTGCGCAAGGTGGGCGACGGCCGCTACGAGAAGATCTGCATCGGCACGACGACGAGCGCGCGGATGGTGCGCTTCACGGAGCCGCTCGGGGCGCAGTACGGGGTGCGCGGAATCTGCGGCAAGGGCGGCTTCCCCGACGAGGCGATCGAGCCCATGCAGCGGCTCGGGATGGTCTACTTCGCGATCGTCGGCGGCGCGGCGGCGCTCGAGACCACGCAGATCGAGGAGATCGAGGAGGTGGCGTGGGAGGAGCTGATGCCGGAGTGCCTCTGGAAGTTCCGGGTGAAGGACTTCGGGCCGCTCACCGTCGGCATCGACGCGCACGGCAACTCGCTCTACCACGACGTCCAGGCCGCCGCGCAGGAGAAGCTGAAGGAGCTCTATGCACGACTTTGAGCAGGCCCTCGAGCTGGGCATCTCCCGCGACGGAGGCCTGACGCACGTCCTCGACAAGGGCCTTGGCCCGCGCGGCTGGGAGGATGTGCTCGAGACGGCGGGCGAGCACATCGACATCGTCAAGCTCGGCTGGGGCACCTCGTACGTGACGGGCGGGCTGCGGCGGAAGCTCGACATCCTGCGGGACAAGCCCGTCGTGATCGGCGGGACGTTCTTCGAGGTCGTCTACGTGAAGGACAAGCTCGAGGAGTACAAGCGGTGGCTCTCGAGCCTCGGGATCGGGCACGTCGAGATCTCCGACGGCACGGTCGAGATCCCGCGCGAGCGCAAGCTCGAGCTGATCTCCGACTTCGCCCGCGACTTCGTCGTCCTCTCCGAGGTCGGCTCGAAGGACTCCGACGTGGTCTTCGCCTCCGACCAGTGGGTGCAGTGGATCAGGGAGGAGAAGGAGGCGGGTGCCTGGAAGGTGATCACAGAGGCGCGAGAAGGAGGCTCGGCGGGCATCTTCCGCAAGGACGGCGACATGCGCACGGGCCTGATCGACGAGATCGCGCACGAGATCGACGTCCACGACCTCGTCTGGGAGGCGCCGACGAAGGCGAGCCAGGCGTGGTTCGTCAGGCAGTTCGGGCCCGGCGTCAACCTCGGCAACATCCCGCCCGAGGAGGTCATCTCGCTCGAGACCCTGCGCCTCGGGCTCCGCGGCGACACGTTGAAGGAGGTGCTGCTCGGCGATGCAGCTCCAGCTGCCGGCTGACGTCGAGGCGCTGAGCGCCGAGGAGGTGCTCGCCTTCGTGCTCGAGCGCTTCCCCGGTCGCGTCTCCCTCGCCTGCTCGTTCCAGAAGGAGGAGAGCGTCCTGCTCGACATGCTGTTCGCGCTCGAGCCGAAGGCGCGCGTCTTCGCGCTCGACACGCACCACCTCTTCCCGGAGACGTACGAGCTCTGGCGCGCGATCGAGCGGCGCTACGACACGACCATCGAGGTCTTCGCGGGCCCGGATCCGGAGGAGCTCGCCCGCGTGCACGGCGAGCGCCTGTGGGAGCGCAAGCCGGACCTCTACCTGGCGGTCGCGAAGGTCGAGCCGCTCGCGCGTGCGCTCGCGGGCCTCGACTGCTGGATCACGGGCATCCGCCGGGCCCAGTCGCCGACGCGCGCCACTGCGCCGAAGCTCGGCTGGGACGCCCAGCACGAGCTGTGGAAGGCGAACCCGCTCGCCGACTGGAGCGACGACGACTGCTGGACGTACATCCGGGAGCGCGGGCTGCCGTACAACGTGCTGCACGACCGCGGCTACGCCTCGATCGGAGACACCCACTCGACGCTCCCGGGCGCCGGCCGCGAGGGCCGGTGGGCCGGCAGCGAGCGGACCGAATGCGGCCTGCACGGCGAATGAGCACCACCGCCCGCACGCTCACGCACCTCGACGAGCTCGAGGCCGAGGCGATCCACATCTTCCGCGAGGTGGCGGCGGAGCTGGCGAAGCCGGTGCTGCTCTTCTCCGGCGGCAAGGACTCGATCGTGCTGCTGCGGCTCGCCGAGAAGGCGTTCCGCCCCGGTGGGTTCCCGTTCCCGGTCATGCACGTCGACACCGGCCACAACTTCCCGGAGGTCCTCGAGTTCCGCGACCGCCGCGTGGCCGAGCTCGGCGAGCGGCTGATCGTCGCCTCGGTGCAGGAGTCGATCGACCGGGGCCGCGCGGTCGAGGAGACCGGGCCGCGCGCGTCCCGCAACAGGCTCCAGACGACGACGCTGCTCGACGCGATCGAGGAGCAGGGCTTCGACGCCGCGATCGGCGGGGCTCGACGCGACGAGGAGCGGGCGCGGGCGAAGGAGCGAATCTTCTCCTTCCGCGACGACTTCGGCCAGTGGAACCCGCGCGCGCAGCGCCCCGAGCTCTGGGATCTCTACAACGCGCGCGTCCGCAAGGGCGAGCACGTGCGCGTCTTCCCGATCTCGAACTGGACGGAGCTCGACGTGTGGCAGTACGTCGCGCGCGAGCAGCTCGAGTTGCCGTCGATCTACTTCGCGCACGAGCGGGAGGTCTTCCGGCGCGACGGGATGCTCTACGCGTGCTCGCCGTATGTCGCGCGGCTGGACGGGGAGGAGCCGTTCGCCGCCTCCGTGCGCTTCCGCACGGTCGGCGACATGAGCTGCACGGGCGGCGTGCTCTCGGGCGCCGGCACGATCGAGGAGGTCGTGAACGAGATCGCGGCGACGAACGTCACCGAGCGCGGCGAGACGCGCGCCGACGACCGGTTCAGCGAGGCGGCGATGGAGGACCGGAAACGTGTCGGCTATTTCTAGCGACCAGCAGCAGACGGAGCTCCTCCGTCTCGTCACGTGCGGCTCGGTCGACGACGGTAAGTCGACGCTCATCGGCCGCCTCCTGTACGACTCGAAGCAGATCTTCGTCGACCAGCTCGAGCACATCGAGGAGGCGTCGCGCCGCCGCGGGTACGCGACGGTGGATCTCGCGCTCCTCACCGACGGGCTGCGCGCCGAGCGGGAGCAGGGGATCACGATCGACGTCGCCTACCGCTCCTTCGTGACGCCGAGACGCCGCTTCCAGCTCGCGGATGCGCCGGGCCACGTGCAGTACACGCGCAACATGGTCACGGGAGCGTCGACGGCCGACGTGGCGGTGATCCTGCTCGACGCACGCCAGGGGGTGATGGAGCAGACGCGCCGCCACGCCTACATCGCCTCGATCCTCGGCATCCGCCATGCCGTCCTCGCCGTCAACAAGATGGACCTCGTGGACTGGTCGCACGACCGCTACGACGAGATCGGCGGCGAGCTCGAGGGCCTCGGGCTTCCCGACCTGACGGTCATCCCGCTGTCGGCCCTGCAGGGCGACAACATCGTGGAGCCCTCCGAGCACATGCCGTGGTACGACGGCCCCACGCTGCTCGAGTACCTGGAGTCGGTGGTGGTCGCGTTCGACCGGAACCTCCACGCCCGCCGGTTCCCCGTGCAATGGGTGATCCGGCCGATGTCGGACGAGCACCACGACTATCGCGGCTACGCGGGCCGTGTCGCCGGCGGCGTCTGGGGCGCGGGCGACGAGGTGGTGGTGCTGCCGTCCGGGCTGCGCTCCCGGGTCGAGTCGGTGGAGACGGCGGACGGGCCGCTCGAGGCCGCGCCGCCGCCGCTCTCCGTGACCGTCCGGCTGGCGGACGACGTCGACGTCTCGCGCGGCGACATGCTCGCCGACCCCGAGCGGCCGCCGTTCGTGGCGCGGGAGGTCGAGGCGCACGTCTGCTGGATGAGCGAGCGGCCGCTCGAGCCCCGCGCGAGGCTCGCCGTGAAGCACACGACGCGCACCGTCCGCGCGCGCGCCGACGAGCTGGTCTCGCGCACCGACATCGGCACGCTCGAGGAGCTTCCGGGGCCGGAGCGCCTCGAGCTCAACGACATCGGCGTCGTGCGCCTGCGGCTCAGCGAGCCGCTCTGCGTCGACCCGTACGCCGAGAGCCGCGAGACGGGCGCGTTCATCCTGCTCGACGAGGCGACGAACGAGACGGTCGGCGCGGGAATGGTGCTCCGAGCCTCGTGACCTGGCAGTTCACGCTCACCGGCCTCCTGATCGGCTCGCTCGTCGGCCTGACGGGGATGGGCGGCGGCTCGTTGATGACGCCGATCCTCGTGATCGTGTTCGGCTTCAAGCCCACCTACGCCGTCGGCACCGACATCCTCCACGGCGCGATCTTCAAGTCCTTCGGCGCGATCCGGCACCGGCGGCTCGGCACCGTGCACGCGCGGCTGACCCTGTGGATGTTCCTGGGCTCGGGGCCGCTCTCGCTCGCCGGCGTGGGGCTCGCCGCGGTGATCAAGCACCGCTACGGCGACGCGGCGCAGACCTACGAGGGGTACGCGGTCGGGGCGGCGCTCGTCGCCGGCGGCCTGGGCCTGCTGGCGAAGTCGGTCATCAAGCGCGGCGTCCAGCCGAGCGACGCCCCCTTCCTGCTCAGTCGTCGCGACAAGGTGCTGGCCGTCGCGATCGGCGCCGTGTTCGGCTTCGTCGTCGGGCTGACCTCCGTCGGCAGCGGGACGTTCTTCGGCCTCGTGATGGTCCTCGTCTACCCGCTCACGCTGCCGAAGATCGTCGGCACCGACATCTTCCACGCGGCCGCGCTGCTCTGGGTCGCCGGCATCGGGCACTTGATCAGCGGCAACGTCGACCTGCACGCCACGGGCTGGCTGCTGGTCGGCTCGATCCCGGGCGTGCTGATCACGAGCCGATTCACGCTGACCCTGCCGGACGTGGCCCTCCGCGCCGCGCTCGGCAGCGTGCTGACGCTCTCCGGCCTGAAGCTCCTGAACGTGCCGCAGGCGAACTGGGTGCTCGCCGGCGGCCTGCTGGCGCTGGGCCTCGGCCTCGCCGGCTACGGCGTCCGCAGGTGGCTCGCCGGCCGACCGCCGAGGTCGGTCGAGGCGCCGGACTCGTCTCCCGCCTAGGCGCTTCGGCGCGCGCATAGACTTGCTCCGCATTGCAGCGGGCTCTCTCGACCGTGATCCTTCTCGGCCTGCTGATCGCGACGGCCGCCGCCTTCGCCGTCACCGAGCGGCTCAAGCTCGTGCCCAGCCCGATCACGGGGCCGCACATCTCGAAGGTCTTCTCCCCTGCGTGCGGCTGCGCGCGCAGGAGCGCGAACATCAGCCTGAAGCTCCGCCACGGCGACCGCGTCGACGTCCTGGTCCTCGGCGAGCACCGGGCTCGCGTGCGCACGATCGCGGCGGGGCTGCGGGTGCCGCGCGGGCGGAGCGTCTTCCGCTGGGACGGGACGACCGACTCCGGCGGGCGAGCCGAGGACGGGACGTACCGGGTGCAGATCCACCTCCGGGGCCAGCACCGGACGATCCTGCTCCCGAACCGGATCGCGCTCGACACCGCACCCCCGAAGGTCGACGAGGTGTCGACGCCGCGGCCCCGGTTCTCACCCGACGGCGACCACCGAGCGGACGACACGACCATCCGCTACTCGCTGAGCGAGCCGGCGCACGCGCTCGTGTACCTCGACGGCCGGCGGATCATCCGCAGCCGCTTCGCCCACCAGCAGGACGACGTCAAATGGTACGGCGCTCTCGAGGGGCGCGCCCTGCCTCCCGGCACCTACACCCTCTCGATGGGCGCGGTCGACGCCGCCGGCAACGTCACCCCGTCCGCGCAGCGGGCGGCGACGCGGGTGGAGATCCGCTACATCGCGCTCGCCGAGCGGCGTCTCGTCGCGCGCCGGAGCAGGCGCCTGGCCGTCCGCGTGTCGACCGACGCCGTGCGCTACGCCTGGAGGCTCGGCGCCCGCCACGGCGTCGCCGCGGGCCACACTCTGCGCCTGCGCGCGCCGAAGACGCGCGGTCGCTACACCCTCACCGTCGCCGAGCGCGGCCACGTTGCCCGGGCCGTCGTGGTCGTCAGATGATGGACCTCGCTCGGGTCGCCGGCCCCGTCGCCTGCCTCGGGCTGGCCGTGCTGCTCGTCGGGAGGTCGCGCCGCGATCGCGCGGCCGGACTCGCCTTCGCCGCGCTGGGGGCGTGCCTGCTCGGCGCGAGCCTGGCCCCGGATGCGCCGGGGACGATCGCCGCCGGCGTCGCCGCCGCCGTCGCGGCGTCCGCGCTGCTGGCAGTGGCTTTTCGCCGGATGCCGTGGCTCCTGCCGGCGGCGGCGCTCGCGTGCGTGCCTGCGCGGCTCGCCCTGCACGTCCACGGCAGCGGCTCGAAGCTGCTCGTCCCGCTCTACGTGGTCATCGCCGGCGCCGCGCTGCTGCTCGCGTCGGAGCTGCTCCGGGACGAGCCGCGCAGCCGTGAGCTGCGCCTCGCGGCCTGGCCCCTCGCCGCCTATCTCGCCTGGACCGGCGTGTCCCTCGCCTGGAGCAAGGACGTGCACGCGGGCGCGATCGAGCTCCTGGCGTTCTACGTCCCCTTCACCGTCCTCGCAATCGCGCTCGCGCGCCTGCCCTGGAGCGCGCTCGGCCTGCGCATCCTCTACTCGGAGGCGGCGGTCATGGCGCTGGTCTTCGCGGCCGTCGGCTTCTACCAGTACGAGACGCGGGACGTCTTCCAGAACCCGAAGGTGATCTACGGCAACGCCTTCGCACCGTTCTTCCGGGTCAACTCCGTCTTCTGGGATCCCTCCGTGTACGGGCGGTTCCTGGTCGTGGCGATGGTGCCGAGCATCGTCGTCCTGGTGCGCGGGCGCGGGCGGTGGCTTCCGCTCGCCGCCGCCGGGGCGATCGCGGTGACGTGGCTGGGGCTGCTGATCTCCTTCTCGCAGTCGAGCTTCGCCGCTCTGCTCGTGGTCGTCGTCGGCGCCGCCGCCGTCGCGTGGCGGTGGCGCGCGCTGCTCGCCGTCGTGGTGGCCGTGGCCGTGCTGGCGGGCATCGCCTCCTCGGAGCCCGCGGTGCGCCGCTCGATCCAGCACCACACGACGAGCGGCCTCAACAGCGCCACGAGCGGGCGGTACAACCTCGTCGCGAACGGGATCCGGATCGCGGAGGCGCACCCGCTCCAGGGCGTGGGGGTCGGCGGCTTCAAGCGCGCCTACGCAGAGCGGGTGCCGCGCCTGAAGGCCAAGGAGCCCAAGAAGGCGGCCTCGCACAACACGCCGGTCACGGTCGCCGCCGAGACGGGAATCGTGGGGCTCGGACTGTTCCTCTGGCTCCTCGGAGCGCTGTTCGTGCAGGCCTTCGGCAGGGTCGACCGCACGCTCGGCGGCCGCACCTCGCTCGTCGCCGGCCTCGCCCTCGCCGGCATCCTCTGCCACTCCCTCTTCTACAACGACTTCTTCGAGGACCCGACCACGTGGGGGCTCCTGGGGCTCCTCGCGCTCGCCGCACGGCCCGCCCCGCCGCCGCCGCAGCCGGTGCCGGCGGAGGCGCCGAAGGAGGCGGTGCCGGTCTGATCGGGCCGTGGCAGAGAGCGCTCGTCCTCGCCCCGCACACCGACGACGGCGAGTTCGGCTGCGGCGGCACGATGTCGCGTCTCGTCGAGTCGGGCTGCGAGGTCCGCTACGTCGCCTTCTCGATCGCGACGCGCTCGCTGCCGGAGGGCTTCCCGCCCGACACGCTCGCCCGCGAGGTGCGTGAGGCGACGGCGGAGCTCGGCATCCCGGAGGAGCAGCTGACGGTGCACGACTTCGACGTGCGCACCTTTCCCGAGTACCGCCAGGACATCCTCGAGCTGCTGGTCGCGCTCTGGGAGGAGTGGCGACCGGACGTCGTCTTCCAGCCGAGCCTGCACGACGTCCACCAGGACCACCGCACGATCGCCGACGAGGGCCTGCGCGCCTTCAAGCGCACGACCATCCTCGGCTACGAGATCCCGTGGAACAACTTCGACTTCTCCTACCAGTGGTACGTCGCGCTCGAGCAGCGGCATCTCGAGCGCAAGGTCGCTGCGCTGCAGCGCTACGCCTCGCAGCAGCATCGCCGCTACGCGAACCCCGACTACGTCTGGAACGTCGCGCGCACCCACGGCATCAACGTGAACCGCGAGCTAGCCGAGGTGTTCCAGGTCTATCGGGTGATCGCGTGAGAGAGAGAGCGCAGCAGCCGGCTCGGGGGCGAGCGTGCAGCCGGCATCGGTTCGAAGCTCCGGCCAGCTGGCGCTCGACTGAGCTACGCCTGCCGGAGGAGCCAGCGGCTCCGCAGCTCTTGCGCTCGCTCCTCGAGCGCCGCCTGCAGTCGCCCCGCTTCCCTCAGGTCGCGCCCGAGCGCGTCGACCCGGTGCAGCTCCGCCGCGACTTCGGCGAGGGCGCTGGCGGGGTCGCTCGTGAGCTCGTCCAGCCGGCGCTCGCTCCCCTCCATCTGGCCGCGCGTGACCCGCACGAGCGCGTCGGCCTGCTCGATCGACGTCCGCAGCTCCGCCTCGGTTGCCGGCGCGGCGAGCACTTCCCGCAGCCGCCGCAGCAGCTCCAGGTCGGGCGTCGCCCGGCGCGTGGACACGCTCACCGCTCGAGCGCGGCTTCGTCTCCGACGAGCTCGCGCACGGCACGAACGAGCGCCTCGGGCGCGAACGGCTTGCGCAGGACCGGCACGGGCGACCCCGCCACGAACTGCTCGCCGTAGTCCCCGGTCATCAGCAGCACCGGCAGCGCCGGCTGGTCCAGTCTCAGCCGCTCGGCGACCGCGTCACCGCTGACGCCCGGCATCAAGACGTCCAGGACGGCCGCGTCGATCGGCTCCGGCTGCGCGGCCGCGATGGCCGCGACGCCGCTGCTCGCGCTGACCACCTCGAACCCCGCGTCCTCCAGGACGGCCCGGTAGAGCAACACAAGGTGGGGGCTGTCGTCGGCGAGGAGGACCCGCATCCGACGACACCGTATCCGGTCGGCGCCGAAGCTGCCGTGGCCGCGGCAGACGCGGCCACGGCAGCCGACAGAGCTCCCTAGTGCCCGCGCGCCTTCAGCGAGACGCAGCGGCCGAACGTGCCGTACTTCTGGGTGAACGCGGTGGCTCCGGCGACCTGCTCGGCTCGGCACGCCGTCGCTGCGGCGGTGATGGCCTGCTGGCGGGCGGTGGCGGCCGCGTGCGCCTTCTGGGAGACGCACTTGCCGAACGCGTTCGAGCGGTCGGCGTTCGTCCCGTAGAACGCGTCGAACGTCTTGTCGCCATGTGCCGCGGCGAAGCCGGCGTTCGCCTGCTCCGCGCGGCAGGCACCCGCGGCGCTCTGCACCGTCGACGCCTGCAGATGCGCAACGCTGGAGACGCACTTGCCGAAGGCGTTGCGGTCGTTGGCGTTCTTGCCGTACAGCATCCCGAACGCTGCCGCACCAATGGTCGTCCGGGCCGCGCGGCAGGTCCGAGCCGGATTCAGCGGTGACTGCGACTCTGCGTGCGCCGCCGCGCGCGCCTTCAGCGAGACGCACCTGGCGAAGGCGTCGCGGCCGCTCTTGCCCGTCGCGTAGAACTGGGCGAACGTCTTGCCGCCGTGAGCCGCCGCAAAGGTCACGTCGGCCTGCTCCGCAGTACACGACGCGGTTGCGGCCGCGAGGTTCGCCTGGTCGAGCCCGGCGTATGCAGAGGCGCATGCCCCGAACGTCGGGTATGCGTGCGCGAATGTTGCGCCCATCGAGGACCTGAGCGCGGCGCAGACCTGGCCCGCCGCGGTCGAAGCGCCGTTCGGCGTGCGGGCCTGGGCGGCCACGGGCGCGAGGGCCGCGACGAGCGCGGCGAGGAGCACCATCTTCTTCATTTCGCTCTCCCTGTCGAGGAATTGTTCAGATGGTCCATACCCACGACCGGCCGCGAAAACCGCCGTTTCCTGTAAAAACCTTGTAATACGTCGCGTCTCACCGACGGCGGCGTCGCGCTACGGCGTGGCCGTCGCGAACTCGATCTCGAGGTTGAACGGCTGCGGCGGGGCCACGCCGGTCCACGTCATCGCAGCCGACGTGTCCGTCGAGGCGATGCCGTTGTAGTCGCCGACGAAGGGCCTGAAGCCGCTGCTCGAGGAGCTCGAAGGCACGCCCCACTGCGACGGGTCGAAGCCGGCCGCGCTGACGCGCGCCTGCCGCCACGTCTGGCCGCCGTCCGCGCTCGTCGCGTACGTCAGGTCGACGAGCTGGTTGCCGGAGTAGCCGCGGTCGTAGAACGAGGCGTCGAGACGGCCGTTCGGCGCCGCCGACAGCTCGCCCTCGAACCTGTCGCCCAGGCCGGCGGGCAGCATCTTCGTGAAGGCGAGGGACAGATCGTCCGGGTTCAGCGAGTAGAGGTACAGCTGCGCGTAGGTGCCGCGAATGTCCGGGACGAGCACGTCGAGCCGGTTGCGAGCGTCGTCGAACGCCGGTGCCGGATACGTCCCGCCCGCGCGGAACTGGCCGCCGGTGAGGTCGAAACAGGAGGGCGGGAAGACGCACACCGGGTTCGTCAACGACGCGAACTGGACCGGCTGCGACCAGGTGAAGCCGCCGTCGGCCGACCTGGACCCGTAGAGGACGGTGCCCTTGCCGCCCTGCACTCCGTTGTCGAACACGAGGTAGGCGTTGCCGTGCAGGTCGGTGACGATGCGCTGGTCCTGGTTGTTCCGGACGGAGCCCGCGGTCACCTGCGTCAGCGTCCACGTCGCGCCCTCGTCGTGGGAGACCGCCACGTTCACCGGCGAGTGCGTCCCCTGCCCGTCGAACTGCGCCCACGTCACGTACACGTAGCCGTTCGTCGGATCGACGTGGATGTTCTCGTGATCCGGGAACTGGCCGTTCGAGCCCTTGCTCACGCCGTTCCCGTTGAAGGCCGAGACCGAGACGAGGCCGGTGTGCTGCCACGTGAACCCGCCGTCGTAGGAGCGGTTGAGCAGCAGCGAGATCTGGTACGGCGACGTGAAGTCGAAGGCCTGGCAGACGTAGTAGGCAACGTCCCCGCCCGGGCTGAAGGCGATGGTCGGGTCACCGCCGGCATCGTAGGCGCCGTCGCCGGGGACACCGGGGTCGTTGGTGTACTTCGTGACGCCGGGGAGGAAGCCGCTCGGCAGCGTGCGCGTCCACGTCTTGCCGCCGTCGCTCGTCGCCGAGACGGCGCAGCCGTCGTTGTCGTTCCAGTCGTTCGCGCCGGTGATCATGTTCGCGGGATTCGCCGGGTTGACGGCGATCGGCGTCTCGTTCTGCGACGTCTGGTCGCGACTGACGTCGACGACGCGCGAGACCTGGATACCGCCGCTCGCCGCACCGGCGCCGCCGGTGCACACGGCCGCGAGCACGAGCAGCGCAAGCAGCGTGAGGACGCTTCGCTTCATCGAAAAACCCTTCCCCTCGACAACTGGACGGTGCGCGGCAGGGTACCGGTCGAAAGGGGCGTCCGGACGACGTTCTACAGGACGAGCTCGGCGAGCACCTGCAGCGCCTCGGGTTGCGGCGAGCCGACGACGAGCGTCGTCACCGGCGTCTCCCGCCACGCCTCGAGCCGCTCCCGGATGCGCTCCTTCGGCCCGACGAGCGACACCGCGTCGACGAGCTCGTCCGGCACGGCCGCGATCGCCTCCCGCTGCTTTCCCTCGAGGTAGAGCTCCTGGACCCGCTCGGCCTCGGCCTCCCAGCCGTAGCGGCGGACGAGGGAGTTGTAGAAGTTGCGGCCCTTCGCGCCCATGCCCCCGACGTAGAGCGCGAGATAGGGCTTGAGCGCGTCGCGCAGCGCCTGCACGTCGTCGCCGACCAGGACGCTCACCGTGGCGGCGATCTCGAACCCCGCGCGAACGCTCCCGAGGCTCGCCCCGAAGGCGGCGTCGAACCGCTCCGGCGCGACGAAGATCGGCAGCCACCCGTCGGCGATCTCGGCCGCAAGCGCGACGTTCTTCGGCCCGATGGCCGCCAGGAAGATCGGGATGTCGGGGCGGAGCGGGCGCAGCATGAGCTTCAGCGGCTTGCCGAGCCCCGTCGCGCCGGGCCCGTCGTAGGGGATCCGGTAGTGCTCGCCCTCGTGCGCGACGACCTCGCGCCGCAGCGCCGCGCGGACGATCTCCACGTACTCGCGCGTCT
>JBBWZD010000156.1:0-3732 GCA_039648875.1 Actinomycetota bacterium
GAAGCCAGTGCTCTACCAACTGAGCTACGTCCGCCCGACGCGGGGATTTTAGCGCCGCACGCGCGGATACCTCCGCGGCGATACTTCGCGCGACGGACATCGGAAGGGAGAGCACAGCATGGCCCACGAGGAGTTGCACGAGACTGCCGCCGCCCTGGTCGCCGAGGGCAAGGGCATCCTGGCGGCCGACGAGAGCGACGGCACGATCAAGAAGCGCTTCGACTCGATCGGCATCGAATCGACGGAGGAGAGCCGGCGCGCCTCCCGCGACATGCTCTTCACCACCGCCGGCGCCGAGGAGTTCATCAGCGGCGTCATCCTGTTCGACGAGACGATCCGCCAGGGTGCCGCCGACGGGACGCCCTTCCCGGAGCTGCTCGCCTCGAAGGGGATCATCCCGGGGATCAAGGTCGACAAGGGCGCGAAGCCGCTCGCGCTCGCTGAGGGCGAGACGGTCACGGAGGGCCTCGACGGGCTGCGGCAGCGGCTCGAGGAGTACCGCGGCCTGGGGGCGCGCTTCGCCAAGTGGCGCGCCACCTACTCGATCGCGGGCGCGCAGCCGAGCGAGTACTGCATCTGGACGAACGCGCACGCGCTCGCCCGGTACGCGGCGCTCTGCCAGGAAGCAGGCATCGTCCCGATCGTCGAGCCCGAGGTGCTGATGGACGGGACCCACACCGCCGAGCGGGCCTACCACGTCACCTCGCGCGTTCTCAACGCCGTCTATACCGAGCTGTTCGACCAGCGTGTCGACGTCGAGGGAACGCTCCTGAAGCCCAACATGGTGCTCTCGGGGTACGAGGCAGCGGACCGCGCCGGCGCCGACGAGGTGGCCGACTGGACGCTCCGCTGCTTCTACAAGCACGTCCCCGCCGCGGTGCCCGGCATCGTCTTCCTCTCCGGCGGCCAGTCCGACGAGGACGCGACCGCGCACCTGAACGCGATGAACGCGCGCGGGCGGCACCCGTGGCAGCTCTCGTTCTCGTACGGGCGCGCGCTGCAGGCGCCGGCGTTGAAGGCGTGGGGCGGCAAGGAGGAGAACGTCCAGGGGGCGCAGCGCGCGTACTACCACCGGGCGAAGATGAACTCCGCCGCCCGCACCGGCATGTACGCACCGGAGATGGAGCGCGAGGCCGTGACCGCGTAGAGCGCTCGGACACGAGGCGGCGGCGCCGGACGCGGCCGCCTCGACCTCGCGCCGGCCCTCGCTTTCCGGGCGGTTCAGTGTTACCTTGATTCGCCTAGCAGCACGGGTCGTGGGAGGGTCAGGCTGATGAAGAGGGTCGTTCTCGCTGTCGTCGCCGGCGTCGTCGCGCTCGGCGCAGCGAGCGCCGGAGCGGCGGTCACGAGCGTCGATGCGAGCGGCACGGTCCTGGTCAACGGCGCGAAGGCTTTCCCGATCGTGCTCGCGAAGGGGCCGCCGCGCGGAGGAACGACGCCGAGTGGGGCCGACGCGCTTGGCGAGGTCGTCGCGGCGGGCGTCGACTTCATCAAGGTTGGCCCCGCGACCACGACGTGGACGGATGCCGACATCGCGGACACCGAGCAGTGGGATCGGGCGGCCGCCGCGCTCGGCGCGTTCACGTGGATCAACCTGAGCACGCTGAGCCAGGCGACAGCCGGTTCTTCGTCGGACTCGCTGCTGCAGCACGTCATCACGACGCTGAAGGGCGATGCGGCCGGGAGCGCCGGCATCGGAATGTGGAAAGGAGCCGACGAGCCCTACTGGAGCGGGATCGCGCCCACGGCGCTGCAGTTCGCCTATTGCCGCTCGACGAGCCGTGGCGACCCGAGCTGGTGTGCGAGCGAGCCGTGGCTCGACCAGGATCATCTGTGGGTCACGATCGAGGCGCCGCGGGGCACCGCCTCCGACCTCGCCCCCTACAGCCCCGTCACGGATACGCACGGCGAGGACGAGTACCCGGTCAACCTCAACACCTCGAGCCCGGATCTGCACCAGGTGGGGGTCTGGACGAGCACGATCGGCGCTGCGACGCCCAGCCACGCAGTGTGGTCGACGTTGCAGATCTGCTCCAGCGGCAGCTACGACGCCAACGGCAACTTCGTGCTGCCGACGAGGTTGCAGGAGCGCTACATGATCTACGACGCGATCATCAACGGGGCTCGCAACCTCGCGTTCTACGGCGGCAACAACGCCAACTGCTGGAGCGGCTCCGACACCACGTACGGCTGGAACTGGACGTTCTGGAACAGCGTCCTCAAAGGTCTCGTCCAGGAGATCAACGCGAGCAGCCCGCTCGCTCCTGCGCTGGTCGATCCCGCCTCGACGCAGAGCCTGAGCTCCAGCGACGCGACGACAGAGGTCATCAGCCGCCAGGGCAGCAGCGCGAACGACCTCTGGGTGGTCGCGGCCCGCGGCGGGCCGGGCAGCCAGTCAGTCACCATCAGCGGGCTCCCCGGAAACGTGTCCACCGGAACCGTCTACACGGAGGGCCGCTCCGTCGCCGTCAACAACGGCTCGTTCACCGACACGTTCGGACAGTGGGGCGTCCACGTCTACCACTTCGACACGAGCGCCGTCAGCACGCCCGCTCCCACGATCACGTCCTTCGCGCCGGCCAGCGGCCCCGTCGGGACGACCGTCACGATCAGCGGCACCAATCTCCTGAGTACCTCCGCCGTCAGCTTCAACGGGACGGCCGCGACCTACACCGTCAACTCGGACAGCCAGGTCACGGCGACCGTCCCGAGCGGCGCGACGACCGGACCGATCCGCGTGACGGCGAACGGCGGCGCCGCCACCAGCACAACCGGCTACACCGTCACCACACCCGACTTCGGGCTTTCCGCCTCGCCCGCGAGCCAGAGCGTCGTCCGCGGCAAGAGCACGAGCTACGGCGTCACGATCACCCCGACCGGCGGCTTCAGCGGGAACGTGAACCTCTCCGTCGCCGGGCTTCCTTCCGGCGCAACCGGGTCGTTCGCCCCGAACCCCGCCGCCTCCGGCTCGACGCTGACCGTACAGACGACGAGCGCGACCAAGCCCGGGGGCTACACGCTCGCGATCACGGGGACGAGCGGCAACCTCACGCACACGGCCACCGTAACGCTGCAGGTCAAGCGCAAGTAGCCCGCGCCGCCGGCTCCTGGCTGGCGGTACTCGTGCCCGTCAGCGCGGAGAGCTTCTCGCAGGCGTGGCCGCGGTGATCCGGCTGACGGTGCGCGAGCGGAGCCGCGCCCGCTCGTCGTGGTGACGCCCGGGCTAGAGCCCGCGGCGCGTGTCCAGCACGGTCACGGCCGGCGCCACGCCTCGGCGCAGGATCCGCCGAAGTTGCCGCCGGCCGCGTCCGAGGACGCGGCCGGCGGCACGTCGTGTTTCGTCAGCTGGCTAGGCGGCGGTCCTCATCCGCATCGCGAGCCCCGCTCCCAGCGCCACGAGTCCGGCCAGCACGAACGCCGGCAGCGGCAGACCCGTGAACGGGAGCGTGCCCCGCCGCAGCACCCCCACCACCGACGGCGGCCTGGGAAGCGACGACGACGAGGCCGACTCCCCCAGCACGCCTCCGGTGGGTGCCGCGCCGGTTGCCGGAGCACCGGTCGTGCTCCCGGCGGACCCACCGGCCTCTTCCTCGACGCCGGCGGGGCCGCGTGCCGCGGTCGCCGGTGCGGCCGAGTCGGCCGGCGATTGCGAGCCGGAGCCTGCCGACCCCGAGCTCGCGGCCGTCGAGCCGCTCTCCGTCCCGCACCGCGCGAGAACGCAGACGGGCGCGG
>JBBWZD010000161.1:0-7532 GCA_039648875.1 Actinomycetota bacterium
GCCGACCGGCAGCTCGCGGATCGGGTGCTCGCAGCAGTGGAGCACGGCCGCGGCGAACGGCTCGGGCTGATAGATCGGCGGAACCGGCTGCGGCTGCTTGCCGATCTTCTGCCGGTCGCGGTCGAACTGCGGAGTGTTGATCGCGGCCGGATGCACGACCGAGATGTCCACGTCCCAGTCGGCCTTCGCGAGCTCGACGCGCGCCGACTCGAAGAAGTTCCGCAGCGCCGCCTTCGACGCGCAGTAGCCGCCCTGGAGCGGGATGCCGCGGTAGGCGAGCGCCGACTGGATCGACACGAACGTCCCCTGCGATTCGCGCAGGTGCGGCAGCACCGCCCAGTAGCCGTACACCTGTCCGAAGAAGTTGACATCCATGATCCGCCGCAGCTCGTCGGGCTCGTAGCGGTACGTCTCGGCGTACACCGTGACGATCGCATTGGCGACGTAGGTGTCGATGCGGCCGAACCGGTCGACGGCCCGCTCGACCACCTGCGCCACCTCGTCCTGCACCGTGCAGTCGGCCGGTACCGCGAGCGCCTCCGAGCCCACCGCCTCGATCTCGCGGACGCAGGCGTCCAGAGCCTCCGCGGTGCGGGAGGTCACGACGACCTTCGCGCCACGGCGGCCGGCGAGGCGGGCGACCGCGCGCCCGAGGCCGCTCGAGGCGCCGGTGACGACGATCACCTGCTCCGCGAGGGGCTTCTTCCGCGCCACGGCCGGGACCTCCCCGATGGCGCAGGGGTGGAAACGCCGGTACCATCGAGCGCATGCCGAACATCGGAACCGGCGAGATCATCCTCCTGCTCCTGCTTGCGCTGCTCCTTTTCGGTGCGAAGCGGCTGCCGGAGATCGGTCGCTCGCTCGGCACCGGGATGAAGGAGTTCAAGGACTCGGTCACCGGCCACAAGAGCCACGAGGAGCACCCGGAGCTCCCGCCTCCCGCCGCCGAGAGCGCGACTCCCTCGCCCCGCGAGCACGAGACCGTCTAGCGACGCATGAAGCGTCTGCCCCGTCGCCTTCGGTACGGCGAGGAGGCGACGCTGGTCGAGCATCTCGAGGAGCTGCGGCAGCGGCTCTTCGTCTGTCTCGGCGCGCTTCTGCTCGGCTTCGTCGTCACCTACGCCTTCCACCGGCACGTCCTGCACTGGCTGAACCGGCCGCTGCCCAGGCACATCGGCAAGCCGACCACGTTCGGCGTGGCAGAGCCGTTCTTGACGGTGATGAAGATCAGCCTCTTCGGCGCGCTGATCCTCGCCCTGCCCGTCATCCTCTGGCAGGTCTGGTCCTTCCTCGCGCCGGCGGTCGACGACGCGCAGGAGCGGCGGGTGCGCTGGTTCGTGGTGTTCGCTTCCGGCCTACTCGCGGCGGGCATCGTCTTCGGCTACTTCGTGGCGCTGCCCGCGGCGGTGCACTACCTGACGAACTTCGACAGGGCCGAGTTCAGGATCCAGCTCCGGGCGCGCGACTACTACTCGTTCGTGACGATGGTGCTGCTGGCCATGGGGATCGTCTTCGAGCTGCCGGTCTTCGTGCTCGCCCTGGTGCGTCTCGGAATCCTCTCCACCCCGCAGCTGCGCCGGAACCGGCGTGTCGGCTACTTCGTCGTCGCCTGCGTCGGCGTCGCGCTGCCGGGGATCGATCCCATCACCACCGTCATCGAGACGATCCCGCTCTGGGCGCTCTACGAGCTCTCGATCTGGCTTGCCGTCCTCGCCGAGCGCCGCGCCGCCGCGCCCGTGGGAGCGCAGGGCGCCTCGGGTTCCTGACCGCTACTCTGGACAGAGGATGGCACGCGCGGCGGTCAAGGCGAAGCAGGCCCAGCAGGCGAAGGGCCAGGCGGCCAAGCCGGCTCAGCGGCGTCAGCGCCGCCGCGGCCACAGCGGCGGCGGCAACCCGAACCAGCAGCTCTTCTTCATGCGCCTGCGGCGCAAGGCGAAGTTCGCCTACGTCCTCCTCGCCGTGCTGTTCGCGGTCACCTTCGCCTTCCTCGGCGTCGGCTCCGGCTCGGGCTCCGGCGGCCTCGACCAGCTCTTCAACAACCTGAACATCTTCCACCACAGCGGGTCGTCGGTGTCGAAGGCGCTCGCCGAGACGGCGAAGCATCCGAAGAGCCCGAAGGCGTTCCGCGACCTCGCGACCGCCTACGAGGCCAAGGGCCAGACGAGCTCCGCGATCGGCGCGCTGCAGCAGCTCACGAGGATCAATCCGAAGGACGCGAAGGCGTGGAACGAGCTGGGCGGGCTCCAGGTGTCGCTCGCGCAGCAGTACGCCACCCAGTACCAGAGTGCGGCGGCGGCGCAACAGCTCGCCGCGCCGAGCCAGGGCCTGCTGCCGAGCGGCACGCTCGGCAAGGCGCTCGGCGCGAACCCGATCGAGCAGGGCGCCGCGCAGCAGGCGAGCGGCGTCGCGACCAACCTCTACCAGCAGGCGACGACCACCTTCGGCGAGGCCGTCTCCTCGTACAAGCAGGTCACGAAGCTCGAGCCGGGCAGCGCCGACGCGCAGTTCCAGCTCGCGCAGGCGTCCCAGAACGCCGGTGACACGACCGCGGCGGTCGCGGCCTACAAGGCCTACCTCAAGCTGAACCCGAGCTCGTCGAGCGCGGCGCAGATCAGGCAGCTCATCAAGCAGCTCTCGCCGAAGCCGACGGCGCCCGTGGCGCGCAGCGGCAAGACGACGAGCGGCAAGAAGTAGCGCGGACCCCGCCGCGGGACGTCTGGTTAGACTCCGCGCGACAACGAGGCCGCCCGGCGACCCGAGGGGAACGCGCGCATGAACTTCGACATCAAGACCGAGCAGCTCACCGACGACTCGTACGTGATCTCGCTCGTGGGCGAGGTCGACCTGTATACGGCGCCGGAGTTCAAGCAGCAGCTGCTCGAGGTGATCGGCCAGGGCGGCAAGGAGGTCGTCGTCGACTTCAGCGACACGACCTTCATCGACTCGACCACGCTCGGCGTGCTGGTCGGAGGCGTCAAGCGGCTGCGGTCGAACGAGGGTCAGCTCTCGCTCGTCTGCGGCGACCGCAACATCACGAAGATCTTCGAGATCACCGGGCTCGACCGGGTCTTCTCGATCTATCCCACGCGGGACGAGGCCGTCTCGAAGCTCGGAACGACCGGTTCAGGTCCTCCCGCCTAGAGATTGCGCGCGCTTTTCGGGGCCCTCCTCCTCGCAGCGGCCGTGCTGGTCGCCGCAGGTTGCGGTACGGGCGGCAAGGCCGCCGCACAGGGCGACACGCAGAACGGGCAGAAGCTCTTCACGGGGAAGTGCGCGAGCTGCCACACGCTCGCGGCGGCCGGCGCCCGGGGAGTGGTCGGGCCGAACCTCGACGACGCGTTCGCGGCCGACCGGGCGGAGAAGTTCGAGCAGAGCACGATCCAGAACGTCGTCCTCGACCAGATCCGGGAGCCTTCGCCGCCGATGCCGAAGAATCTGGTGACCGGATCCGACGCGCAGGACGTCGCGGCGTACGTCGCCTCGGTCGCCGCGAAGGGAGGAGGCAACGGGAAGACACCGGCGCAGCTCGGCACGAACGGCAAGGCGATCTTCGGCGCGGAGTGCGCGAGCTGTCACACGCTGAAGGCCGCCGGGGCCTCGGGCACGATCGGCCCGAACCTCGACCAGCTCAAGCCGCCGTTCCGGATCGCGCAGCACCAGGTCGAGGTCGGCGGCGGCGTGATGCCGGCGTTCAAGGGGGTTCTGTCGCAGGCGCAGATCGACGCGGTGGCGAAGTTCGTGGCCGACAACGCGGGCAAGTAGCCCGCGCGCCTCAGCGAGCCTCGTCCTGCTCTGCCAGGTCGACGACGACGTGCGTGATCGGGACGGCGAAGCGCCGTCGCGCCTTCTCGATCAGACCCTGCTCGAGCCAGTGGGAGCGGCCCTCGGGGTGGGTGGAGATGACGATCTCGTCGGCGCCGAAGGTGCGGAGCGCGTCCTCGATCGCCTGCAGCGGCTCCGAGGCGCCGACCTCGCCGCGCACCGCGAGCCCCGTCTCGGAGAGGCGCTCGACGGAGGCCCGCACGCGCTCGTCGGCCTCCGCCCGCGCCGTGTCCTCGTCCGACACCCAGTGCCGCACGGGCGAGTTCAGCGCCGGCGCGACGACGAGGACCTCGGCCGCCTCCTGCTCCCGGCCGCGCCGCGAGATCTCGTCGAGCAGGTTCCGGCCGCCGGCGGTCTCGTTGGCGACGACGAGGATCCGGTGCATGCCCTCCGGGGTCGCCGAGGAGATCCGCGGCGCCGGCTCCGCCGTTCCCGGCAGCGGCTCCTGCATCAGCCACCAGAGCAGCGCCACGAGCACGACGAGCGCGGCTGCGACGCCGAGCCACCTGTTGATGTACGCGGCGCCGACGATCAGGAGCGCGCCGACGATCACCACGAACAGGAAGCGGAACGCCTCCGCCTCGCTCCGCAGCGGATTGCGCATCAGCGACGGCCCGCGGTCACGGGATCACAGGATGTAGACGGTCATGTAGACGACGATCCACATGACGTCGACGAAGTGCCAGTAGATGCCGCCGATCTCGACGCCGTGGTGATGCTCCGGGGAGAAGTGGCCCCGGAAGGCCCGGATCGTCATGAACAGCAGGATGCTGAGGCCCACGAACACGTGCGCGCCGTGCAGGCCCGTGAGGCAGTAGAAGATCGTCGCGAAGGCGCCGTCCTTCGGCGCGAAGCCGATGCGGGAGTACTCGCGCCCCTGCGTGACGAGGAAGGTGAGCCCCATCAGGAAGGTCAGCAGCAGGCCCGCACGCAGCCCCCACACGTTGCCGCGCTTGATCGACTGCAGGGCCCAGTGAACCGTGAAGCTCGACGTGACGAGGATGCACGTGTTCACGAACGCGACGAACACCGGCAGGTGGAACGGCGGCGTCGGCCACGGCGTGTGGTTCACGACGCGCACGAAGAAGTAGGCGGTGAAGAAGGAGCCGAAGAGCATGATCTCCGACGCGATGAAGAGGAACATGCCGAGGACGCCCGGCGTCACGCGGGAGCTGAAGTGCGGCGCCGGCGGCCCGTGGTGCTCGGCGTGCGCGTGCGCGGCCATCAGGCCGGGACCCGCTCTGCATCCTCGACCACGACGTGCTCGACCGGGAGCTTCGTGTCGTTCCGCAGCCGCTCGAGGAGGTCCCGTCGCAGCCACCCCGAGCGGGCGCCCGGGAAGGTCGAGACGAGCAGTTCGTCGACGCGCTCGTCCTCCAGCGTCTGCATGACGGCCGCGTACGGGTCCGGGTGCGAGATCTCGCCGTGGACGTCCAGCCCTTCGCTGCGCAGCAGCGTCACCGCGCGCAGCAGTCGCCGCTCCGCCTCGTCGTAGGAGCCCTCGGCTCCGCCCTGGGGCGAGATGATCAGGAAGCTCGCGTTGCCCTGCGCCGCCCGCTCGCGGATCTTCGCGAGCAGGGGCTCGCCGAGCACGGTCTGGTTGGCCACGACGAGGACGTTCGAGTCGCCGCGCTCGGCGTGCAGGTCGACGACGACGTGCTCGAACGGCAGGTCGCCGGCGACGCGGCGCATCTGGGCGACGGCGTCCCGCCGCAGCCAGCCCGACTGACGCTGCGGATGCGTCGAGACCATCACCTCGTCGGGCTCGAGGCGCGCGATCGCGTCGCGCAGGGCCGAGACCGGATCGGTCTCGACGACGACGCCCTCGGCCGGGATGCCGGCCTCGCGCAGCAGGGCGAGCGTCTTGTCGAGGCGGCGGCGCGCCGACGCCCGCCGCGTGTCGTAGTAGACGACGTAGCCCTGCCGCGGCTGCGTCACGGGCGCCACGACCGTCACGCGCAGCCCGCCTTGTCGCGCCTTCTGCTCGATCAGCTCGACGAGGGCCCGCGAGACGACCGTCTCGTTCGCCACGACCAGGATGTGACGCTCGAGGGCCGAGCTCATACCGGCACGCCCTCCTCGACCTCCGTGGCGTGCGCGGGCGCGAGGATCGCGTGCTGCGCGCCCGGCACGCCGTACTCGTACGGCGAGCCGACGACCTGCGGGATCTCGTCGAAGTTGAAGATCGGCGGCGGCGAGCTCACCTGCCACTCGAGCGTCAGCGCCCGCCACGGGTTCGGCCCGGCGAGCGGGCCGCGCCGCCAGCTCGTGATCATGTTGTAGAGGAACACGAGCACGGAGGCCCCGAGTCCGAACGAGGCGAGGGAGATGAACATGTTCCAGGCCGCGAACCTCGGCGGGTAGTCGGCGACGCGGCGCAGCATCCCCTCGACCCCGATCAGGTGCATGGGGAAGAACGTCAGGTTGAAGCCGACGAACGTCAGCCAGAAGTGCAGCTTGCCCAGGCGCTCGTCGTACATCCGCCCGGTCATCTTCGGGAACCAGTAGTACATGCCGGCGAAGATCGTGAACACAGAGCCGCCGAACAGCACGTAGTGGATGTGCGCGACGATGAAGTACGTGTCGCTCACGTGGATGTCGATCGGAACTGCGCCGAGCATCACGCCGGACAGGCCGCCGATCACGAACATCGACAAGAAGCCGAGGGCGAAGAGGAAGGGCGTGTTGAAGTGGAGCTTCCCTTCCCACATCGTCGCGAGCCAGCTGAAGATCTTGATGCCGGTGGGTACCGCGATCAGGAGCGTCGTGATCATCATCGGCACGCGCAGCCACGAGGCCATGCCGCTGACGAACATGTGGTGCGCCCAGACCGAGAACCCGAGCACGACGATCGCCATCAGCGACAGGGCCATCAGCCGGTAGCCGAAGATCGGCTTCCGGCTGAACACGGATATGACCTCGCTCATGATCCCGAAGCCGGGCAGCATCATGATGTAGACGGCCGGGTGCGAGTAGAACCAGAAGATGTGCTGGTACCCCAGCGGGTAGCCGCCGCGGCCCTGGTCGAAGAACGCGGTGTGCATCACGTGGTCGAACATCGAGAAGAACTGCGAGCCGGCGATGAACGGGGTCGCGATCACGACGAGGAGGGACGTCGTGAAGTTCGCCCAGACGAGCAGCGGCATGCGCCAGAACGTCATCCCGGGCGCGCGCATCGTGATGATGGTGACCAGGAAGTTGAGGGCCGTCATGATCGACGAGGCGCCGGCCCACTGGACGCCCTGGTTGAAGAAGATCGCGCCCATCGGCTGGTGTGTCGAGCAGAGCGGCGCGTAGCCGGTCCAGCCGCACGCGAAGGCGCCGCCGGGCACCACGAAGGAGGAGAGCATCATGATCCCGGCGATCGGCAGCAGCCAGAACGAGAGCGCGTTCAGCCGGGGGAACGCCATGTCGGGCGCCCCGAGCATGAGCGGCACGACGAAGTTCGCGAGCCCGGCGAACGCTGGGATGACGAACAGGAAGATCATCAGCGACGCGTGCACGGAGAACAGGCCGTTGTAGGTCTGCGTGTCGAAGAACTGCGTGCCCGGCCGGGCGAGCTCCGCGCGCACGAGCAGCGCCAGCATCCCGCCCGCGAGGAAGAAGAAGACCGTCGTCACGAGGTACTGGACGCCGATCACCTTGTGGTCGGTGTTGACGCGGAAGTAGTCGCGCCAGCTCAGCGCGCCGTGGCCCGAGTGGTCCTCCGC
>JBBWZD010000167.1:0-16948 GCA_039648875.1 Actinomycetota bacterium
CTGGGACAAGCTCGCCGCTGGGATGCGCTACGTGACGACCGACTTCTCGCAGGAGACCGGCTTCGACCGGCTCGCGGAGGTACTCGCGGAGATCGACGAGGAGCGCGGCACCGGCGGCAACCGCGTCTACTACCTCGCGATCCCCCCCGGCGCCTTCGAGCCCGTCGTGCGCGGCCTCGGCCGCCACCGCGACGCGAACGGCTTCACGCGCCTGATCGTCGAGAAGCCGTTCGGCCACGACCTCACCTCCGCGCGCGGGCTGAACGCGCTGCTGATGGAGGAGTTCGGCGAGCAGGAGGTCTTCCGGATCGACCACTATCTGGGCAAGGAGACGGTCCAGAACATGCTGGCGCTCCGCTTCGCGAACGGCATCTTCGAGCCGATCTGGAACCGCCAGTTCATCGACCACGTGCAGATCACCGTGGCCGAGTCCATGGGCATCGAGGGACGCGCCGGCTACTACGAGTCCGCCGGCGCGATCAGGGACATCTTTCAGAACCATCTTCTGCAGCTGCTGGCACTGACGGCGATGGAGCCGCCGATCGACTTCACCGCCGAGTCCGTCCGCAACGAGAAGGTGAAGGTGCTGCACGCGCTGCACACGCCGGGGCCGAAGTCCGTCGTGCGCGGGCAGTACGGGCGCGGCTTCGTGGAGGGCGAGGAGGTGCCGGCGTACCGCGAGGAGAAGGGCGTCGCGGCCGACTCGCTGACCGAGACGTACGTCGCCGCGAAGCTCTACGTCGACAACTGGCGGTGGGCGGACACCCCGTTCTACGTCCGCATGGGGAAGCGGCTCGCGCGCCGCGAGACGACGATCGCGATCCAGTTCAAGCGGGCGCCGCATCCGCCGTTCGAGGAGACGGCCGCCGAGGGGCTGCGGCCGAACGTGCTGCTCGTGCACGTCCAGCCGAACGAGGGGGTCTCGCTCGCCATCGGGGCCAAGGTGCCGGGGCAGGGCATGTCGATCCGCACGGTGCACATGGACTTCCTCTACGGCGGGGCCTTCCGCACGGCGATGCCCGAGGCGTACGAGCGGCTGATCCTCGACACGCTGCTCGGCGACGCCACCCTCTTCACGCGCGCCGACGAGATCGACGAGCAGTGGCTGCTCGTCGACGCGATCGTCGCGGCGTGGCAGCGCGACCGCCCCGGCTTCCCCAACTACGCCGCGGGGACGTGGGGGCCGCCGAGCGCGGACGACCTCCTGCGCCGCGACGGCCGCTCCTGGCGCAGGCATTGAGCGCGCCTGTCGATCTCGAGACCTGGACCGGCGAGGGCGTCAGGCTCGCCGAGGTCGAGACCGCGCTCGGGAAGCTGCGCGGGGCCGCCTCGCCCAAGGGTGCCGCCCCGAACCTGCGCACGAGCGTGATGACGCACCTCGCGTGGGTGCCGGACGAATGGCTCGAGCAGGCGCGCGCGGCGCTCTCCGGGATGGGCGAGCGCCATCCCTCGCGGACGATCCTGCTGGCGCCCGAGCCCGACTCCGCAGAGGACCGGATCGACGCGCAGGTCGCGCTCCAGTGCTACGCGGTCCCCGGCGTCGACCGGGCCGTCTGCTCGGAGGTGATCGAGTTGCGGCTGCGCGGACGGCGCGCGAAGGCGCCTGCGAGCATCGTGGAGCCGCTGCTCGTCTCCGACCTGCCCGTCTTCCTGCGCTGGCGCGGCGAGCCGACGTGGGGGTCGCCGGAGCTGGAGCAACTCGTGCGCGTCGTCGACCGGCTGATCGTCGACTCGACCGAGTGGGACGACCTGCCGTACCCGTACCGGCACCTCGCGCAGCTCTTCGACCGGACCGCGGTCTCGGACATCGCGTGGGCCCGCACATCCCGCTGGCGGACTCTGCTCGCCACGCTGTGGCCGGGCGTCGCCGACGTCGGCACGATCCGCGTCCGGGGCACGCACGCGCAGGCGCTGCTCCTCCTGGGCTGGCTGCGCTCGCGGCTCGACCGCGACGACGTCGTGCTGGAGCACGTCGCCGCCGAGCGGCTCGAGGGAATCGAGCTCGACGGCGAGGCCGCCCCGTTCCCGCCGGGGGACCCGCCCTCGCCGAGCGACGTGCTCTCCGACGAGCTCGACCGCTTCACCCGCGACCCGGTGTACGAGGCCGCGGTTCGCGCCCTCGCCTCCCCGTAGAAGACCAAGTAACAGACTGTTACAAGGCCGCGCGCACCGGCGTTCCCGCTGCGCCGACCGCACGTAACAGACTGTTACGAGGAGAGAAGGGCGAGTACCTGGTCGTGCAGGAGGCCGTTCGAGCTGATCACCTGAGCGCCGGGTCGCGGCGGCGAGCCGTCCGGACCGGTCGCGCGGCCGCCGGCCTCCGCGACCACGAGCGCCGGGGCGGCGTAGTCCCAGAGCGCGAGCCGGGAGTCGACGGCCGCGTCGAGCGCGCCCTCGGCGACGAGCACGTGCTGCCAGAACTCGCCGACGCCGCGGGAGTGCCACACCCGCGGCTCGACGAGGGCCAGGTCGCGCGCATACGTGCACGAGACCGCCGCGTCGCGCAGCTCCACCACGGTCGAGACGTGGATCGTCTCGCCGTCCCGCCACGCTCCGGCACCGCGCCCCGCCCACCAGCGGCGGCCGAGCGCCGGCGCCGAGACGACGCCGCAGACGACCTCGCCGTGGCGCGCGAGCGCGATCAAGGTCGCCCAGATCGGCAGCCTCCGCGAGAAGTTCTTCGTCCCGTCGACCGGGTCGAGGATCCAGCGCGCCGCACCCTCGCCGTCGACGCCCGCGTGCTCCTCCTCCTCGCCCCAGCACCGCCTCGCCCGGCCGCCCGCGTGCGATCCGCTCGCGCAGCGCGCGCTCGACCGTCCGGTCGGCGTCGGTCACCGGCGTCGAATCCGGCTTCGTCTCCACCTGCAGGTCGACGGCGCCGAAGCGAGGCAGCGTGAGCGAGTCGGCGAGGTCGGCGAGCTCCAGGGCGAAGGCGAGGTCGTTCACGCCGGCGCCCGCTCGAGGAGCGCGCCGGCGGCGAGGACGCGGGCATCGTCGCCGCTGCGGCCGACGAGCTGCACGGACGCCGGGAGTCCCTCCTCGGCCGCGCCGCACGGCAGCGCGAGCGCGGGCCAGCCGAGAGCGTCGAACGGGTACGTGAAGCGGGTCGCGCGGCCGCGAAGCTCGCGCTCGTCGCGGTCGGCGGGGGGCGGCACGACCGGCACGGTGGGAGTGACGAGCAGATCGAGCCCCTCCACGAGCTCCGCGCAGCGCTCCCGGTACGCCTCGCGCAGGCGCACCGCCGCATCGACCTCCGCGTCGGTGACCCGCAGGCACTGCTCGAGCTTCCACGCGACGTTCTCGCCGTACTCGTCGGCGTGCTCCGGGAACAGGCCGCGGTGGACATCGGCCACCTCCCGCTTGAAGAGCGCGTACTCGCCCGGCTCGACGTTCGGGAAGGCGACCGCGCGCCGGCGGGGGAAGCGAGCGACGGCCTCCTCGACCCGGGCCCGCACGAGCGGGTCGGCTTCGTCGAGCCACGCGACGCCGACCTCGAGCTCCTCGAGCGACCCGAGGTCGAGCGGCTCGACGTCCGGCGCGAGCGCTCGCAGCAGCTCGACGCAGCCTGCGACGCTCGCCGCCATCGGCCCGACGTGGTCGTAGCTCGGCGCCAGCGGGAAGCAGCCGTCGACCGGCACGAGGTCGAAGGTCGGCTTGAAGCCGACGATCCCGCACCAGGCGGCCGGGATGCGGATCGAGCCCCCGGAGTCGGTGCCGAGCGCGAGCTCGACCTCGCCCGCCGCGATCGCGGCCGCCGAGCCGCCGCTGGACCCGCCGGCGAGGCGGCCCGGCGCACGCGGGTTCGGCACGGTGCCGAAGTGCGGGTTCTGCGAGCTGATCCCGTACGCGAACTCGTGCAGGTTCGTCTTGCCCGCGACCGCGTAGCCCGCCGCCTCCAGCCGGGTCACGGCCTCGGCGCTCTCCGCCGGCACGTGGTCGGCGAAGAGGATCGAGCCGTAGGTCGTGACGAGGCCGGCCGTGTCGAGCAGGTCCTTGACGGCCACCGGCACGCCCTCGCGCGGCTCGTCCGGCCGCGCGAGCCAGATCCCGTCGCTCAATCGAACGCGAGGTACAGGAACGCGATGCCCACGGTGCCCGCGAAGAGGAGCACGAAGACCCCGAACAGGAGCCAGCCGAGGCGGGCGTTCCTGCGCGCGAGCTCGCCGTCCATCCGGCTACAGCACCGAATCCAGCGCCAGGGCCACGAAGACGAGCGCGAGGTACAGGAGCGAGTAATGGAAGAGCAGCATCGCGCGGCGCGGCGACGTGTCGCGGCGCAGCCGCTCGGCGAGCCAGACGAAGACGGCGCCGAGGGCGAGCGCGGCCGCCACGTAGGCGAGGCCGGCCGTCCCCCACGCCCAGGGCAGCAGCGTCACGGCGACGAGCCCGACCGAGTAGAGCACGATCTGCCGCGCCGTCTCGCGCTCGCCGCGCACGACCGGCAGCATCGGCACCTTCGCGGCGCTGTAGTTGTCCTTGATCAGCAGCGCGAGCGCCCAGAAGTGCGGCGGCGTCCAGACGAACACGATCGCGAACAGGATCAGCGCGGCCACCGTCACGTGACCCGTCGCGGCCGCCCAGCCGACCAGGGGCGGCACCGCGCCCGCGGCGCCGCCGATCACGATGTTCTGGGGCGTCGTCCGCTTGAGCCAGCGCGTGTAGACGAGCACGTAGAAGAGGTTGCCGACGAGCGCGAGCACGGCGGTGAGGACGTTGACGGCGCTCGCGAGGAGCACGAACGAGAGCGCCGACAGCGCGAGGCCGAACTCCAGCGCCCGGCTCGGCGCCACGCGGCCGGAGGCGACGGGGCGCCGCCTCGTCCGCGGCCCCATCAGCGGGTCGATGTCGCGGTCGAGCACGTGGTTGAGCGCGCTGGCCCCGCCGCACGCGAGCGCGAGGCCCGCCATCGCGGCCGCGGCCGTCGCCGTGCCCGGCCAGCCGCGGGCGCCCGCGATCATCCCGCAGAAGCCGGTGGCGAGCAGCAGCACCATGATCCGCGGCTTCGTCAGAGACACGTAGTCGCGCCACGAGCCCCACGGCACGCGCTCGCCGCGCAGGCTCTGCGCGCTCACCACCAGCAGCGACGCGAGCGCGCAGGCCGCCAGCGCGGCGTGGGCGCTGCCGCCCGGCGCGGCCGCCGCGGCCGCGAACAGGGCCGACGCGGCCAGGACGCCCGGCACGAGCTCCCGGTGCGCGAGCCACGCGGCGACCAGCAGGGCCGCGAGGGGCGGCGCGACGAGTGCCGCGAGGAGGCGGTGCGCCGTGCCGAGGCCGGCGGCGCCGGAGACGACCGCCACCACCGTGCCGGCCGACGCGGTCAGCGCCGTCAGCCGCAGCCACGGACCGGGAGACACGCTCGTCACGTCTGCTCCGCGAGCCGGCGCCGCAGGTCGCGCAGCGGGCGCGCGCTCGTGACGTAGGGGACGGTGTCGAAGTTGTGCGGCGGCGGCGGCGAGGTCGTGTACCACTCGAGCGTGTCCGCGAGCCACGGGTCGTTCCCGACCCGGACGCCGCGGCGCTGCCGCTGCGTCGCCCACGCGTTCGCGAGGAAGACGAGCATGCCGGCGGTCATGATCCCGGAGCCGACCGTGGACGTGAGGTTGTACCACTCCCACAGACCGCCGTGGTGGTACGTCCAGACGCGGCGCGCCATGCCGAGCAGCCCGAGCATGTGCTGCGGCAGGAAGGTCAGGTTGAACCCGACGAAGAGCAGCCAGAAGTGCCACTTGCCGAGGCGCTCGTCGAGCATCCGGCCGAACATCTTCGGCCACCAGTAGTAGAGCCCGCCGAAGATCCCGAAGATCGAGCCGCCGAACAGCACGTAGTGCAGGTGCGCCACGACGTAGTAGGTGTCGGTCACCTGCCAGTCGAACGGGAACGCCGCGAGGAAGATCCCGGACAGCCCGCCCATCGTGAAGAGCGCGATGAAGCCGAGCGCGAACAGCATCGGCGTGTCGAAGTGGATGTTCCCGCGCCAGGTGGTGGCGATCCAGTTGAAGATCTTGATGCCGGTTGGCACCGCGATGATCATCGAGGAGATCATGAAGAAGGAGTCGAGGCCGACGGGCATGCCGACAGCGAACATGTGGTGCGCCCACACGAGCAGCGAGTAGAACGCGATGCCGATGGTCGAGAACGCGACCGCCTTGTAGCCGAAGATCGGCTTGCGCGAGAAGACCGGGATGATCTCGGAGATCATCCCCATCACGGGCAGGATCATGATGTAGACCTCGGGGTGCCCGAAGAACCAGAAGACGTGCTGGTAGAGCACCGCGTTGCCGCCCTGCGACGGGAGGAAGAAGTGCGTGCCGACCTGGCGGTCGAGCAGGAGCAGGGTCAGCCCGGCCGACAGCACCGGCAGCGCGACGACGAGCAGGATCGAATAGGTCTCGATCGTCCAGACGAAGAGCGGCAGGCGCATCCAGGTCATCCCGCGCGCGCGCATGTTGTGGATGGTGACGAGGAAGTTCACGGCCCCGGCGAACGACGCGATGGTGAGGATGTGCAGGCTCAGGATCCAGTAGTCCTGGCCGTGGCCGGGGCTGTAGAAGCCCTCCGACAGCGGCGGGTAGGCCGTCCAGCCGGCCCGGGCGGCCCCGCCTGCGGCGAAGAAGCTCCCGTAGAGCACGACGCCGCCGAGCAGGAACATCCAGTACGAGAAGGCGTTGAGCCGCGGGAACGCGACGTCGCGCGCGCCGATCATCAGCGGCACGAGGAAGTTGCCGAAGCCGGCGAGGATCGGCACGACGACGAGGAAGATCATCGTCGTCCCGTGCATCGTCATCACCTGGTCGTACGAGTTCTTCGTCAGGAAGTGCTGGTTCGGCGCCGCGAGCTGGCTGCGCATGAGCACGGCGAGGATGCCGCCGGCGCCGAAGAACACGAGCGACGTGACGATGTACATGATCCCGATCCGCTTGTGGTCGACCGTGACCAGCCAGCCGGCGATGCGGCCGCTCTTCCAGGTGACGGGATGGACGGCGTCGGTGTTAACCGCCACCGGCGGCTCCCTTGTACACGTGCGTCTTGACGTAGGTCGTCAGCGCCCGCATCTGCGCCTTCGTCCACGTGTCGCCCACCGGCGGCATGCGGCCGCGGCCGTGCCGCACGATCGCCGCGAGGCCGCTCGCCTGCGTCAGCAGCGGGTTGCTCGAGAGGCCCGGGCCGTAGCCGCCCTCGCCCTTCATGCCGTGGCACGTGGCGCACACGCCGGTGAACTCGGCCCGTCCCAGGTCGCTCTTCGCGGTGCTGCCGACGTACGTGGCGTACTCCTGCGGGCTGGTCGCGATCACGCGCGTCTGCATCGCCTCGTGGTAGACGCCGCAGAACTCCGCGCACGGCCCGAGGTAGGTGCCCGGGCGCTCGGCCACGAACCACGTGTGATTCGTGCGTCCGGGAATGGCGTCCGTCTTGCCGCCGAGCTGCGGCACCCACCAACTGTGGTCGACGTCGGCGGAGACGATCTTCAGGTAGACGGTGCGGCCCGCCGGGACGTGCAGGTCGCCGATCGAGCGGGCCCCGTTCGGATAGTCGTACTGCCAGTAGAACTGGTGCCCCTCGACCGTGAGGTCGATCCGCTTGCCGGCGGCCGCCGCCGGCGTGTCGGAGATCCCGGGGAGCTTGTAGAAGACGAAGGCGACGATCGCGGCGAGGATCAGCACCGGAGCAGCCGTCCACATCAGCTCGAGCCGCGTGTTCCCGTGCACCTGCACGCCCTCGACCGTGCGGGGCCGCCCGCGGCTTCGATAGCGCCAGATGAAGACCGCGAGCAGGGTCACGACGAGCACGAACACACCCGAGGTGAGGCCGAGGATCAGGTAGTAGGTGTCGTTGATCCGGTGCGCGTTCGGGGAGTGGGGGTTCTGTGGCGCGAACCCTCCGTTCGCGGCCGCCGCGGCACCTGCCGCCGCCAGCGCGAGCAGCACGACCAGTCCGGCGAGCGGCAGCTTCCGGCGCACCGAGCGGGCATTGTATGGAGGTGGCCGAGCGCTCGCGGGTGGACCTGCCGCCGCACGTGCCGGCGCGGTTCGAGGTCTTCGTGAACGGCATTCCGCAGGCGCGCGGCGCCGACTACGAGGTGGTCGGGCGGTCGCTCGTCTTCCC
The DNA here is from genome assembly GCA_039648875.1 of Actinomycetota bacterium. Lineage (GTDB taxonomy): Bacteria > Actinomycetota > Thermoleophilia > Gaiellales > Gaiellaceae > Palsa-739. The sequence continues at coordinate 8,104 of JBBWZD010000167.1, forward strand.
GCGGCCGATCGCGCAGGAGGGCCGGCTCGGCTTCTGGCGGTGGCTCTCGATGTGGCTCGGCATCGCCGGCACCTACCGCAAGCACGAGACGGTCGACGTGGTCTACGAGCTCGGCGGCCGGCGTCAGGTGGCGACGGGCCTCGAGCCGCAGCCGTTCGACTCCCGGGAGGCGTGACGGAGGCTCAACCGGCCGCGGGGACGCGCCGGTCACCGGCGGAGCGATCCTTCGGCACCGCCTCGAGCTTGTAGCCGACGCCGTAGCGCGTCTGGATGAACGTATGGCGCGAGGCGCGACGGTCGATCTTCTCGCGCAGCCGGCGCACGAAGACGTCGACGGTGCGGTCGCGGTGCGCCTCGCGCCGGCCCCAGAGCTTCTGCAGCAGCTCGTCGCGCGTCGAGACGCGGCCGCGGTCGAGCGCGAGCTGGTAGAGCAGCCGGAACTCCGTCGGCGTCAGCTCGGCGTTGGCCCCGTCCACGAACGCCTGCACGGCGCGCGGGTCGACGAGCAGCTCCTCGACCTCGATCGGCTCGCCGCGCGGCGCCTCGTCGCGCCGGACTCCCCGCCGTGCCGCAGCGCGGACGCGCGCCACGAGCTCCTTCATCGAGAACGGCTTGACCAGGTAGTCGTCGGCGCCGATCTCGAGCGCGTGCACGCGGTCGTGCTCCGTGCCGCGCGCCGAGACCACCACGATGGGGGTCGCGATGCCCTCGTGGCGCACAGTCTCGATCATCTTCCACCCGTCGAGCCCGGGCAGCATCAGGTCGAGCACGCAGGCGTCGGGCTGCTCGTAGCGGAGGCGGGCCAGGCCCTGGTCGCCGTTGCCGACCCAGGTGGCCTCGAACCCGGCGGCCCCCAGATGGCGCGCCATTCCCTGGGCGATCACCTCGTCGTCCTCGACGATGAGCACCTTGGGCATCGGCTGTCATTATCGAGGGCGGGTGCCGGGAGCGGGTGGCGGCCTTGTGAAAGGGTGGTGAAGGGGTGGTGAACGACGGCGACACGGCCCGGGCGCGAGCCCTCGTGGACGCCGCGGAGGAGCCGGTGGTCGTACTCGACGGCGAACGCCGGCTGGTGGCGGCGAACGCCCCCGCGGCGGCGGCGATGGGCCAGGCGACGCCCGGCCGCCGGATCGGCGAGGACGCGCTCGCGTTCGAGCCCCGGCCGCTCGTGCTCTTCCTCGCGGCGGCGCCGCAGCTCTCCGCGTATCAGGAGCTCCGCGCCGGCTTCACGGCCGCCGTCTCGCACGAGCTGCGGACGCCGCTCGCTCGGCTCCTCGTCCTGGTCGAGAGCGTCTCGCTCCCCGGCGCGGACGTCGAGACGCTCGTCGAGCAGGCGCGGCAGGAGATCGAGCAGACGCGAGACCTGATCGACGACGTGCTCTTCCTCGGCGAGCTCGAGACGGGGCGCGAGGTCGTCTCGCTGGGGCGGACCCGCGCCCTGCCCGTGGTGGAGGAGGTCGTCCGCTCGCTCGCCGAGCGGGCCGAGCACGCGGACGTGCGCGTCGCGGCCACGGGCGCGCCGGAGATCGACTTGCCGCTGCGCCCGCGCATGCTCCGCGTCGTGGTCGAGAACCTCGTCGAGAACGCGATCCGCTACGCCGGCCCCGGCAGCACGTGCACCCTCTCCGTCTCGCGGGAGGGCCCGGCGCCGCTCCTCGTCGTCGCAGACGACGGCGCCGGCGTCCGCAGCCCCGACCTGCCGCGCTTGTTCGAGCGCTTCTACCGCTCCGACCAGGCCCGCTCGTCGCGCGGCACCGGCCTCGGCCTCGCGATCGTGAAGCACATCGTCACCTCGGCGGGCGGCACGGTCGACGCACGAGGTGCGCCCGGCAAGGGGCTCGAGATCGTCTGCCGCTTCCCCGCGCGCTAGCCGAACCTGCCGGTGACGTAGTCCTCGGTGCGCTTCTCCGAGGGAGCGGTGAACATCGTCTCCGTCGCGTCGTACTCGACGAGCTCGCCCCAGCGCTCGCCCTCCTCGCCGCGGGAGATCGAGAAGAAGGCGGTCATGTCGGCAACGCGAGCCGCCTGCTGCATGTTGTGCGTGACGACGACGAACGTGTACTCGCCCTTCAGCGAGTGCATGAGCTGCTCGATCGCCGAGGTGGCGATCGGGTCGAGGGCCGAGGCGGGCTCGTCCATCAGCACCACGTCGGGCTCCACCGCGATCGCGCGCGCGATGCAGAGCCGCTGCTGCTGTCCGCCCGAGAGCGACAGCGCGCTCGCCTTCAGCCGGTCCTTGGCCTCGTCCCAGAGCGCCGCCTGCGTCAGCGCGCGCTCCACCCGCTCGCCGAGCCCGTCCTTCATGCCCAGCACCCTCAGCCCCCAGGCGACGTTGTCGTAGATCGACTTCGGGAAGGGGTTCGGCCGCTGGAAGACCATGCCGATGTGGCGCCGCACCGCCACCGGGTCCACGCCGGGTCCGCAGATGTCCTGGCCGTGGTAGCGGATCGTCCCGGTCTGGGCGAAGCCCGGAACCAGGTCGTTCATGCGGTTCAGGCAGCGGATGAAGGTGCTCTTGCCGCACCCGGAAGGACCGATGACGGCCGTGACGAGGTTCTTGTAGACGTCGAGGGAGACGTCCTTCAACGCGAGGCGGCCGCCGTAGCGCGCGTCGAGGCCCTCGATGCTGAAGATCCGCTCCAGCCGCTCACGCGGCGGCATCGGCTGGCGGCGGGTCTCGACGCGCACGGCGGGCTCGATCGTAGTCGACATGTTCTTCGGCCTCCTCTCTCAACGAGACGTGCTGATCCGGCGGCGGCTGCGGCCGGCGAGCCAGCGGGCGGTGAGGCTGGCGAAGAGGATGAACAGGAGCAGCAGGAGTGCCGCGGCCCAGGCGCGCGCGTGGTCCTGCGGGTCCGGCGACTCCGACAGCTCGAAGATCGCGACCGGGATCGTCTGCAGGGCGTGGTGCGGGTTCCAGCTCACCTGCTGCCCGACGATGGAGGAGGTGAAGAGGAGGGGCGCCGTCTCGCCGGCGATGCGGGCCACGGCGAGGGTGGTCCCGGTGAGGATGCCGCCGACGGCCTGCGGCAGGACGACGCTCAGCGTCGTCCGCCAGCGCGGCACACCGAGCGCGAGCGACGCCTCCCGCAGCGACGTCGGCACCAGCGCGAGGATCTCCATCGTCGCGCGCGCGACGAGCGGCAGCATCAGGCACGCGAGCGCGAAGGCGCCGGCGGCCGCGCTCTGCCCGTGCCCGGCCACGAGCAGGCCGAAGACGAAGATCCCGATGACGATCGCCGGGATGCCGTTCAGGACGTCGAGCGCGAGGCTGACGGCGCCGCGCACCGACGGCCGCGCGAACTCGTTCAGGTAGACCGCGACGAGGATGCCGACGGGCAGCGCCATCGCGGTCGCCAGCCCCACGATCACGAGGCTGCCGGCGAAGGCGTTCGCCATGCCCTGCTTCACCGGCGTCAGGCTGAACTGCACCGGCGCCCGCGTCAGCAGGTCGAGGTTCAGCGCCCCCGCGCCTCGCTCGGCCACCGACCAGACGACGACGCCGAGGATGCCGACGGCGATCGCCGCGGCGAGCCACGCGAGCAGCTCCATCAGGCGGTTGACCGCTCGGCGCCGCGGCAGGCGGTCGGCACGCAGCGACGCCCTCGTCAAGCCGTGGGCGCTCATCCCAGACCGCCCCGGTTCAGGCCCACACCCTGGCGGCGGGCGACGCGGCGCACGATCCACTGCGCGCCGACGTTCATCAGCAGCGAGAAGACGAGCAGGATCAGGGCGAGATAGACGAGGCTCGCGATCTGGATGTCGTTCTGCGCGCCGATGTACGACGAGGCGATCTTGCTCGCGAGCGTGTCGCCGGTGGAGAAGAGGTTCCAGTGGACGAACACCCCTCCGCCGATCACCTGCGTCACCGCGATCGCCTCGCCGACGGCCCGGCCGACACCGAGGATCATGGCGGCGGCGATCCCGCCCCGCGCGTAGGGAAAGACGACGCCCCGCACCATCTCCCAGCGGGTGGCGCCGAGTGCGAGCGCACCCTCCTTGAGCTCCGCCGGCACGCCGAGGAAGAGCTCGCGGCTGATGCTGGAGACGATCGGCAGGATCATGATCGTCAGGACGACGATCGCGGTGAAGATGCCGGCGCCCGTCCCGGACGGCGCTCCGAACAGCGGGATGAACCCGAGCGCGCCGTGGAGGGCCGGCTGGACGTGGTCGTGCAGGATCGGGCCGAGCACGAGGATCCCCCAGAGGCCGATGACGACGCTGGGGATCGCCGCCAGCGTCTCGACGAGAGCGGTCACCGGCCCGCGCAGCACACGCGGCGCCAGCTCCGTGAGGAAGAGCGCGATGGCGAGGGCGAGCGGCGCCGCGATCGCGAGCGCGAAGAGCGACGTGATCGCCGTCCCGAAGAGGAAGCTGCCGGCGCCGTAGACGTTCTTGACCGGGTCCCAGGAGGCGCGGGCGACGAAGTCGAGGCCGTAGCGTGCGAGCGCGGGATCGGCGCCGCGCACGATCTTGTAGGCGATGAGGACGACGAGGAACGTCGCGGCCGCCGCGGCCGCGCCCGCGAGCGCCTGCAGCGACACGTCGCCGAGGCGGAGCCGCCGCCCCGCGAGGGGGCGGCGGATCGCGCCGGACGTCGGGTCTGCGGCGGCCATGCTCTGCCTACGAGTGGATCTTCGCGATCGCCTTCTCGTCCACCACGAGGACGCTCTTCGGCAGCGGCGCGAAGAGCAGCTTCGGCCCGTACGCCTGCCCCTTCGTGACGGCCCAGAAGATCAGCTTCTTGAGCGCCGCGGCCTTGCCGGACTGCCGAGGGACGACGACGTACGTGTAGGTCGAGATCGGATAGGCCACCGTGTACTTCTTCGGCGGGTTGACGATCGAGAGCTCGTTCGTGCCGCGAGCGGGCTTCACGTCGCTGAGGGCGGCGGCGCGGATGCCGCGGAGGCCCGGGGTCGTGTACCTCCCCAGCCGGTTCTTGATCGCGAAGAACCTGAGATGGTTGCTCTTCGCGTAGGCCACGTCGGCGTAGCCGATCGCGCCGGTCGTCTGGGTCACGATCGCGGCCACGCCGCGGCTGCCCTGCCCGCCGGTGCCGACGGGCCAGTTGACGGCCACGCCCTTGCCGTACCGCGACCTCCAGGCGGGGCTGACGCTCGAGAGGTAGTCGGTGAGGTTGTAGGTCGTGCCCGAGTTGTCGGAGCGGTGGGCGACCGCGATCGCCGTGCTCGGCAGCGCGACGTGCCTGTTCAGCCGCCTGATCGCGGGGTCGTTCCACTTCGTGATCCGGCCCATGAAGATCTTCGCGAGCGTCGGGCCGTCCATGTGCAGCAGCTTGGTGACCCCGGGAAGGTTGTAGAAGATCGCCGTCGCCGAGAGGGCCCAGGGGATCTGCAGGCAGCCCTTGCACGCCGCGAACTGGTCGCGCGAGAGCGGCGCGTCGCTCGCGCCGAAGTCGACCGTGCGGTTCGTGACGGCGCTGATGCCGCCGCCCGAGCCGATCGCGCTGTACTGGAGCTCGTAGCCGTAGGCGGAGGCCACGGCGGGGATCCACTGGGCGACGAGCGGCGCGACGAACGTGCTGCCCGCCCCGGTGATGGTCGAGCCGCGCTGCGCGGCGGGCGAGGCGGCCGCGGCGGCGGCGGCCGCGAGCAGAGCGGCCGCGACGGCGGCGGCCGTGCGGGTCGTGGTGGTCCAACGGGCGAGCTTCGGCACGTCTCGTCTCCTCCTTCGGGGTTCACCGTCACGCTACGGCGGCCGGCCAGGGGCCTGGGAAACGGGGTCGTGCCGGGGTGGTGACGAGGTGGTGAACCCCCCTGAAGCCGCGCCTGCGGGCGCGTGTACGGTGTCGCTGTGGCGATCGACGAGGCGCTCGACGGGATCGAGGCGGAGCTCCAGGAGGAGGGCCGGCGCGTCCTCTCCGCAGTGCGCGGCGCTGCCCGCGCGCTGGCGGAGCGCGACCGGGAGCTGGCCGACGAGGTCATCGCCTTCGACGACGAGATCGACCGGCTCTTCCTCGACGTCGAGCGCTCGATCCAGGCACTGCTCGCGCTGCAGACGCCGGTCGCGCGCGACCTGCGCCTGCTCCTCGCGATGCTCCACGTGAACCTCCTCCTGGAGCGGACCGGCGACGGCTGCGTCACCGTGGCGAAGCTGACCGGGCTCGTCGCCGACGTGGAGCCGGACGCGGCGCTCGTGGAGACGCTCGTCGAGATGGGGGAGCGCGCCGAGGAGATGCTCCGTGTCGCGCTCGACTCCTTCTCGCGCCGCGACCTCGCCGGCGCCGAGAGCCTCGTCGAGCTCGACGAGCTGATCGACCGGGCGAACCGCCGCTTCGTCGAGCGGCTCGTCGACGTGATGGCCGAGCCCTCGTTGCGCGAGTGGGGGCTGCGGATGGTCGTCGTGGCGCGGACGATCGAGCGGATCGGCGACCGCGCCGTCGACATCGGCGAGCAGACCGCGTACCTGCTCACGGCGCAGTTCCGCGAGTTCACCGACGCGTCGCACCCGGCGACGCGGTCCTAGGCCGCGCGTAGGGTTGCGGCGTGGACTGGCGGCTCTACCACGCGATCTACGGCGTGTCGCTGCACCACCACTGGCTCGGCACCGCGTTCGACTGGATCGAGAAGGCGAGCATCCCGTTCATGGTCCTGGTCACCGTCGCGCTATGGCTTCTGGCGCGGCCCGGCGGCGGCCGGAAGTGGAAGCTCGCGGCCACGAACGGGCTTGCGGCCGCCGCGGTCGGGCTGCTGGCCAACCTCGTCATCCATACGATCTGGGACCGGCCGCGACCGTACGAGGCGCACACGATCCGCCACCCCTGGGCGAAGTCGACGGACGCGTCCTTCCCGAGCGACCACGCGAGCGCGTCGCTCGCCATCGCGTTCGCGGTGCTCGCGTTCGACGCCGTCGCCGGTGCGATCTTCCTCGCGGTCGCGCTGCTGATCGCCGCCGGCCGCGTGCTCATCGGCGCGCACTACCCGGGCGACGTGGGGGCGAGCGTGCTCGTCGGAGCGGGCTCCGCACTGCTCGTCGTGCGGCTCGGCCGGCCGGTCATGGTCCGGCTGGTCCGCCTGGTCGAGCGGCTCACCGACCCGATCCTGCGCCACCTCTGGCGCCGCGCGTAGCCGCGTCGCGCAGCCGCGCGGCCAGCTCCGCCGTGAGCTGCCCCGCCTCCAGCCGCCAGCTCCAGTTGCCCTCCGCGTGCCCCGGGCGGTTCATGCGGGCGTCGCTGCCGAGGCCGAGCACGTCCTGGGCCGGCACGATCGCGAGCGTCGCGCGCGAGGCGAGCGCCAGCTCGATCAACCCCCAGTGCGGCTCCGCCGGATCGAGCCCCGTCGCTGCGCGCTCGCGCCTCGTCAGGCCGGCGAACCAGCCGGCGGCGGTGTCGGTGTCGTGGATGCTCGTGTAGACGACCTGGTTCTCGCGGTGGTTGCGCGGCGCGTGCGGGTTGCCCCGAGAGTCGTCGAAGGCCCAGAGCAGGACGGCCATCCCCGGCAGGCCCAGCCTGTCGCGCAGCGCGTAGACGGCCGGCGTGATCAGGCCCAGGTCCTCGGCGATCACCGGCAGCTCGCCGACGCCGTGCTCCAGCGCGCGGAAGAGCTCGAGGCCCGGCCCGCGCCGCCACCGGCCGTGCCTCGCAGTCTTGTGCCGCTCCGGGATCGCCCAGTAGGAGACAAAGCCGCGGAAGTGGTCGACGCGCACCACGTCGACGAGCTCGAGCAGCCGCCGGAAGCGCTCGATCCACCAGCGGTAGCCGGTGGTGCGGTGTGTCGGCCAGTCGTAGAGCGGGTTGCCCCACCGCTGCCCGACACCGCTCAGCGCGTCGGGCGGCGCGCCGGCGACCTCGCCGCTCTCGAACAGCTCCGGCCACGCCTCGACGTCGGCGCCGCAGTCGGCCACGTAGATCGGCACGTCTCCGACCAGCCGGATGCCGCGCTCGCGCGCGTACGTCCGCAGCGCGCTCCACTCGCGCTCGAACCGCACCTGGTCTGCGAGCGCGCCCGCGCCTGCGAACCGCGCCCACTCGCCGCTCCAGAACGGATGGCGCGCCACGAAGCCTTCCAGCTCCTCCGGCGAGACCGCCGCCTCGGGCTCCGCCAGCAGCCCGGGCCAGCCCGCGAAAGCCGAGGCCGCGCGGTACGGGGAGCCGTACTCGTCGGGCGGGCCCAGCGGCAGGATCTGCCACCACGACTGCCCCGCCGCCTCGAGCCAGTCGACGAAGCGGTAGGCCTCGTCGCCGAGCCGCCCGCCGGGCAGCGAGGTCGGGTGCAGGAAGATCCCGGAGGAGCGTGGCAGGCGCACGGCGGCGCCTACCGGCGTTTCGCCTTCGCATTTCCTCGAAACTTCCCAGCGACGTGCCCTTGCCGAAGACGAAGGAGCCGCCGCCGCGGATCCAGATCCAGGACGTGACGCCCGAAGTCGACTGCGGACGCTACGCGGTGAAGCGGACCGTCGGCGACCGCGTGGCGGTGACGGCGCGCATCTTCAGGGACGGGCACGAGACGCTCGGCGCAGCGGTGCGCTACAAGGCGCCCGCGGCGGCGCGGTGGCAGGAGGAGCCGCTGGACGCGCTGGGCAACGACGCGTGGGACGGGTCGTTCGCGGTCGACCGCTGCGGCACGTGGCTCTTCCGGGTCGAGGCGTGGGTCGACCGGGTAGCGTCCTTCCAGGACGAGCTGCGCCGGAAGGTGGAGGCCGGACAGGAGGACGTCGCCGGCGAGCTCTCGGAGGGCGCCGTGCTGCTCGGGAGGGAGACGCTGACGGTCGAGGAGGCGCTCGCCGTCGCCTCCGCGGACCGCTCCGAGAAGGTGGTGTCGCGGACGTACGCGGTCGACGTCGACCGCGAGCTCGCGCGCTTCGGCGCCTGGTACGAGCTCTTCCC
>JBBWZD010000174.1:0-2674 GCA_039648875.1 Actinomycetota bacterium
TACTCGCTCTGCTTGATGCGGCCGCGGCCGTGCTCGCCCGGCGGGTACGAGCGGCGCTCGACGGCGCACTTCTCCGTGAGGCAGCGCTCGCCCTTGAGGAAGAGCTTCATCCCCTCGCGGCGGCAGACGCGGCACTTCGGTCCGAGGTCGCGAGCCATCTAGACGCGCCTCCTCTTACGGGGCCGCACGCCGTTGTGCGCCTGGGGCGTCACGTCCTTCACGCCGAGGATCTCGAGGCCGGCCGCCTGGAGCGAGCGGATCGCGGTCTCCCGCCCGGAGCCCGGGCCCTTCACGAACACCTCGACCTTCTGCAGCCCGTGCTCCATGCCCTTGCGGGCACACGCGTCGGCCGTGACCTGCGCCGCGAACGGCGTCGACTTGCGGGAGCCCTTGAAGCCCGCCGAGCCGGCCGACTCCCACGCGATCACGTTGCCCTCCTTGTCGGTGAGGGCCACGATCGTGTTGTTGAAGCTCGTCTTGATGTGCGCCTGGCCGATGGCGATGTTCTTGCGGACGCGGCGACGCGTGCGGCCCCTGGCCGCCTGACGACGAGGAGGCGCCACCTATTTCGCCTTCTTGCCGCGGCCGACGGTCTTCTTCGGCCCCTTGCGCGTGCGCGCATTCGTCTTCGTGCGCTGCCCGTGCGCCGGCAGCCCGCGCCGGTGGCGCAGCCCGCGGTAGGCGCCGATCTCGGAGAGACGCTTCAGCGCCTGCGTCCGCTCGCGGCGCAGGTCGCCCTCGACCTCGAGCGTGTCGATGAAGTTGCGGAGCTTCGTGACCTCGTCGTCCGTCAGGTCACGCACCTTCGTGTCGGGCGAGAGGCCGAGCTCGGCCGCGATCTTCCGCGCCGTCGGCTGGCCGATGCCGTAGATGTACGTCAGCCCGATCTCGAGCCGCTTCTGGTTCGGCAGGTTGACTCCCGCGATGCGTGCCACGACTCCCCTATCCCTGTCGTTGCTTGTGCCGAGGGTTGGTGCAGATGACCATGGTCGTACCGTGCCGCTTGATGACGCGGCAGCGTTCGCACATGGGCTTGACGGATGGGCGTACCTTCATGATCTTCAGCGGTGCCTGTAGGTGATCCGGCCGCGGTCGAGGTCGTAGGGGCTCAGCTCGACCTTCACCTTGTCGCCCGGCAGGATGCGGATGTAGTGCTTGCGCATCTTGCCGGAGAGGGTGGCGAGGACGGAGTGGCCGGCCTCGAGCTGCACCCGGAACGTCGTGCTCGGAAGCGCCTCGACCACCTCCCCGTCGACCTCGATCTTCTCTTCCCTGGTCGGCATTTCCTTTCGGTGGAATCCCTGCAAAGACGTGTTTCCGCGCGCACGACAAAGCCGGTGCGCGGCGGAGGATCATCGTAGCAAAGCGGCTCCGGCCGTCGTCAGAATCCTCGGTCCGCCGGCGGTGACGGCCACCGTGTGCTCGAAGTGCGCTGCGAGCGACTCGTCGACGGACGAGATCGACCAGTCGTCGTCGTGCACGTACACGTCGGCGGCGCCCGCGGTGATCATCGGCTCGATCGCCAGCGTCATGCCCTCCTGCAGCAGCGGCCCGCGTCCCGGAGCGCCGTAGTTTGGGATCTGCGGGTCCTCGTGGTAGGAACGCCCGACGCCGTGGCCGACGAGGCTGCGCACGACCGAGAAGCCGCCCTCCTCCACGACGACCTGCACCGCGTGCGAGATGTCGGACAGCCGGTTTCCCGGCTGCGCCTGCTCGATTCCCGCCGCCAGCGCCTCCTGGCAGACGTCGAGCAGCCGCTGCGCGCGGGAGTCGATATCGCCGACCGGCAGCGTCACCGCGCTGTCGGCGACGAGCCCGTGCAGGGTCACGCCGAGGTCGACGGAGATCAGGTCGCCCTCACGCGCGCGGTACTCGCTCGGGATGCCGTGCACGACCATCGAGTTCGGCGAGATGCAGAGGGCGGCGGGGAAGCCCTTGTAGCCCTTCGAGGTCGGGACGCCCTCGTGCGCGCGGACGTGCTCCTCGGCGATGCGGTCGAGCTCGCGCATCGACACGCCCGGCTCGAGCACCTCGGCGCAGAGCGCGAGCGTCTCGGCGACGAGCGCGCCCGCCCTCGCCATCGCCTCGATCTCCTGGGCGGACTTGCGGACGATCACGCGCGCGCCTCCACGGACGAGAGCGCCTCGGAGATCTCGTGGAAGACCTCCTCGATCGAGCGGTCGGCGTGGATGCCGACGACGTTGCCGCGGGTCGAGCGGTAGTACTCGCCGAGCGGCGCCGTCTCGCGCTCGTACAGCTCGAGCCTGCGCTCGATCGCCTGGGGCGTGTCGTCGGTGCGGCCGTCCGCTGCGGCGCGCCTCAGCAGCCGGTCGAGGAGCTGCCCGCGGTCGGGCACCTGCAGGTCGAAGACGACGTCGATCGACCTGTCGAGGTCGCGCAGCAGCTCGTCGAGCGCCTCGGCCTGCACCAGCGTGCGCGGGAAGCCGTCGAGGACGACGCCCGGCAGCGTGTCGCCCCGGTCGAGCCGACTCCGGATCAGGCGGATCATCAGGTCGTCGTCGACGAGGTCGCCGCGGTCGTACACCCCCTTCAGCTCCCGGCCCAGCTCGGTCGGCTGCTCCTTGATCTGCCGGATCATGTCGCCCGTCGCGATGTGCGCCAGCCCGTAGGTACCGGCGATCTTCGCGGCCTGGGTTCCCTTCCCGGAGCCCTG
>JBBWZD010000183.1:0-9821 GCA_039648875.1 Actinomycetota bacterium
TCGCGCCCGTCTTCGTAGGCGCCGTCAAGAAGGCGGTGAAGGCGAAACGAGGTGCAAAGAGCGTCCGCGTCTCCTATCAAGTTACCGCGACCGACGCGCGAGAGGGACCCGTCCCCGCAAGGTGCAAGCCTGCCTCTGGCAGCCGTTTCCCTCTTGGCCGAACCCGCGTGACTTGTGAGACGAGCGACAGCAGCGCGAACGCGGCAACGGCGTCGTTCAGCGTCCTCGTCAAGCCGACCCGGTAGATAGAGGTCCCAGCGAGTGTTGCAGGCGTTTGACGCGGACCGGCGCAGACGGGCGATGAGCATCCGAGTGTCAATCGACTGAGCGCTGACACAGAACGGCGTACGCATGTCGCACGCGAAGGGCTGTCCTCGGGCGCGCCTTCGCCTTCGCCGGTGACGAGCGCCGCGCGAGCGTGACCGAGCCGCGCGAGATCGCGGGGCACGCCGAGGCGGTCGTGGACGGCGTCTGGCACTGGCGCAGAAAATACTTACACGGCCATTACGCTAGATTTTCGGCCCCTGCGGGAATCCTCTTAGCAACCACTCAGACTAAGGGGGTCCACATGCGAGGAGTATTTGCGTTGGTCGCGGTCGCCGCGGCACTTGCGCTCGCGGGCGCGGGCGCAGGCGCCACCGTCACCGTGACCATCACGAAGAACGGCTACGTGCCTCAGACGACGTCGATCGTGGCGGGCGACACCGTGCAGTTCACGAACTCCGACACCGTTGCACACCAGGTCGTCTTCAAGTCGACCGCCGGCGTGACGTGCACTGCGAACCCGGTCGTGGTGCAGCCGGCGAAGACCGTCAGCTGCACGTTCGCGACGGCCGGCAACTACACGTATTCCGATCCGAACGTGAAGGGCAAGACGTTCCAGGGCACGATCAAGGTCGCCGCCGGAGCAGCGGCGGGAGCCCTGACGCTGAGCGCCGCGCCGCGCGTCGTCGTGTACAGCGGCAAGGTCGCCCTCACCGGCACGCTCAAGAGCGGCCAGACGGGCCAGAGCGTCCAGGTGCTCGCGCAGTCGTGCGGGGCCGGACCGGCCAAGGCACTGACCTCGACGACAACCACCACCGGCGGCGCCTACACGGTTGCGGTGCAGCCGCTCCAGAACACCGTCTACACGACCAAGGTGAAGGGCTCGACGAGCAACACGGTCGCGGTGCAGGTGCGCCCGCGGCTGCGGCTCGGGAAGATCGCCGCGCACCGATACTCCGTGCGCATCTTCGCCGCGACGAGCTTCGCCGGCAAGCAGGCCAGCTTCCAGCGGTACAAGGCCACGACGCGTCGCTGGGTCCGCGTCCGCCTCGTGACGTTCGGCGCGATGAGCACCGGAGTCGCACCGACCGTCATCTCCGGCGTGAACTTCAGGTCGTCGCTCCGCGCCGGTGCCAGGGTGCGCGTCGCGATCCCGCAGGCGAGCGTCGGCGCCTGCTATGCGGGCGGCAGCAGCAACACGATCCGCAGCTAGCTCCGGCTCCGTCCGGGGAAGCCGCTCCGGCTTCCCCGGACGGGGGGCTGGTACGTCTGGCCATTTGCTCCCATAGTGCGAAGGTGGGCCCCCACCGTACCCGTCTCGCACTCGGCGCTCTGGCTGTCGCCCTCGTCCTTCCGTCCGCGGCGGCTGCCTCTCCGAGCCCGCACGTCGCCGCGGTCGCGGTGGCCCTGCGCTCCGGCGGCTTCTACGCCGGGAGCGCCCGGCTCGCAGACGCCGCAGCCGTGTTGGCAGCGAGGCCCGACCGGCTGGGCGACCGGACGCTCCGCATCCACGCCCGCGGCTGGGCCGTGCGGGAGCTCCAGCTCGCGCTCGCCTGGCAGGGCTTCCCCTCTGGCGCGATCGACGGCCGCTTCGGGCCGAGGCTCGGGCTCGCCCTCCGGCGCTTCCAGCAGGCGCGCAGGCTGCGTGCGGACGGGCGGGCCGGCCGCTCGACCGTCTCGGCCCTCCGCGTCGCACCGCCGCGCCCGTCGATGCCGCTGGCGTGGCCGCTGCTGGCGCCGCTCGGCGACGGCTTCGGCCCGCGCGGCGACCGCTTCCATGCCGGGATCGACCTCCCCGCACCGGCGCTGACGCCGGTGGTCGCGGCGGCGCCGGGGCGGGTGGCCTGGGCCGGACCCCGCGCCGGCGGCTGGGGCAACCTGGTCACGATCGGCCACGGCCGCGGTGTGCGCACGATGTACGCGCACCTGTCGAAGACGGATGTGCGCGTCGGAGACTGGGTCGCGGCGGGAACGGTGATCGGCCGCGTCGGCTCGACCGGCGACGCCACCGGTCCGCACCTCCACTTCGAGGTTCGAGTACGCGGCGGAGCCGTCGACCCGCTTCGCGCCCTCGTCGCGCTGCCGGCCGGTACCTAGGTCAGCAGCCGGTCGGGCGCGGCTTCGGCCGCGGCCCCACCGCGAACCCGTACCGCCGCGCAAGCGCGACGAGCTTCGCCCGGTAGACGTTCATGTCGACCCGCTTCCAGTCCCCGTGCGTCTGGCACCGCCACGGCGCGTACAGCTCCCGGTGCAGCGGGCTCGAGAGGCTCTCGTTGTGGCCGATCACGTTCGCGAGCCGGATGCGGTAGCGCCACATCAGCCAGACCGTCAGCGCGAGCGAGGAGCGCATCTCCGCGCCGTCGCCGAGCACCTGCGCGTCCGAGAGGCCGACGTGCTCGATCCCGAGGGCGGCCCAGTTGAGGCCCACGGTGTGCCGGCACATCACGTCGAGCCGCACGAGCTGGTAGATCGTGCCGTCGCGGTCGATCACGAAATGCGCGCACGTCCCCGGGAGCTGGTGGAGCTCGGCGTCGGGAACGTCCTCGGCGAAGGTGTTGTAGGCCGAGGAGAACGTCGACGACGCGGTGTAGTGCTCGACGATCGCCCGCGGGTGGAGGACGTACGAGTCGATGCCGTAGTGACGCTTCGCGTAGGCGGCCGTCTCCGCCAGCCGCTTCGCACCGAAGGGAATCGGCTTCCAGACGACGTGTGGCTTCGGCGGCGCGGCGAGCGCGAGGGCCGCCAGCACGAGCGCGAGCACCGCCCTACCGTAGCGCTCGCCGCAGCCGGTGCAGGTCGATGGCGCCGTCGGCCACCGTCTCGACCGCCCACCGCTCCGCCGCTCGCTCGAGGAAGCCGGGCGCGAACGGCCGGCGCGGGTCGGCCAGGAGCGCGTCGCCGCAGAGCTGCGGCAGCAGCTCGAGGAGCCGGTCGGCGTTGCGCTGCTCGTAGAGCAGGTCCGAGCCGAGGACGAGCGTCCAGGGAGCCTCCGCAAGCAGCGGCTCGGGCTCGTCCCAGCGGACGCGCTCGGCGCGCAGCCCGACGCCGTTCCGCAGCGCGTTTCGCCGCAGCAGCTCGACCGCGTCCTGGGCCCAGTCGGTCGCGAGCACCTCGGCACCCGCGAGCGCGGCCGCCAGCGACGGCAGCCCGAGCCCCGCGCCCAGCTCGAGCACGCGCGCGCCGCCCAGGTCGAGCTCCGCCACCGCCCGCGCGAGCGCGAGCCCGCTCGGCCACAGCTCCGCCCAGTACGGCAGGAACTCGTCCTCGTCGAACGAGTCCTCGTCGATGAGGGCGTCCGCGCTCGGCGGTCGCAGGAGGCTGACCTCCCGCCCCGCGAGCACGAGCCTCTCCTCGATCAGCTCAGAGCGCGGCGTACAGGTCGACGGGCACGCCGTCCGGGTCGGCGAGCTGCGCGTAGCGCTGGCCCCAGAAGGCGTCCCAGGGCTCCTTCTCGCCGTGGAAGCCGCCGTCGACGACGCGGCGGTAGGTCGCGTCCACGTCTGCCGGGCTCTCGCACTCGAACGCGAGCGCAACCTGGTTGCCGCTCTCGCGGGACCAGTCCGGGCGGAAGCTGCGGACGACGTCCTCCGTGTCGAGCATGAGGCGGACGCCGTTCGGCAGGAGGGTGTCGACGTGGCCCTCCTCCGGCGTCTCCGGGACGTCCAGCCCGAGCAATCGGTAGAAGCCGATCGACCGGCCCATGTCGCTCGCCACGATGCCGATCGCGTTGAGCTGCGGCATGAAGGGACGCTAACGGATACCTTCGGGGCCATGCGCTACAGACAGCTCGGCTCCAGCGACCTTCACGTCTCCGAGATCAGCCTCGGCTCCTGGATGACGTACGGCGGCGCGATCCCGCGCGACCAGGCGGAAGCCTGCGTCGCGGCGGCTTTCGACGCCGGCATCAACTTCGTCGACACCGCGAACGTCTACTCCGGCGGCGGCGCGGAGGAGTTCCTCGGCGAGGTGCTCGCCGACCGGCCCCGCGACTCGTACGTGCTGGCGACGAAGCTCTACTTCCCGATGACGGACACCGACCGCGGGCTCTCCCGCGCGCAGGTGCTCAAGCAGATCGATGCGTCGCTCGCGCGGTTGCGCACCGACTACGTGGACCTCTACCAGTGCCACCGCTACGACTGGGAGACGCCGCTCGAGGAGACGATGGAGGCGCTGACCGACGTCGTCCGCCAGGGCAAGGCGCGCTACCTCGGCTTCAGCGAGTGGCCGGTCGAGAAGATCGAGGAGGCGCTCGAGCTTCCGGGGGTGGAGCGGTTCGTCTCCAGCCAGCCGCAGTACTCGATGATCTGGCGCGGCCCGGAGCGCGACCTGATCCCCTACTGCGCCGAGCAGGGGATCTCGCAGATCGTGTGGTCACCGCTCGGGCAGGGCGTGCTGACCGGCAAGTACCGGCCCGGGCAGCCGCCGCCGGCCGACAGCCGGATGAGCTCCGACCGCATGAGCTACTTCATGGACCGCTTCCGCGACGACACGCTGCTCCGCCGGGTCCAGGAGCTGCGCCCGATCGCCGACGAGCTCGGCGTCACCATGGCGCAGCTCGCGCTCGCGTGGGTGCTGCGTGAGCCGAACGTCGCCTCTGCCATCATCGGCGCGAGCCGGCCCGAGCAGGTCGCCGACAACGCGGCCGCGAGCGGGATCGAGCTCGACGAGGAAGTGCTCGAGCGGCTCGACGAGGTGCTCGCGGAGAGCGTCGTCTACGCCGGCGCAGCCTCCTGACCCACCCCGAGGAAGACGATCCAGGCGTGGAGCGCGACGTCGCAGTCGTCCTGTCGGGCGGCGCCGTCAACGGCGTCCTGATGGAGCTCGGCTTCCTGAAGCGCCTGCGCGAGAGCGAGCTCTGGCCCAGGATCGGGTGGATCTACGGCACGTCCTCCGGCGCGCTCGTGGGCACGATGGCCGCGCTCGACCGGCTCGACGACCTGGAGGAGTTCATGCTCGGGCTCCAGCCGGAGGAGACGTTCCGCCCGCACTCCCTCTGGCGCCTGCCGCTGCTCGGCTCACACGACTACCGCCTCCCCGAGACGGTCGCGGCGCGCCTCGGCGACGTGCAGGAGCTGGCCCGCGGCGTGGCGGCCTCGCCGGTCGAGCTGGTGGTGGTGGCGACCGACGTGACCGACGACGCCCACAACGGCGACCCGCACGCGTACGAGCTCGTCTACTCCTCCCGGACGGCGCCCCCGGAGACGATGGCCCAGGCGGTGCTCGCCTCGGCCGCCGTGAACGCGCTCGTGCTGCCCCGCCGGATCGGCGACCGGATCGCAACCGACGGCTCGTGGGTCCGCAACTTCCCGCTCTCCCACGCCTACCGCCAGCCGGGCGTCGAGCTGATCGTCAGCTTCCGCTACCTGCCGAGCTACCCGCGCTTCGGCGCCGCCTGGCTGGCGACGTTGCGGCGGCGGCTCGAGCGGTTCCCGAGGATCCCGCCGCTACGGGCGTTGATCGCCGAGCTGCGCGAGGCCGAGGAGCGCGACACGCGCGGCGAGCCGGCGCATTGGGGCGACATGATCGTCCGGCTGATGCGCGTCACGGTGCAGCAGAACACCCTGCTCGAGGAGCAGATCGCCGACGACAAGCACGAGGCGCTGGCGGCGCTGACCGCGCTGCGCGAGGACGTCGGCAAGATCGTGCGCAGCGAGGGCGGCCGGCGCGGCGAGCGCCTTGCCGACGCCGTGGAGGCCAGGTTCGCCGCGGCCGACTTCCCGTTCCTCGGCGACCGGCTGATCCCGCGCATCGCCGTGCAGGGCAGCGCCGGCGAGATCAGCCTCGAGACGACCCTCCGCACGGCGCCGCCGTGGACGGAGGAGACGAAGCGAGTGCTGATCCAGCGGGGCTACGCGCTGCTCGACCAGGCGCTGCCCCAGGGGGCCCTCGTCTAGGCGCTCGCCCGCACGACCTTGCCGGGATTCATGATCCCGGCCGGGTCGAGCAGGTCCTTGATGCCCCGCATCAGCGGCAGCAGGTCGCCGTGCTCCCGTTCCAGGTAGCCGAGCTTCCCGTAGC
The DNA here is from genome assembly GCA_039648875.1 of Actinomycetota bacterium. Classification (GTDB taxonomy): domain Bacteria; phylum Actinomycetota; class Thermoleophilia; order Gaiellales; family Gaiellaceae; genus Palsa-739. The sequence goes on from JBBWZD010000183.1 coordinate 6,283, forward strand.
CGATGCCATGCTCGCCCGTGCACGTGCCGCCGCGCGCGAGCGCGTCGTCGACGAGCCGCCCGTTCAGGTTCTCGGCACGCTCGATCGACGCCTCGTCCTCGGGGTCGAGCAGGAATGCGAGGTGGAAGTTGCCGTCGCCGACGTGGCCGACGATCCCGCCGCTCAGCCCCGACTCGTCGAGCACCGTGCGGGCGTGCTCGATCGCGGCGGGCAGCTCCGACACGGGCACGGCGACGTCCGTGGTCATCGCCTTCGATCCCGGTGCGAGCGCGAGGGCGGCGAGCAGGGACTGATGGCGTGCCTCCCAGATCCGCGCCCGCGCGGTCGGGTCGCTCTCAGCCTCGAAGGCGGCCGCGCCCTCGTCCTCCGACAGCTCGCGCGTCGTCTCGAGGTCGCCCGCGACGCCGGCCTCGGTGCCGCCGAACTCCACGAACAGGTACGGGGACACCGGAAAGGTCGTCCCCTTGTACGAGTTGAGGGCTCCGATCGTCGTCGCGTCGAGAAGCTCGCAGCGCATTACCGGAACGCCCGCGCCGATGATCGCCGCGGCGGCGCGGCACGCGGCCTCGACCGAGGGAAAGGCTGCGCGCGCCACGACGAGGTGCTCAGGGATCGGGTGCAGGCGCAGCGTCAGCTCGGTCAGCACCCCGAGCGTGCCCTCCGAGCCGACGAAGAGGCTCGTGAGGTTGTAGCCGGCCGACGTCTTGACGGCGCGCGTCCCGGTCCGGACGACGCGGCCGCCCGCCAGGACGACCTCGAGCGCCAGCACGTGCGCGCGCATGCCGCCGTAGCGGACGCTCGTCGTCCCGCTGGCGTTGGTGGCCGCCATCCCGCCGAGCGTGGCGTCGGCCCCGGGGTCGACGGGGAAGAAGAGCCCGTGCGGGCCGGCCGCCGCCTCGAGCTGCGACCGGGTCACCCCCGGCTGCACGGTCGCCGTCAGGTCGTCGGGCCGCAGCGCGACGATCGCGCTCATGCGCGTCAGGTCGAGGCTGATCCCGCCGTGCAGCGGGATCACGTGCCCCTCGAGGCTCGTACCGGCCCCGAAGGGGACGACGGGCACGCCCGTCCGGGCGGCGTACTCGAGCACGGCCGCGACCTCCGCGGTCGACTCGGGGAAGACGACGAGGTCGGGTCGCCGCGCCGGGTGGTACGAGAGGTCGGCCGCGTGCTGGTCGAGCACGGACTCGCCGTCGCTCACCCGCCGCTCGTCCGGGACGACCCGGAGCAGCTCTTCGCGCAGATCCGCCGCGACGGCCACGAACGAAGCGTAGTGGCTAGTCCTCGCGCGCCGGCAGCACGCGGTCGGCGAGGCCGTAGGCGACGGCCTCGTCCGGCGTCAGGAACCGGTCGCGGTCGATGTCGCGCATGACCTGCTCGACGTCGCGGCCGGCGTGCCGCGCGATCACCTCGGCGTAGCGCCGCGTCTGGTGCAGGATCTCCCGAGCCGCGATCTGGATGTCGGCCGGCGTGCCGCGAAAGCCGCCGGAGCCCTGGTGGATCATCACCTTCGCGTTCGGGAGCACGAACCGCTTGCCCGCGGCGCCCGCCGCGAGCACGAGCGCGCCCATCGACATCGCCATGCCGATGCAGTACGTCTGCACATCGGGTCGCACGAACTGCATCGCGTCGTAGATCGCCATGCCGGCATAGACGCTGCCGCCGGGCGAGTTGACGTAGAGCCGGATGTCGGCGTCGGGATCCTCGGCCTCGAGGAAGAGCAGCTGCGCGACGATCAGGTTCGCCGAGGCGTCCTCGACCTCGCTGCCGAGGAAGACGATTCGCTCGCGGAGCAGGCGGGAGAAGATGTCGAGCGAACGCTCGAAGCGCCCGTCGGTCTCGACGACCATCGGCACGAGCTGCGACACGCAAGCCTCCTTTTCCGGGTAAGGTGCAACCAATCGGTTGCGCACTATAGACGCAACCCGATGGTTGCGCATGGAGGGAGGAGCCGTGCAGGTCGAACGTGAGATCGTCTTCCCCGCGTCGCCCGCCGAGGTGTGGGAGGCGCTGACGGAGCCGGAGCGGCTCGAGGAGTGGTTCGCGACGGAGGTGGAGCTCGACCCGCGGCCGGGCGGCCGGGGCAGCTTCCGCTGGGGCAACGGCGAGGAGCGGCACGCAACCGTCCGCGAGGCCGAGCCCGAGGAGCGCCTCGTGCTCGACTGGGACGACGGAGGCGGCGAGGTCGTGCTGGAGCTCGCGGAGGTCGAGGAGGGGACGCTGCTGCACGTCGTGGAGGCGTCTCCGGAGTGGAGCACGGCGCTGGAGCTGCACGCGCTGGCGTGGGCCGCGGTCGCGTAGACGGGGTCTTCGCGGCGCTCGGAGATCCGGGCCGGCGCTCGCTCGTCGAGGCCGTCGCCGCGCGCGGCAGCGCGACAGCGACCGAGCTCGCCGCAGCGCTGCCGGTGACGCGGCAGGCGGTCGCGAAGCAGCTCGTGCTGCTCGCCGACGCGGGGCTGCTGCGGGCGACCAGGTCCGGCCGCGAGACGCGCTACGAGGTGACGCCCGAGCCGCTGGGGGACGCGGTCGCCTGGATGGTCGAGGTCGGCGCCCGGTGGGACGAGCGCCTCGCTGCCCTCGGGCGGAGCCTCGCTAGGGGGACAGGCGCTCGATGAGCCAGCCGCCGCCGGCCCGACTGTAGCGGAAGCGGTCGTGCAGGCGGCTCGCGCGGTGCTGCCAGAACTCCCACACCTCGGGCACGACGCGGAAGCCGCCCCACCAGTCCGGGCGCGGCACCTCGCCGCCCGCGTACTCCGACTCGAGCTCCTCGACCCGCCGCTCGAGCTCGTCGCGCCCCGCCAGGACCTCGCTCTGGCGCGAGGCGAGTGCGGCGATCCTGCCGCCGCGCGGGCGCGTCGTGAAGTAGGCGTCGGAATCCTCCGGCGCGGTGCGCTCGACGGGGCCCTCCACGCGCACCTGCCGCCCCAGCGGGTCCCAGTACGCGAGCAGCGCCGCGCGCGGATTCGCCTCGAGCTCGCGGCCCTTGCGGCTCGAGTAGTGCGTGTGGAACACGAGTCCCCGCTCGTCGAACCGCTTCAGCAGCACCATCCGCACCGACGGCACGCTGGCGGGCGAGGCGCTCGCGAGGGCCACGGCCTCGGGCGCCCGCACCACCGCGCGCGCCTCCTCGAACCAGCGCTCGAACTGCCCGAGCGGGTCCGGGTCGAGGTCGCGCCTGCGCAGCGGCCGGTCGCGCTCGCCGCTCACGACGGCGCGACCACAGCCTCGGGTCGCCAGGTCCAGCCGGAGATCTCCGGGTCGTCCTCGCCGTGCTCCCGGCCGTACGCGCGGGCGCGCAGGCGCGCGTCCTGCATGTCCTGCCGCAGATGCGCCGTCTTCGCGGCGATCGCCGGCAGCCGGTCGAGCGCGTCGACGACGAGGTGGAAGCGGTCGAGCTCGTTCAGCATCACCATGTCGAACGGCGTGGTCGTGGTGCCCTCCTCCTTGTAGCCGCGGACGTGGAGGTTGTCGTGGTTCGTGCGGCGGTAGGTCAGGCGGTGGATGAGCCACGGGTAGCCGTGGTACGCGAAGACGATCGGCCG
>JBBWZD010000192.1:0-12331 GCA_039648875.1 Actinomycetota bacterium
TCGTCCGTCCACTGGCCGGGCTCGAGACCGAACGGGCCGCCGCCGACCATGTCGTCGATCGGCTCGAAGCTGCCGGGCGGCTCGAACTCGAGCGTCGTGCCGAGCGCGTCGCCGGCGGCGAGCCCGAGCAGCGCGCCGCGGTAGCGGTCCCGCTGGTCGCCCACGGCGTGAGCTTGCCAGCCGACCGGCTCGATCGCTGGGATCATTCCGAAGCCGTGCCGGACGACGTGACGATCGAGAAGTTCCTCGGCTCGCTCGGCCTCGCCGGCCGGGACGCCGAGTGTGGCCGCGCCATCCTCCAGGGCCAAGGGGTCACGAACCCCCGCAAGAGCCGGATCTGGGTCGCGAAGGTCGAGCGCGCGGCCGCCGCGATCGACGCCGCGCTCGCCCGCTACTGCTCGTCGTGCGCCGACCGAACGGACCCCGGCGGCCGCGAGCTCGTCACGGTCGCCGCCTCCGCCTGCAGCCGCTGCGGCGGCTCGCGCAACAGGCGCGCCCTCAGCGAGCTCGCCGAGGCCTGCGCGGCTGCCGGCATCGCCCGGATCGTGGTCGTCGGCGGCTCCCCCGACGTCCGCCGCGAGCTCGAGTCCCTCCGAGGAGCTCTCGAGCTGCGCCTCGTCGACGGCACCGAGCGCCGCACCCGTCCGGAGGCGCAGCGCGACCTGGCCTGGGCCGACCTGGCCGTCATCTGCGGCGGGAGCGAGCTGGCGCACCGCGTCTCGATCCTCTACACGGAGGGCGGCGCCTCGACACCCGTCGTCACGTGCCCGCGGCGCGGCGTCGAGGCGATCGCCGGCGCCGTCGTCGAGCACGCCGCGCGGCGCGGCCGCGCGCTCCCGAGCTAGCCGGCCGGCCTCAGCTTCCGCCACGCGTCGGTCCACGACGCGCGGGGGACATGCCTGTCGGCCCACGAGGCGCGCGGGGCATGGCCGTCCGTCCACGACGCGCTCGGCGCATGGGACTTGGCCGAGGCGGCGAGCGGTGCGGAGAGGGCCATCGCCAACACGACGAGCGTGGCGGCGGAAATCTTTCGCGCCCGGAGGCGCCCGTGCGTCGATGCAGGGTCGAGACGACTCATGGATCCACCTTTCGCGGATTGGGCCGGAGGACGGGCACGCAGTTCCGGCGCGTCCGTTACATCGGTGGCCGGCTGCGCCTCCGCGACCCTCGAAGGGGGGTGCTACGACGTCAGCGAGGCGCGGCCGCGACGCGGCCCTGAGCCGCCGCGGCGGCGTCCAGCGCCCCGCGCACCGGGCGCAGCAGCGTCTCGAGCGTGAACGGCTTCGCCACCAGCCCGGCGTGGCCGGTGACGCCCCGAAGCTCGTCGCCGGGGTAGCCCGACATGTAGACGACGCCGATGCCCGGCCGCATCCGCCGGACCTCCTCCGCGAGCGCCACGCCGCCGAGCCCGGGCATGACCACGTCCGTGAGGAGCAGGTCGATCGAGCCCTCGTGGCGCTCGACGATGCGCAGCGCGTCGTTGCCGTCGCGCGCGGCGAGGACGGCGTAGCCGACCTCCGACAACAGCACCTCGGCGAGCGCGCGCACGCCGCCGTCGTCCTCGACGAGCAGGACCGTCTCGGAGCCGCCGAGCGCCCCTGCCGCCGGGACCGGGGCCTGCTCGGGCGCCTCCTCGGCGTCCTCGACGCGCGGCAGGTAGACCGCGAACGTCGACCCCATCCCCGGCGCGCTGCGGACGCGCAGCTCGCCGCCGCTCTGCGCGACGATCCCGTGGACGGTGGCGAGGCCGAGGCCCGTCCCCTTGCCCGGCTCCTTCGTCGTGAAGAAGGGCTCGAAGATGTGCGACCGGATCCGCGCGTCCATGCCGTGGCCGGTGTCGGAGAGCGAGAGCACGACGTAGTCGCGACTCGCGGCCGCGCCGTCCGTCTCGCCCGGCTCCTCGAGCGCCGCCTGGAGCGTCCGGATCGTCAGGCGCCCGCCGGCCGGCATCGCGTCGCGCGCGTTCAGCGCGAGGTTGATGATCACCTGCTCCACCTGCCGCGGATCGGCCCGCACGCGACCGACCGCCGGAGCGAGCTCGAGGACGACCTCGATGTGCTCGCCGATCAGGCGCCGCAGCATGCGCTCGGTCGCCCCGACGACGGTGTTGAGCTCGAACACCCGCGGCTGCAGCACCTGGCGCCGGCCGAAGGCGAGCAGCTGCCCTGTGAGCGTGGCCGCCCGGTCGGCGGCGGCCGCGATCTCCTCGACGTCGCCCCTCAGATCCTGGTCGCCCCCGATCGACCGCAGCGCGATCCGCGCGCGCCCGGAGATGATCGTCAGCAGGTTGTTGAAGTCGTGGGCGATCCCGCCGGCGAGCTCGCCGACGGCTTCCATCTTCTGCGCCTGGCGCAGCTGCTCCTCCAGCTCGCGCCGCTCGCTCAGGTCCTCGACCATCACGATGCCGAAGCGCGGCCGGCGCTGCGCGTCGCGGACGAGCGCGACCGCCACGTGTCCGGACACGGGCGCCCCGTCCTTGCGGCGCAGCCGTGCCTCGAAGTCGTAGGGCTCGCCGTCGATGGGAAGCAGCTCGCGGCGTGCGCCGCCCGCGCCGTCACCCGGGACGAGGTCGCGGAAGTCGCGCCCGAGGAGCTCGTCGTCGCCGTAGCCGAGCAGCTGCTCGAGCGCGCGGTTCCCCGAGACGATCCGCTCCTCGAGGTCGACGAGCGCCGTCCCGATCGGCGCGCACTCGAAGAGCGCCCGGAACCGCTCCTCGCTCTCGCCCAGCCGCGCGACCAGCGCGAACGACTGCTGGATCAGGGCGAGCGGCGCGACCACCAGCGGGATCAGGTAGGGGTTCGTGAGCCAGAACCGGGCGAAGACGACGCCGAGGGCGGCGGGCGCGAGGTCGGCGAGCAGGCCGTCGGGGCCGAGCAGGCCCGTCGCGCGGATCGAGCGCCCGCGGGCGAGGCGCAGCATGACGGCGAGGTTGACGTGGTTGACGGCCACGAAGACGAGCGCGGCCGCGATCGCGCCGGCCGCCCAGCGGAGCTGCGAGCCGAGGCCGGTGTCCCGGAAGAGCGCGAAGGCACCCCAGGCGGCGAGCCCGGCGAGGGTGTAGTTCGCGACGTTGAAGACGCTGATGTGGCGGCGGAAGCGCCGGCGGGCGAGCTCCGGGAGGTGGTGGGCGATGCCGACGAGCGCCACGAGCTCCGGCGGCAGCAGTAGCGCCGCCGCGACGAGGAACACAATCGAGAGTGGGAAGGCCTGGTGCCGTCCCGTCGCGATGATCAGGTGCTGCGCGGCGGCGGCGGCCGCGGCGAGCGCTGCGAACGTGAGCCAGTCGCCGAGGCCCGGCACCGGCGCCGGCAGTGTGGCCGCCGCGGCGACGACTGCCGCCGCCACGACCGCGACGAGCCAGGCGCGCGCGACGGGGGAGAGTGCGTCGGCGGTCGGGCCTTCGACACGCTCTCGCGCGTACAGCCGCAGTCCGAACCGTGCTGCGTGACCGGACAGGTGCGGCCTCCCGCGCTCGACGAACCCAGTCCATTGTGCACCGATCAGGGGCAAAGGTCACGCGCGTTCCCTCAGGTCGCGCCGCAGCGGAGGTTTTCCGGGCCTGCGCTGACGGTAGGCGGGCGGGGTGCCGTCGCGCTATCTGTCGATCTACCTGAACGACCACCTGGCGGGCGCGACGCTCGGAGTCGAGCTCGCCGCGCGCACGCTGCGCGAGAACGAGGGCACCGAGCTCGGCACCACGCTGCGGCCGCTGCACGCGGAGATCGTCGAGGACCGCCAGACGCTGATCGGCCTGATGCGCGAGCTCGGCATCCGGCGCTCGCAGCCGAAGCTGGCCGCGGCGTGGGCCGCGGAGAAGGTCGCCCGCCTCAAGCCGAACGGCGCGCTCTCCGGCTACTCGCCCCTGTCGCGCGTCCTCGAGCTCGAAGGGCTCGCGGCCGGAATCGCCGCCAAGCGAGCCTTGTGGCTCTCGCTGGCGGAGATCGACGGCCTCGAGGCGCGGCTGGATCCGGCTGCCCTTGCAGAGCGCGCTGCCTCGCAGCTCGAGCGGCTCGAGCCGTTCCGGCGCGCGGCCGCGCGCGTGGCCTTCGGGTAGCCGACGGGGGGTCCGCGCGCCGTCGCCTTTTCAGCGGCGGGCCGGAGGCGGATAATCGGCAGGCGGCGCTTCGACCGGCCGCACCCCCGAGAGAGGAGTTCCTTTGCCTTCCGCCGAGACAGTGACCGACCTGCGCTTCGACCCGCCCGGTCCCGGGTCGTGGGGGCTCGACAAGGTTCACTTCCCACGCCCGGTGACGCGCTACTGGACGGAGACGCACCCGGAGCCGTTCGTGCGCGGCTTCAGCGAGTTCACGGCCTACTACGGGATGCTGCTCGACACGCTCGAGTACCGGTACCTGAACGGCTTCGCCTACTCGACCGCGCGTCCCGTGTCCGACGAGGAGGCGCCCCGGCGCTTCCAGCGCGCGGAGGAGGTCTGGGAGCAGAAGCTGTGGCGGGCCCAGCTACGCGACTGGGACGAAACCTTCAAGCCCGCGGCGCTCGCGATGCACCGGGAGCTCCAGTCGGTTGATCCCGACGCGCTTGGCGACGACGAGTTGGTGGCGTACCTGACGCGCTGCCGCGACCACCACGCGGAGATGATCTACCAGCACATGCGCTTCACGGGCGCGGCGATGATCGCGATCGGCGACTTCCTCGCCCACGCCGTCGAGTGGAGCGGGCTCCCGCCGGCCGAGCTGCTCGGCCTGATGCAGGGCGCGGCGCCCGTCTCCGCGGGCGCGTCGGCGGAGCTCGAGCGGCTGATGACGGCACTCCAGCAGGATCCGCTAGCCGCCGCGCTCCTCGACTCGGGCGACGATCCCGGCGCGGTGCTCGAGGCGATGCGCTCGCTCGACGGCGGCGCCGGCCGGGCCGTGTCGGCGTATCTCGACCTCGTCGGCTACCGGCTCCTCGACGGCTTCGACATCTCCGGCCCCTACGCGCTCGAGCTGCCCGACGTGCTGCTCCGCGCCATCCGCGCCGCCGCCGACGGGCGCCGGCTGGAGGAGGAGTCGGACGTCGACGACCAGATCGTCCGCGCCCGCGGCCGGGTGCCCGAGCAGCACCGGGCGCAGTTCGACGAGCTCCTCCAGGAGGCGTGGCTGATGTACCGGATCCGCGACGAGCGCGGCGTCTTCAGCGACGTGTGGGCGTCCGGGATCCTGCGGCGGGCCGTCCTCGCCGGCGGGCGCCGCCTCGCCGACCGCGGGCGGATCCACGAGCCGTCGCACCTGATCGACGCCGGCTTCGACGAGATGCGCGCCCTGCTCTCGGGCACGAACGGCCCGCCGGCCGACGAGCTGGCGGAGCGCATGCGCTACCGCACCTCGCACACGGCGAAGGACGCGCCGCCGACGCTCGGCCCGCCGGCGCCTCCGCCGCCCGACCCGTCGGGGCTGCCGCCCGCCGCCGCACGGGTCGCGCGCGCCACCGGCCTCGTCATCGGGGCGATGTTCGGCAGCTCGGAGGCGCCGCAGGAGGAGCGCCTGCTGCGCGGGCTCGCGGCGAGCCGGGGCGTCTACGAGGGCCCGGCGCGCCGTGTCGCGGATCCCTCCGAGTTCGACCGGATCGTGAAGGGCGACGTGCTCGTCACCGAGTCGACGACGGAGGCCTTCAACATCCTGCTGCCGCTGCTCGGGGCGATCGTGACGGACGCCGGCGGGCTGCTCTCGCACTCCGCGATCGTCGCGCGCGAGTACGGCATCCCCGGCGTCGTCGGCACGCGCGAGGCGACCGAGCGCATCGCCGACGGGGTGCGCGTGCGCGTCGACGGCGACACCGGCGAGGTGGCGGTGCTCGGGTGAAGCAGGTCGTGCCGCTCGCCAAGGCGCGCGACGACGGGATCTTCGGGTCGAAGGCAGTCGGGCTGGGGGAGGCGGCGCGGGCGGGGCTGCCGCTCCCGCCCGGCGTCGCCCTCTCCGGCGAGATCGTCGAGGCCGTCGCGTCCGGCGAGGAACGCGCGATCGACAAGGTCGCGAAGGCCGTGCGGCCGCTGGGAGGGCCGCTGGCCGTGCGGTCGTCGGCGGTCGACGAGGACGGCGCCGACGCGAGCTTCGCCGGGCAGCACCTGACGCTGCTGAACGTCCCCACGGCGGACGAGGTGAGCTCGGCGCTGCGGGAGATCTGGTGGTCGGCGAACTCCGACTCGGCGATCACGTACCGGCAGCGCGTCGGCCTCTTCACGCGCCCGAGCGTCGCCGTCGTCGTCCAGGCGCTCCTCGATCCCGACGTCGCCGGCGTGATGTTCACCCGGAACCCGATCACGGGGACGGACGAGCGCGTGATCGAGGCGAGCTGGGGGCTCGGCGAGGCAGTCGTCGCGGGGAGCGTGATCCCCGACCACTTCCGCGTCGACCGCTCCGGCGCGGTGCTCGAGCGCACGCCGGGGCTCAAGAAGCACGCGATCCGCGCGCTGCCGGAGGGCGGCACCGTCGAGGAGGCGGTCGCGCCCGAGCTCGTCGAGCGGCTCTGCCTGGACGACGACCAGCTCGGCGAGCTGAACGCGCTCGCCGGCCGCTGCGAGGAGATCTACGGCCCGGCCCGGGACGTGGAATGGGCGTTCGCCGGTGGGCGGCTCTACCTGCTGCAGTGTAGGGCGGTCACGCGGGCGGGCTCCTGAGCGCCGAGCCGGGGCGGCGCCCGCCGGCCGAGACCGGCATCCTCCTCAGCGTCGTGCTCGGCACGATGCTCGTGCCGCTGAACTCGACCATGATCGCGGTCGCGCTGCCGCACCTGATCGCCGGCCTGCACGCGCGGCTGTCGTCCGCGGCGTGGGTCGTGACCGGCTACCTGATCGCGATGGCGTCGCTGCAGCCCGTCGCGGGCAACCTGGGCGACCGGCTCGGCCGCCGCCCGCTCGTGCTGGCCGGGCTCGCGTGGTTCGGAGTCGCGTCGCTCGGTGCGGCGCTCGCGCCCGACCTGCCGGTGCTGATCGTTTTCCGGATCCAGCAGGCGGTCGCGGGGGCGCTCGTCTTCCCGAACGGCGTCGCGCTGCTGCGCGAGACCGGCCAGCCCGGTGCTCTCGGCCGCCGGCTCGGCCTGATCATGGGCACGCTGCCCCTGGCGGCGGCGGTCGGACCGCTGCTGGCGGGCGTGCTGCTCGCGCTGGCCGACTGGCGGGCGATCTTCTTCGTGAACCTGCCGCTCGTCGCGGTGCCGCTGCTGCTCGGCTGGCGCTCGCTCCCGCGCCGGCCGCGGGCGCGCGCGCCGGAGCGGTTCGACCTGGGGGGCGCGGTGTCGCTGTCTGTGCTGCTCGTCGCCGCCGCGTGGGCGCTCAACCGCGGAGTCGGGGCGAGCGACGGGATGGCGGCGGTCGGGGTCGCGTGCGCGGCGGCCGCGCTCTTCGCGGCGCAGGAGCTGCGCCACCCCCGGCCGATCGTGCAGCTGCGCCTCTTCCGCAACACCCACTTCGTAGCCGCGAACGGCGGCGTGGCGCTGAGCAACCTCGCCATGTACGTGACGCTGTTCGCCCTCCCGCTCCTCCTCAGCCGGCGCTCCGGCTGGACCGGCGCGCAGATCGGCCTCGTCCTGGCGACGATGACGCTGACCGCGACGATGTTCGCGTCCGCGCCGATCGGCGGCCGCCTTGCCGACGCCCGCGGCGCGCGGCTGCCCGCGGTGGCGGGGCTGACGCTGATGGCGGCGTGCCTCGTCCCGCTCGCGCTGGCGGTGGCTCATCTGTCGGCGACGGAGCTCGCCGCCACGCTCGTCGGCGTCGGCGCGGGCGTCGGGCTGGCGACGGTGCCGCTCCAGGTCGCGGCGATGGAGGCGGTCGACGTCTCGATGTCCGGCTTCGTCTCGGGGATGTTCTCCACGAGCCGCTACCTCGGCAGCATCGCGGGCATCAGCCTGCTCGCGGGCCCGCTGGCGCCCGCCGCGACCGGGTTCGGCGGCTTCCGCCTGCTGTTCACCGTCGTCGCCGGCGCGGCCGCGGCCTCTGTCCTGTTCGCGCTCCTGCTGCCGGGGCGCGCCTCGGCCGCCGCCTCGGCCGTGGATCGGGTGGGGACGGCGCAGTAGGTTCAGATAGGCCGTGCGGCCCATTTACGCGGCGGCCCGACTATGGCGATACTTCGGTATGCCCCTCGCGCTGTCACTGGGTTTCCAACCCGTGTTCATCTACGGGTCGCTCGGCATCTGCGCCGTGATCGCGGTAGCACGGCTCCTCCTCGGCTGGGCGATGCACTCGTCCTAGCGCGCTCGATGCCAGGCGCCCCCGTCGAGGCCCTGCGGCGTGTGCCGCTCTTCGCCGACCTCGACAAGCGCGAGGTCGAGCAGATCGCCCGCTTGTTCAAGGAGCGCCGCTTCCGGGCGGGCGAGACGGTCGCCAAGGAAGGGCTGGGCGGCGCAGCCTTCTTCCTGATCGACTCGGGCGAGGCGGCGGTCACCATCCGCGGCAAGGAGCGCACGAGGCTGAAGCCGGGCGACTACTTCGGCGAGATCGCGCTGATCGACGAGGGTGCGCGCTCGGCGACGATCACGGCCTCGAGCGAGCTCGTCTGCTACGGGCTCACCTACTGGGACTTCCGGCCGCTCGTGCAGGGGAACGCCGCGATCGGCTGGAAGCTGCTGGAGGCGCTGGCGCGGAAGCTCCGCGTCGCCGAGCAGGAGGGCTAGCGTCCAAGCGAGCTACGGCGCGGGCGTGAGCGCCACCGCGTCGACGACGTTCTCCCGCGCCTCGTCGGGGGTGCGTCCCCGGCTCATCGCGCCCGGCATCTCCACGACGCGCGCGACGATCCAACCGCCTTCGTCGGACGCGAGGCTCGCGAGTCTGTCGGTTCGCCGGGCGTTCGTCGGGACGGAGCGGCGTGGGAGTCGAACCCACCAAGCGACGGGTTACGCCGCCGGACCGGTTTTGAAGACCGGCTGGGCCACCGGGCCCGTGCCGCTCCGCGGCGGACACTAGCGGCGCGGAGCGGGCTACTCGTACTGCAGTGCCTGCAGCACGTTCAGGCGCGACGCGCGGCGGGCCGGCAGGACGGCGGCGAGGATGCCGACGAGGATCGCCGCCAGCACGAAGACCACGATGTTCAGGTAGGGCACGGCGAACACGAAGCCCTGGCTCGAGAGCTCGGTCGTCACGAGCGCGGCGAGGACGAAGCCGATCGCGATCCCCATCGCTGCGCCGATGAGTGCGGTGACGATGCTCTCGTGCCGGATCATCCGGCGCACCTGGCGGCGCGTCATCCCCACCGCCCGCAGCATGCCGAGCTCGCGCGTGCGCTCGAAGACGCTGAGGACGAGCGTGTTGATGACGCCGAAGACGCTGACGATCACCGAGAGGCCGAGCAGGGCGTAGAGCAGGCTCAGCAGCCCGTTGATCGGCTTCTCGAACGCCTTCTTGAACTGCGACTGCGTCTGCACCTTGGCCTCCGGGAAGAGACGGAGCTCGCGCGTCAGCGTGGCCGTGTTCGCGTCGGTGACGCCGCCCGGCACGTTGAGGAGCGCCATCTCGTTCTGCGGCCGCGGGTAGTGCGCGTCGAACAGCGCGGCCGAGATCGTCGCCTCCGCGAACGGTGAGCCGCCGTTCGGCTTCTTGAAGATGCCCCTGACCTCGACGTCGAGGACTTGCCCGCTCGGAGTCTGGATCCGGACGGGCGAGCCCAGGTGCAGGTTGTGCTTCTTGGCGAAGTCGTCGTCGGTGAACATGCCGTCGCGGCCGAGTTGCGCCGGCACGGAGGTCGACCCCTCCTTCCAGTCGAGCGTGATCACCTTGTTCATGTTCGGCTCGACGGCGGTGAGGTTGTGCACGCCGCCGAGGTACTTGCCGGAGCCCGCGCGGATGCCCGAGACCGTCGCGCCCGGCGTCTTCTTCAGCGCCGTCTCGGCCTGCACCGTGAGCGGGAGGAACGTGTCGCTCGAGGTGAGGGCGTAGTTGCCGACGAACAGGCTGTCCACGGCGCTCTCGAACGAGGAGCGCAGGCCCTGGCCGACCAGGGCGACGAAGGTCACGAGGCCGAGGCCGATCATCACCGCCGCCGCCGTCGAGGCCGTTCGGCTCGGGTTCCGCATCGCGTTGTCGCGCGCGAGCCCGCCGGCCACGCCGCCCATCCTCGCGGCCGGCCAGCCGAGCACCGACGCGAGCGGCGGCACGAGCCGCGGCGCGAAGATCGCGACGCCCACGAAGAGCAGGAGCAGGCCGACGCCGAGGGCCAGCAGGTGCTGCGCGACCGCGCCGTGCACGAAGAGCCCCAGTGCGAGGAGGCCGATCGCGAGCACGGTGACGAGCACGCCGAAGAGCGTGCGGAAGCGTGCGAAGCGCCCCGGCGGCAGGACGAAGCCCTCGCGCACCGCCGCGATCGGCGGCACGCGCGTCGCGCGCAGTGCCGGGCGGAGGCTCGCGAGCAGGGTGACGATCGTGCCGACGAGGAGGCTGACGACGACCGTGCGCGTGGCGAAGACGGTCCCGCTGTGCGGCAGGTCGATCCCGATCGCCGTCAGCAGCGCGCTCAGCCCCGTCGCGATGCCGAGGCCGAGCAGCAGCCCGGCGAGGGAGCCGAAGAGGCCGATGACGAAAGCCTCGATCACCACGGCCCAGAGGATCTGGCGGCGCGACGCACCGATCGTGCGCAGCGTCGCGAACTCGCGCACGCGTTGGGCGATCGTGATCGAGAGCGTGTTCGCGATCACGAAGCTGCCGACGAAGAGCGCGATGCCCCCGAAGGCGAGCAGCGCGTACTGGATCACCTTCAGGAACCCCGTGACGTCCTTCTTGTCCTCCTTCGCCTGCGCCGCGGCGTCCTTCGCCTGCGCGGTGCTCGGCAGCAGGGGCCGGATCTCGGAGACGAGCTTCGAGGTCGGCACGCCCGCCTTCGACTGGACGCGGATGAAGTCGAGCCGGCCCACCTTGCCGAAGAGCCGCTGCGCGGTCGGAGTGTCGAAGATCGAGATGGTGGCGCCCCCGATGGACTGGACCGCGGAGAAGGCGACGATGCCGGAGATCCGGAAGGTGCGCTCGGCGCCGCGCGAGGTCACGCCGATCGAGTCGCCGATCGCGAAGTGCTTCTTGTCGGCCGTGCTCTTGTCGATCGCGACCTCGTTCGGGCCGGACGGCCAGTTGCCCGCCTTCAGCGTCAGCGGGTTGAAGCGCTGGTCGCCGTGGGGGTCGATGCTCAGCGCGATGTTGGGCGCGCCCCCGCTGGAGATCGACTTGCCGTTCTTGTCCACCAGGCGCGTCTGGTTGTCGCCGACCTCGCCGGCGGCGAACCCGACGTCCGGGAGCGCCTTCACCTTGGCGAGCAGCGACTGGGGGAAGGTAGGAGTGTCGACGCCGTTGCCCTGCCGGTTCTGGAAGGCCGCCTTGCCGGCGATCACGACGTCGGCGTTCTTGTACGACTGCGTAAAGAGCGTGTCGAAGGCGCTGTTGATCGTGTCGGTCAGGACGTAGCCGCCACTGATCATCGCGACGCCGAGGACGATGGCGATCGCCGTCAGCGCCGCCCGCAGCTTGCGTCCGGCCAGTCCTCTCAGCGCGACGCGAATCACCGCGCGCCGATTTCCTGGGTGGCGGCGAGCACCTCCTGCTCGGTCGCGTGGCCGAGATCCTTCACGATCACGCCGTCCGCCAGGAAGAGGACACGGTCGGCGATCGCCGCCGCCCGCGGGTCGTGGGTCACCATCACGACCGTCTGGCCGTAGCCGTCGACGGAGCTGCGCATCAGCTCGAGGATCTCTCCGCCGGTCTTCGAGTCGAGGTTGCCGGTCGGCTCGTCGGCGAACACGACCGTCGGCCGAGAGACGAGCGCGCGCGCGATCGCCACGCGCTGTTGCTGCCCGCCCGACAGCTCGGACGGGCGGTGCGACCGCCGGTCGGAAAGGCCTACCTGCTTCAGCAGCGCCTCGTACCACTCGGGGTCGGGCTTCTCGCCGGCGATCGAGAGCGGCAGCCGCACGTTCTCGTCGGCGGTCAGCATCGGGAGCAGGTTGAAGAACTGGAACACGAAGCCGATGTGCTCGCGCCGCAGCTTCGTGATCGCGTTGTCGCTGAGCCCGCCGAGGCGCGTGCCGGCGACGACGACGTAGCCCGAGGTGGGGCGGTCGAGCGCCGCGAGCAGATGCATCAACGTCGACTTGCCCGACCCCGACGGGCCCATGACGGCCGTCAGCTTCCCGCGCGCCACCTCGAGGTCGACCCCGCGCAGCGCGTCCACGGCGGTGTCGCCCTCGCCGTAGCGGCGGGACAGGTCGTGCGCCTCGACGACGGGCCCCGAGTAGGGCTCGTCGACCGCTACGGCGGGTACTGCGATCGCCTCCATGGATTCCCCTCCCCTTCCTGCCCGGTTCGATCCGTTCTACCATGCCGGCCGCTCGGATACCACTGCCCGCAGGTCGGGATCTC
>JBBWZD010000008.1:0-14953 GCA_039648875.1 Actinomycetota bacterium
AGGCCGGCGCCGCCGCGATGAAGCTGATCGACAGCACCCTGGCCACGACCCCGTCCTCGTCGACCGTCTGCCGCTGCCGGAAGCGGACCGTCTCCGGGCGCTCGAAGAGGTCGCTGCCGCCGAGCACCGCCCCCCAGTCCCGCTGGTGCCTTCGCGGGATGTCCCGGTCGAGCCCGTCGATGATCTTCGAGAGCTCCGCCTGCAGCGGGTCGCGCTCGTCGCGGCTGTTCCAGACGAGCGCGAGCGCGCCGCGCGGCCGCAGCACGCGGTGGATCTCCCGCAGCGCCGCGTCCGGGTCGAACCAGTGGAAGGCCTGCGCGACGGTGACCCCGTCGACCGAGCCGTCGGCGAGCGGGATCCGCTCGGCCGTCCCGTCGAGGACGGCCACGCCGGGCACGCGGTGCTCGAGCTCCGCCCGCATCTCCGGGATCGGCTCGACCGCGACGACGCTCGCGCCGCTCGGCACGAGCAGTCGCGTGAGCTTTCCGGTTCCGGCCGCGAGGTCGAGCACCCTGTGCCCCGGCCCGAGCTCCAGCCGCTCGACGATCCGCCGCACCGCCGCGGCCGGATAGTCGGGCCGGCCTCGCTCGTAGAGGTCGGCGGCGGCGCCGAAGCCGCGCGTGGCGGGATGCAGCTCAGACACGGCTCGCCGGGCAGAGGTCGTTGACGACGCAGTCCTCGCAGCGCGGACGGCGCGCGACGCAGACGCGGCGGCCGTGCCAGATGAGCAGGTGCGGGAAGCGGGCCCAGTCCTCGCGCGGCACGAGCCGCGTCAGGTCGCGCTCGATCTTCACTGGGTCCTCCTGCCTCGTCAGCCCGAGCCGTTGCGAGAGGCGCCGCACGTGCGTGTCGACGACGATTCCCTGCGCCTGCCCGAGCTCCGCCGCCACCACGTTCGCGGTCTTGCGGGCGACGCCGGGCAGCCGGACGAGCTCGTCGAGCGTCCGCGGCACCTCGCCGTCGAACTCCTCGAGCAGCAGCCGCATCGTCCCACGCAGCGACCTCGCCTTCTGACGATAGAAGCCGGTCGCGAAGACGTCCCGCTCGAGCTCCTCGGGCGACGCCGCGAGGTAGTCCTCCGGGCGCCGGTACTTCTCGAAGAGCGTCGCCGTCACCCGGTTCACGTTCACGTCGGTCGTCTGGGCCGAGAGCATCACGGAGACGAGCAACTCGAGCGGGTTGCGGAACCTCAGCGCGATCGCCGCGTCGGCGTGCTCCCGGGCAAGCCGCTCGACGATCGGGCGGATCCGCAGTTTCTTCGGGCCGACGCGCTTGCGCGCCTCTCTGACGTAGCTCCGCGGCACGCGGCCCGACGCTACCCCACGGCCGCGAGGGCGGCCGGCGACCGGTCGCCGCCGCCGCGCAGCCGGGGGCCGGCGCATACGAGGTCGAGCGCGGGACAGCTCGCGCACGCGAACTCGCTCGGGGTCGGGCGGAAGTCTCCCGCGTGAATCCGCGCGATGCCCGCCGACAGCTCGGCCTCGAGCGCCGGCACCTCGTCCAGCACGAAGGTTGTCGCGGCGACCGCGTCGGGCCGCTCGAGGAAGTGGTAGACGACCTCGACCTCCTCGGCCCCGGCGCGGAAGCAGGCGAGCGCGTACACGAGTCGCTGCAGCCGGTAGTCGGCCTCGACGATCTCCTCCGGCGACGACTCGCCGAGCAGGTTCGTCTTGTAGTCGAGCACGAGCGCCCGCCGCCCCTCCAGGTGGAGTGCGTCGAGGTAGCCATGCACCAGCACGCCGTCGTGCTCGAAGGTGAAGTGCCGCTCCTTGTCGAGGTGCGGCAGGGCCGCTACCCGCCGCGCGAGCTGCGACTCGCAGAAGGCGGCGACGAAGCCGCGGATCCGCTCGAGCTCCTCGTCGCTCACCCCCGCGTACCAGTCACGCACCTGCTCGACGTCGGGCTCCGCCGGTGCGCGCAGGTCGACCTGCTCGAGCAGCCGGTGCACCGCGTCGCCGATCTCCGTCGCGCGCAGGCCGCCGTCGCCGTCCCCCCGCTCCGGTCGCCGCTCGGCCATGCCGGCCACGCGCAGGGCGTAGTACTTGTAGGAGCACTGCTCGAACGTCGACAGCGAGGTGAAGGAGAGCCGCCGGAGGCGATGGAGCGGCGGCTCGGGGGGCGCCACGAGCGGCGCGAGCCGGGGAGCGGGCGGCGGCCCGGCGACGTCCTCGAGCGCCGCGAAGAGCGCGAGCTGACCCTCGCCCGCGGCGTCGGCGTCCGCCTCGGCCGCCGGCGCCTCGACCCAGTCGGCCTCGCGGTAGCGGTCCATGTGCAGCACGAGCCGCGCGCCATTCCTCTCGATCTCCACGGGCGCGTCGCCGGCGGAGTCGAGGTCGGCGGCCGCGTCGAGCCGGCCCAGCACCCAGCCGATGGGCGTCGCCGCGTCGGCCGCCTTCTCGCGGAGGATCGAGCCCGAGACGATCAGCCGCTCCTTCGCGCGCGTCATCGCGACGTAGTAGAGGCGCAGCTTCTCGGCCTCCTCCTCCGCGCGCCGCGCGTCCTTCACCTCCTCGTAGTCGAATGCACCCCGCCGCCTGATCGTCACAGGGTCGGCGACGCGGAAGCCGAAGCGCCCGTCGGAGAGCGCGAGGATCTCGTCCGGCGACGGAGGAGCCTTGTCGCGGCCGGCGTCGGCCACGATCACGACCTTGAACTCCAGCCCCTTCGCCGCGTGAATCGTCAGCAGCCGTACCGCGTCGCCGCCCTCCTCCTCGGCGACGGCCTCGAGCTCGCGCGCGCCCACGGCCTCCTGCTCCTCGACGAAGCGGACGAAGCCCTCGACGTCCCGGCCGCGCAGCTCCTCGTAGGAACGGGCGAGCCGCGCGAGCTTGCGGAGGTTGGCGTAGCGCCGCCGGCCGTCCCACTGCGCGAGCACGGCGAGGTCGTAGTCGTGCTCGCTGACGACGCGCTCGCACACCCGCTCGAGCGAGAGCCGAGACAGCGTCGCCGCCAGCCGCTCGAAGCGCTGGCGGAACGCCCGCAGCAGCCGCTCGTCCCGTTCGGCCAGCCCCGGCGGCAGGCTCCGCTCGAGCCCGGCGAACAGCGGCCGCCTCGACGCCGCCCGGCGCAGCAGCGCGAGCCCGTCGTTCGAGAGGCCCACGAACGGAGAGGCGAGCACGGTGACGAGCGCCCGGTCGTCGTAGCGGTTGTGCAGCAGCCGCAGGTAGGAGAGCAGGTCGACGACCTGCTGCTGGCCGAAGTAGCCCTTGCCGGTGGCGCGGTAGGTCGGCAGCCCCGCCCGCCGCAGCTCGTCCTCGTACCACTCCGCGTCGGTGCCCGCCGCGAAGAGCAGGACGATCTCGCCGGGCGCGGCCACGCCGCCGTCGACGAGCTCCCGCACGCGGCGCGCCACGGCCCGCGCCTCGGCGCGCCGCCAGTGAACCCCCGAGTCGCGGTACGCCGCCTTGTCCGTCACGAGCAGCTCGACCGGATGGCCGAAGACCGGGTCCGGGTACTCCGCCGCGGCGTGGAGCGGCTGGAAGTCGTCGCCGAAGTGCGAGCCGAAGAGCTCGTTGACGGCGGCGAGCACCTCCGGCCGCGAGCGGTAGTTGAGCGTGAGCGGCAGCAGCTGGCTCGCCTGGGAGCGCCGTTCGCGAAAGACCCGCACGTCGGCGTGCCGGAACCCGTAGATCGACTGGAGCTCGTCGCCGACGAAGAACACCTCGGCGCCAGGCCCGACCAGGAGGTCGACCAGCTCGCACTGCAAGCGGTTCGTGTCCTGGAACTCGTCGACCATCAGCGAGCGGAAGCGCAGCGCCTCCCGTTCCCGCACGGCGGGGTTGTCGCGCAGGAGGTTCCGGGCGTGCAGCTGGAGGTCCTCGAAGTCGAGGGCCGACTCGCGCGCCTTCGCCTCGGCGTAGGCGGACGCGAAGCGCACGAGCAGCTCCTGCAGCAGGTCGCGGTCGCGGGCAGCCGCCTCGTCGAGCGCCGCCTGCTCGACCGCGCGCCGCGCCTCCTCGTAGGAGCCGGCGCGCTCGCCGGAGGCGCGGAAGCCCGACAGCTCGAGCACCCGGTCGGCGCGCGTGTCGCGCTCGAGCAGCGCGAGCAGCTGCTCGGCGTTCCCGCGCTGCGTCTCGGTGGCCGCCGGGTCGACCGCGAGGGAGAGCGCGGCCTCGCGCAGCTCCTCGACGCGCTCGGCGAGGTCGCGCCTGCCGCCGAGGGCGAGCTCCAGCTCCCGTCCGGCCGAGCGCAGCGTCTCGTAGACGCCGGTCAGCATCCGGCGCAGACCGTCCGCGCCGTAGGTGGCGAGCAGCCGCAGGCGGTCGGGGTCGCCGCCGGCGCAGAACGCCGCCAGCGCCTGCTGGAACGCCTCGCTTCGCAGCACTGCTCCCTGCGCGTCGTCGAGCTCGCGGAAGCGCGGGTCGAGGCCGGCGGCGAACGGGTACATCTTCAGCAGGCGCAGGCAGAAGCCGTGGATGGTCGAGATCCAGGCGCCGTCGAGCTCCCGCGCGAGATCCTGGCGCCCGCGCTCTGCGAGGGCCGCCCGGATCCGCGTGCGCAGCTCGCCCGCGGCGCGGCGCGTGTACGTGAGCACGAGGATCGAGTCGACGTCGAGGCCGCGCTCGCAGACCGCGCGAGCGAAGCGCTCGACGAGCACCGCGGTCTTGCCGGTGCCGGCGCCGGCAGAGACGAACACCTCGCCCGAGGCCTCGACGGCGGCGAGCTGCTGCTCGTTCACGGCCGCGCCACCCGACACATCGGCCAGAGGTCGCACCACGCCGGGCAGTCGCCGCCCTTCGGGTCGTGCACGACGTCGCCCTCCCGGATGCGCCCGGCCAGCCGGGATGCGGTCGCGAGGGCCGTGTCGACCGAGCCCCAGAACGCCTCGTCGTCGAGGTAGTCGTTCTTCACGTAGCCGGGGAGCGTCTCCCGCTCCTGCTGCCGGAGCAGCCCCCGCGCCTTCCGCTCCCCGGCCAGAGGGCGGTAGACGCCGCCGAGGGGCTCGAGCCCGACGAGGTCGCGGAGCACGAGCATGTAGAGCGGGATCTGCAGGCGCAGCTCGCTCTCGATCTCACGCGCGGAGTGCGCGTGCTTGCCCGACTTGTAGTCCTGGACGATCCCCCGCGCGCCGAACGGATCGACGTCGATGCGGTCGATCTTCCCCGAGAGCGTCAGCCCGTCGCCGAGGTCGAGACCCCGCTGCAGCTCGGGCGCCGCGCGCTCGCTGCCGAAGGCGACCTCGAAGCGGCGCGGCACGAGCTCGAGCCCCGACGCGCATTCCTCGTGCACGAGCGCCTCGAGGTCGCGCCAGAGCGTCTGGTCGAGCTCCCGCGCCTGCATCTCGGTCATCTCCATCCGGAGGCCCTGCAGCGCCTCGTCGAGACAGGCCCGCATCAGCCGCACCGCGTCCGCGGCCACGCGCTCGTCGAGCTTCTCGACGCCGACCTCCTTCGGCAGCCGCGTGAAGAACTTGAAGAGCGCACTGTGCGCGACCGAGCCGCGCAGCTTCGGGTCGACCTCGGCGTCGATCGAGCGGGGGTCGAGGAAGCGCTCGACGAACCACGCCGACGAGCAGTCGGCATAGCGCTCGAGCTCCGTGACGTTGAAGGTCAGCTTCGACCGGAGCTGCTCGAGCACGAGCGGGTGCGTGAGCCTCGTCGGGCGGTGGAAGGCCGCCCGCGCCCGCTGCAGCCTGCGGTCCCAGCCGTTCGCCCGCGCGAGCGCCACGGCGGCCGGCTCGTCGCGCGACGCGAGCTCGGCGAGCGCACGCAGCCGCTCGCGCTCGGTCGGAGCTTCGTCGAGCCTCCAGGTGAGCGCCGAGAGCGGGCGCCGGCGGGTCCAGCGGCGGACGTCGTCGGCGTCGAACACCGCCTGCACCTCGTCCCAGAAGGGGCTCGGCTCGCGGGGCGCCCCGTCGTCGGTCGCCGCCTCGCGCACGAGGTAGAGGCGCTCGAGCGGCCGCGCGCAGGCGGTGTAGAAGAGGTACCGGTCGCGACTGACGGGATCGGGACGCTGGAGCCGCGCGCCGCGCTCGTCGAGGGCGCGCCGCTCGTCGTCGTCGAGGAAGGGCGACGCGGCGCCGCGCCGCGGCAGGCTGCCCTCTTCCAGGCCGAGGACGAACACGACGTCGAAGCGGCGCGTGCGGGCGCGCAGCAGGTCGACGACCGCGACACGGCCCGGCTCGTCGCCCCGCATCGCCCGCAGCGTCTGCCGCTCGAGCGCCGCCGCCAGGTCCTCTCGCGAGAGCTCGCCGCCGAGCGCGCGCCACCGCTCGAGCTCCCCGAGCAGCCGGGTCAGCGTCTCGTACGCGCGCAGGTCGAGCCGGGACGACTCGCCCACCGGCGGCGCGTCGACCCCGTACGCGTAGCGCAGCATGCGGGCGGCGAGCGCCCGCACGGCGGCCACGGGATCCTCCGCCTCCCGCAGCTCGGCGAGCGCGGGCAGCGGTGCCCCGCGCAGCTTCTCGGCCTCCTCCACCACCCGCTCCGGCGTCTGGATCGCTCGTCCCCGCAGGCGGCCCTCGACGAAGTCGACGGCGCGGCGCTCGAGCCCCGAGAACGGCGAGCGCAGGAAGGCGAAGAGGTCGCTTCGGGTGCCGCCGAGCCACGCGAACCGCAGCAGTGCCGACAGCGCGCCGCCGAGCGGCGTCTGGGCGAGGCGCACGTCGCCGTCGAGCGAGTACGGCACGCCGAGGGTGGCGAGCGCCGTGTCGAGCGGCGTCCGCCAGCGCTCGACGCTCGGGCAGACGATCCCGATGCGCTCCGGCGGCATGCCGGCGCGGAGCAGCCCGAGCAGCTCCTCGCCGACGAGCTCGAGCGCGCCGCGCACGCCCGCGCCCTCGAAGAAGCGGACCGCGCCGCCGATCGGCACGGGCTCGGGTGGCGCGTCGGCGAAGAGCGCCCGCTCGAGATGGGCGAGCGCCGCGTGGGCCGAGTCTCCGTGGCGCGGGCCCAGCTCCAGGATCCGGCCGCCGGCCAGGCGCGCGAGGTCGTCGGCGGTGCGCCGGAGCGACGCGAAGGCGGTCCGCCCGGGCTCGTACGGCAGCGACACGCTCACCTCGGTGCGCGCCGCGAACGCCTCGAGCAGCGCCCACTCGGCGCCCGTGAGGTCCTCGAACCCGTAGGCAAAAACCGGTTCCTCGTGCCACGCGTCCAGGTCGGAGCGGAGCCGTTCGGCTGCGCACCGCCGCAGCAGGTCACGGTCCCACAGACCCAGCTCGTCGAGGCCGCCGCGGTAGGCCCCGTACAGGGTCGCGAGCTCTCCTTCGAGCTGCTCCGGCTCGAGCAGACCCGACTCGAGCTCGGCGAGCGCCGGCAACAGCGCGTCGGCGAAGCCGTTGAACCGGGCCGAGGCGGCGAGCTCGTCGAGCTCGACTCCGGCGAGCGCGCGCCGGACGAGCAGCGTGCGCTGCGCCTGCGAGGCGAGCGGCCGCGCTCCCTCGCCGCCGCGGGCGAGCCGCTCGAACACGTCGTCGAAGGTGCCGATCGAGCCGGCGAGCAGGCAGCCTCGGCGCAGCAGGAGCTCGCGCTCGACGCGCTCGACGTCCGACCGGTTGGGGACGATGAGTGTCGGCTCCCGCTCCAGGCAGGCGAGATAGCGGTCGAGCAGCAGCTCGACCTTGCCCGCGTTGGCGGGCCCGGCGATCAGGCTCAGGGCCATCGCCCCATCGTAGAGCGGCCTCCCGACGGCTCCCGGCCCGCGCGCACGCCGCGTGCGCAAAGAGCGGGAATCGACGGTTCGGCGCCCCGCGACGGGTGCCCGCCAGGGTGCGGAGCGTCTCCTAGGCTGCGGCCTTGGGGCGGCGGCCGCGGCGCGCTGCCGGCTGGCCCGGCATCTTGCCGGCGCAGTCGTCGCAGAGGTCCGCCTGCTTGCCCATGCGGCGGGCGTCGGCATACGTCACGCGCATCGACGCGCCCTTGCCGGCATCCACCTCGGCACTGCAGTTGTCGCAGACGAGAACGGTTTTTCGTGCCATGAGGAGAAATGTAGCTGAAATTGAGCCGAAAAACTACGCCGCAGCGCGCGCCTGGCGAATTCGCCACGAGCGAAGCAGGCTCAGGAGCGCCTGCTCCTCGGCGTCGAGCTCGACCTGGCGGGCGGAGACGACGCGCAAATGGCGCGGGCGGAAATCCTCGATCGTCCTGCCCTCCAGGTACTGGTCGACCACGGCCGGGGAGACGTACGAGGCGCGGCAGACGGCGGGCGTGTTGCCGAGCTGCTGCGCGACGCGCCGCATCACGGCGGTCACCGAGCGCTTCTCGTCGGTCTTCGTCTCCGGGAAGCCGTGCCGCTCCGCGTGCTCGGCGAGGGCGACGGCGGCGAGCAGCGTGCCGCCCCAGGTCCGGAAGTGCTTCGCCGAGAACTCCGGGCCCATGTACGTCTTCACGTAGTCGTTCAGCCGCTTGCTCGTGAGGTTGTAGAGGTCGCCCTCCCAGGCGTAGCGGAAGACCCGCGCGCCGCCCGGCACGCGCAGGAGCTCGCGCATTGCGGCGGCCAGCTCGTCGTCCACGACGGTGCTGCGGACCTGGATCCGGTGCTTGCCGCGAAAGGAGAGGCTGACCCGGTTGCCTCGGACTGTCACGTGGCGCTTCGTCAGCGTGGTGACGCCGTAGGTTCGCGACTCGCGCGCGTGGCGCTCGGAGCCGACCCGGAGCCAGCCGAGGTTGATCAGCCGCAGGGCGATCGCCGAGACGCGCTCGCGGTCGAGGCCGTCGCGGTCGAGGTGCTCGGCCATCGCCGTCCGCAGCGCCGGCAGCCGCTCCGCGAACCGGATCAGGCCGTCGTACTTCGCCTGCTCCTGCGCCGCCCGGAAGTCCGGGTGGTAGAGGTACTGCTTGCGGCCCGCGCCATCGATGCCGGTGGCCTGGAGCTTCGCGCGCGGGCTCGGCGAGATGCACACGTCCTTCCACGCGGGCGGGATCGCGAGCCGCTGGATCCGCTCGAGCGCCGCCTCGTCGCGGATCTCCCGCCCCTCGCGGTCCAGGTAGCGGAAGGCGCCCTTGCGACCCCTCCGCGTCCAGCCGCGCCGTTTCGGTGCCAGCTCTTGGGCCACGTCGTCGTCCGTTCTTGTCCCGGACGGGGCACAACTACACTGGCCGCCCATGCACGACGAGAGCACGATCGTCGTCCTCGAGGGCGATCAGACGGGTCAGGAGCTGCTCGAGGAGGCGCTCCGCGTGCTCGCGCCGGACGTGATCGGCGTCGAGCTGGAGCTGCCGCGCTTCGACCTCTCGCTCGAGAGCCGACGCGCCACCGGCAACGAGATCGTGCACGAGGCCGCGGCCGCGGTCCGGGAGCACGGGCTCGGCCTGAAGGCCGCGACGGTGACGCCGGAGGAGCGCGGCGACGTCGGCTCCCCGAACCGGATCCTGCGCGAGGAGATCGGGGGCAAGGTGATCGTGCGCACCGGCCGGCGCATCCCGGGCGTCGCGCCCCTCGGCGGCGTCCACGCGCCCATCTCGATCGTCCGCATGGCGGTCGGCGACGCCTACGGCGCCCGGGAGTGGCGCGAGGGCGAGGGTGACGACGAGGTCGCCTACCGCACCGAGCGGATCGAGCGGCGCATCTGCCGCGCCGTCTCGGAGTTCGCCTTCCGCCAGGCCGGGCGGACGGGCGCGAAGGTCTTCGGCGGCCCGAAGTACACCGTCAGCCCGACGTACGAGGGGATGCTGAAGGAGGAGATGGACGCCGCCGCCGCGCGCCATCCGGACGTTCCCTACGAGCCGCAGCTGATCGACGCTACGTTCGCGCTCCTGCTCTCGTCGGCGGGCGACCCGCTCGTGATCCCGGCGCTGAACCGCGACGGAGATATCCTCTCCGACCTCGTCCTGCCCCTCTTCGGCTCGATCGCCGGCTCCGAGTCGCTGCTGGTGGCCTTCGACGACGACTTCGAGCCGGCGGCGATCATGGCCGAGGCGGCGCACGGGACGGCGCCCTCGCTCGAGGGGAAGAACGTCGCCAACCCGATGGCGATGATCCTCGCCGGCGCCGCGCTGCTCTCGCACGCGGGCGAGACGGCGCAGCAGGGCGGCCGCGCGATTCGCGAGGCGTGCCTCGAGACCGTCGCCTCGGGCGCACGCACGCCGGATCTCGGCGGCGACCTCGGCACGAGCGAGTTCACCGACGAGGTGATCTCGAGGGTGCGGTCGAAGCTCGAGGTCTGGGCGACGCTCTAGCCCGCGAGCGCGGCGGGCCAGATGTCGGCGCGGCGGGCCCAGACGTCGAGGAAGATCTCCGCGACGGTGGGGTCGAACTGGCTGCCGGCGCACGCCTCGACCTCGGCGAGCGCATCCGCGACCGGCAGCGCCTTGCGGTACGGCCGCGGCGAGGTCATCGCGTCGAACGCGTCGGCGACGGCCAGCACGCGGCCCTCCACCGGAATGGAGCGCCCGCGTATCCCGCTGGGGTAGCCGAAGCCGTCCCAGCGCTCGTGGTGGAAGAGGACGAACGGAAGCGCGTCGCGGTCGCCGCGCAGGCCGAGCAGCAGCGACGCGCCGGCCCGCGGGTGGCGCCGCACCTCCTCGAGCTCGGCCAGCGTCAGCGCGCCGGGCTTCCCGAGCACGTGCGGCCGCACGGCGACCTTGCCGATGTCGTGCAGCGGTGCCCCGAAGCGGAGGCTGGCCACGCGCTCCGGGTCCCAGCCGAGCCTCTCGGCCAGCGGCGCGGCGAGTGCCGAGACTCGTGCTCCGTGACCCTGCATCTGGTCGCGCTCCTCGAGCGCCCGGGAGATGGCAGCCAGCATGCGGGGAGTGGGTTCCGCGGCAGACGCCGGAATCCTCCGCGTCAGAGCCGCTTCTCGAGCCGCCCCCTGCCGAGGTGGAGCCCGAGCACGGCGACGAGCAGCAACGCGACGATCCCGGCGGCCGCATAGAGCCCGTAGCGCTGGATCGCGTCGGCCACCGCCTTGCCCCCGTAGAAGGCGGCGAGGCCGACCGCGACGGCCCAGCAGATCCCGCCGGCGGCGTTCCAGAAGAGGAAGCGCCACCAGGGCATCGCCCCGAGGCCGGCCACCCACGCGGCAGTGAACCGCAGGATGGCGACGAAGCGGCCGAAGAACACGGTCTTGCCCCCGTGCCGCCGCATGATGCCCTCGACCCTCGGCAGGACGCGCTCCGCGTAGCGCGAGAGCCAGGCCCAGCGGCGGAAGAGCGCGCGGCCGCCGAGGCGGCCGAGCAGCCAGTAGCCGAGGTTGTCGCCGAGAATTGCCGCAGCGGCGGCCACGACGATCACCCACTCGATCGCATAGTCGCCGCGGGCCGCCAGCACGCCGAAAACGATCAGGGCGGTCTCCCCCGGGAGCGGGATCCCGAACGACTCGAGCATCACGACCACGAAGAGGAGCGGCAGCCCGTGGTGCGTGAAGAAGTGCGTCACCCCGGGCGAGTCTACGGACGGGCGGCGAAGTCACGGCCGCCCCCGCTCGGCCGCTGGCTTAGAGTTGCGGCGATGAGGGTCGGCGTAGCGCGGGAGACGGCGCAGGGGGAGCGCAGGGTCGCGCTCGTGCCCGACACGGTCGCCAAGCTCCTAACGGCGGGGTTCGAGGTCGTCGTCGAGCCCGGCGCAGGCGCGGCGGCGCCGTTTCCGGACGAGGCCTACCGGGAGGCAGGCGCGGCGTTCGGCTCGCCCTGGGAGGCGGACGCCGTCGCCAAGGTCCGCAAGCCGGACGCGGACGAGAGCGGGCGGCTGCACGACGGGCAGGTGCTGATCGGATTCCTCGATCCGCTCGTCGACCGGGAGGGGCTCGAACGGCTGGCCGCGCGGGGGGTGATCGGCTTCGCGATGGAGTCGATCCCGCGCACGACGCGCGCCCAGGCGATGGACGCCCTCTCCTCGCAGGCGACGGTCGGCGGCTACAGGGCGGCGCTGCTCGCGGCGGAGCATCTGCCCCGCTTCTTCCCGATGCTGATGACGGCGGCCGGAACGGTGCCGCCGGCGAAGGTGCTGGTGATCGGCGCCGGCGTCGCGGGCCTGCAGGCACTCGCGACCGCGCGCAGGCTCGGCGCGGTGGTGACCGGCTTCGACGTGCGCCCGGCCGTGCGGGAGCAGATCGAGAGCCTCGGCGCCGGCTGGCTCGACCTCGGCGTCAGCGGCGCCGAGGGCGAGGGCGGCTACGCACGGGAGCTGACGCCCGAGGAGATGCAGGCGCAGCAGCGGGCGCTCGAGGCGCGCGTCTCGGAGTTCGACGTCGTCGTCACCACCGCCGCGGTGCCGGGCCGCCCGGCCCCTCGCATCCTCCCCGCGGCGGCGGTCGCGGCGATGCGCGCCGGCTCGGTGATCGTCGACCTCGCCGCCGACACGGGCGGGAACTGCGAGCTGACCGTGCCGGGCGAGGTCGTCGAGCGCGAGGGCGTAACCGTGGTGGGCCTGACGAACCTGCCGAGCACGATGCCCTACCACGCGTCGACGCTCTACTCGCGCAACGTGCAGGCGCTCCTCCTGCATCTCGCGCCGGACGGCGAGCTGGCGCTCGACTGGTCGGACGAGATCACGGCCGGAGCCTGCGTCTCCGGCCGCCGGAAGGCTGCGGCGTGAGTCACGACACGCTGCTCGTCTTCGAGGTGACGATCCTCGTGCTCGCGATCTTCCTCGGCTTCGAGGTGATCTCGAAGGTGCCGACGCTCCTGCACACGCCGCTGATGTCGGGCACGAACGCGATCCACGGGATCGTGATCGTCGGCGCGATGCTCGTGCTCGGGCTCGGCCACAAGGGCCCATTCACCTGGGCGATCGGCTTCGTCGCCGTCGTTCTCGCGTCCGCGAACGTCGTCGGCGGCTTCGTCGTAACCGACCGGATGCTCGAGATGTTCAGGAAGCGGGAGCCCCCGAAGCGGGTCGAGGCGTCGCAGGACGGCAAGGGCACGTAGGTGGGCTACGACGCGACCAACCTCGCGTACCTGATCACGATCGTCACGTTCATCCTGGCGCTCCGCTTCCTCTCGAGCCCGGCCCACGCGCGCCGCGGGAACCAGATCGGCGCCGCCGGCATGCTCGTCGCGATCGCCGTCACGTTCGCGCAGAGCGGCCTGACGAGCTACTGGGCCATCGCGCTCGCCATGGTCCTCGGGGGCGGCTTCGGAGCCGTCGCGGCCCGCCGGGTGAAGATGACCGCGATGCCGCAGATGGTGGCGCTGTTCAACGGTGTCGGCGGCGGCGCGGCGGCGCTCGTCTCGCTCGCGGAGCTGCACCGGATCCTGCCGGCTCCCGGCGAGCCGAAGGTGGACATCGCGGCGGGAATCGTCCTGTCCGCGCTGATCGGGTCGATCTCGTTCGCAGGGTCGATGATCGCCTTCGCGAAGCTCCAGGAGCTGATCCAGGGGCGCCCGATCACCTACGGCGGGCAGCAGTTCGTCAACGCGGCGCTCTTCCTAGCGTGCGCCGCGACGGGGCTCGCGCTCGTCGCCGGCGTGCAGCGGGAGTGGCTGCTGTGGGCCCTCGTGGGCGGCGCGGCGCTCTTCGGCGTCCTCTTCGTGCTGCCGATCGGCGGCGCCGACATGCCGGTGGTGATCTCGCTCCTGAACGCGTTCACCGGCCTCGCCGCTGCGGCGACGGGCTTCGAGCTCGAGAACAACGTCCTGATCGTCAGCGGAATGCTGGTGGGCGCGTCCGGCACCTTCCTGACGACGATGATGGGGCGGGCGATGAACCGCTCGCTCACGAACGTCCTGTTCGGGGCGTTCGGCAAGGTCTCCGCGGAGGCGGCGGCCGTCGCCGAGGGCGGGGGCGGCGGCACCGTGCGGAGCGCGAGCGCCGAGGACGTCGCCGTGATGCTCGGGTACGCGCACAAGGTCGTGTTCGTGCCGGGCTACGGCCTCGCGGTGGCGCAGGCGCAGCACGACGTGCGGGCGCTCGCGGACCTGCTGGAGGCGAAGGGCGTCGAGGTGTCCTACGCGATCCATCCCGTCGCGGGCCGGATGCCGGGGCACATGAACGTGCTGCTGGCCGAGGCGAACGTGCCGTACCCGCAGCTCAAGGAGATGGACGACGCCAATCCGGAGTTCCCGCGCACCGACGTGGCGCTCGTCGTCGGCGCCAACGACGTCGTGAACCCCGACGCGCGCGCGAACAGGGGCAGCCCGATCTACGGCATGCCCATCCTCGACGTCGACGGCGCGCAGGCGGTGGTCGTGCTGAAGCGGTCGATGAGCCCCGGCTTCGCCGGCATCGACAATCCCCTCTTCTACAACCCGAAGACGGTGATGCTGTTCGGCGACGCGAAGGAGTCGATCGTGAAGCTGATCCAGGACGTCAAGGCGCTCTGACGCCGGTTGCGGCTACGGCGGCCGCCACGTCGCCTCGTCGAACGAGCGGTAACAGTCTGTGGGAAGTATCCCTTGACAACACGTACGTGTGTGGAGTACCATACCGTGTATGAGCGCACGCCAGAGGGAGTCGGTCGAGCGGTCCGCCGCGAGCGACAGCAAGATGACGTACACGGAGTTCCTGCGCCGGTTCCCGGACAGCGACGCCTGCTTGGACTACCTCAAGGCGAAGTTCTACCCGGACGGGACCTCCTGCCCGCAATGCGCGAAGCCGTCGAGGTTCCATCGAATCAAGGGGCGCTCGGCGTACTCCTGCCAGTTCTGCGGGCACCACGTCTACCCGACAGCGGGCACCATCTTCCACAAGTCGACGACGAGCCTGCAACTCTGGTTTTGGGCCGTCTATCTAGTCTCGTCGTCGCGGTGTGGGATCTCCGCGAAGCAGCTCGGGCGCGAGATCGGCGTGACCTACAAGACGGCGTGGCGGATGCTGAACCTGATCCGCAACCAGCTCATGGACCAGGACGGCGAGGCTCCGTTGGCTGGCGAGGTTGAGGTTGACGAGACGTATTACGGCGGCAAGCCGCGAGCCAGCGACTTCGCGCGCATCCCGATGACGGCGTTCCGTCACAGCGAAATCACGCGGCTCGGGAGGGCGAAGAAGATCGGCGTGTTCGGCGCAGTCGAGCGCCATGGGCGAGTCCGCGCCGTGGTGATCCCGAACGCAAACGCCGAGTCGCTGAAGGGCCACGTCT
>JBBWZD010000010.1:0-7338 GCA_039648875.1 Actinomycetota bacterium
GACCGTCGGCGGGACAGCGGCCGTCGATCGCGACCTCGTCCATGCGATCTACGGCAACTTCGCGTACCTGCTTGCCTTCGTGCTGGCGCTGACCTACATCCTGCTTGCGCGGGCGTTCCGATCACTCGTGCTGCCGCTCAAGGCCGTGCTCCTCAACCTCGTGTCGCTCGCGGCAGCGTACGGGATCTTGGTCATCGTCTTCCAGCTCGGGCACGGCTCTGGGATCTGGGGGGTCGACGCGATGCAGGCGATCAGTCCCTGGATGCCGATGATGATCTTCGCCTTCCTCTTCGGGCTCTCGATGGACTACGAGGTCTTCATGCTCACGCGCATGCGCGAGGCCTACGACGAGACCGGCTCGACGTCGAAAGCGGTCGAGCTCGGCCTCGCCCGCACCGGCAAGCTCGTAACGAGCTCCGCGCTCGTGCTGATGTGCGCCTTCCTGGCTCTCTCCTCGGGGGCAGGCTTCGAGATCAAAGAGCTCGCAATCGGACTCGCCGCCGGAATCATCTTCGACGCAACGGTGGTTCGCGCCTTGCTCGTGCCGGCCACGATGCGCTTGCTTGGCAACGCCAACTGGTGGATGCCGAAGTGGACGCGGACCGTGCTTCGCATCCCGCACTCGAAGCCTGCAGCCAGGATCGCGGCCCCACCGACACCCGTCGCCTGATTGGGACGGAGAGGTTCTCCCATGCAAAACACACCGCCTTATCCGCTTCAACTCACCGGCGAGCTCTCGCCGCGGCTCAGCCGCGGGCTCTGGCTGGTCAAGTGGCTGCTCGCGATCCCCCACTGCGTCGTGCTCTTGTTCCTCTGGATCGGCTTCGCAGTAGTCAGCGTGGTCGCCTTCTTCGCGATCCTCTTCACCGGCCGCTACCCACGGGGTCTGTTCGACTTCAACGTCGGCGTCCTTCGCTGGACCTGGCGCGTCGGCTTCTACAGCTACAGCGCACTCGGCACCGACCAGTACCCGCCCTTCACGCTCAAGGACGCGCCCGATTACCCGGCCCGGCTCGAGGTCGAGTACCCGGAGTCGCTCTCACGCGGGCTCGTGCTCGTCAAGTGGTGGCTTCTCGCCCTGCCGCACTACCTCGTCGTCGCGGTCTTTGCCGGCGGCGACTGGGCGGCGTGGACAGGCCTCGGCAACGATTGGATGTGGAGCTCCGGAGGCCTGGTCGGCCTGCTCGTCTTCTTCGCCGGCGTCGTGCTGCTCTTCACCGGCCGCTACCCGAAGTCCCTCTACGAGTTCGTGCTCGGGATGAACCGTTGGGTCTTCCGCGTCGTCGCCTACACGGCGCTGATGACTGACGTCTACCCGCCTTTCCGACTCGACATGGGCGGCGGCGAGCCTCCGACAGACACCATCGTTCCGGCCATCGCGCCGGCCTTGGCGCAGTAGCGGTGACTTGGTCGAACCGTCCCTTCGTCGGTCCCCTGTCGTCGGACGCCTCGGGCACACTTAGAGACGTCCACCCGTGCTCCTGTCGCAGCTCACGGGTCGTGATTGGACTCCCACTGGCGCCGGAGGCGCACCGGTGCGCGAGGGAACAGTGAGGGAACACCAGCGCGGGCGCGCGCGTCCACGCGCGGTCACTCGTCTTCGGCCGTTTCCTTCTTCTTGCGGGGCTTTCGTGCCCGCGAGTTCCCGCGCTTGCCCGCGCTTCCCGCCTCGCCGCTCGATGGTAAGGAGGAGGTCGACGGTTCGAGTCCGTCAGAGGGCTTCATCGTGTCCCGGCGGCCCCTTGGCGCATTGATATCGAAACTTTGCGGGACATCCGTGTATATACTCGGCTCATGAGGATCGTCAAGGTGCGCCGCGTCGGAAACAGCAACGTCGTCTCGATCCCGCGCGAGTTCGAGGCCAGCGGCTATACGCCCGGCTCCAGCGTGCTCGTCGAGGAGCTCCCAGGCGGCGAGCTGCGGATCCTGCCGACCGAGAAGCTGCGCGAGCAGATCCGCAAGATCGGACGGCGCGTCGTCGCCGACCACCAGGAGGCGCTCCGGATCCTCGCCGAGCACGACCCAGACACCGGCACCTAACTCTGCTCCAGCGTGACGGAGGACGACCTCGAGCTCGTCTACCTCACGCTCGAGGACGCGCTCGAGCTCTACGCGGCGATCATCGGGGTCACGACGACCCGGGCTGCCGCCGCGCTGCGCTCCCGCTCAAGCCTCGAAGGCGCACTCGCCCGACCCGCAAGCTATGCCCACTACGAGGACGCCGATATCGCACTCCAGGTCGCCGTGCTGGCGCACGGCATCGGTGAGACGCAACCCTTCCTCGACGGCAACAAGCGGCTCGCGCTCATCGCCATGCTCACCTTCCTCGAGGCCAATGGCTATCGAGTCGATGCCACCGATCCCGAACTGGCCGCCTGGATCATCGCGCTCAGCGGCGACCTGACGCCCGAACAGCTGGCGGAACGAATCCGCCAGCGCCTGAAGCCGCCGATGCCATAGCCAACGCGTCAGCGACGCCATCCGTTGGCTATCAGACAACAGAGCGCGGGTACGAGACGGGTACATCAGCGAGAGCACGTCCGGTCACGCGCGGGAACTGCCGACACGTCCCGAGTGGCGGGTTTGCAGGACAAACGTGCTCGCGGATGATCGCGCGTGTACGGCCTACCTTCCCAGAACCTCCATGGTGAATCGCGATTTCGTGTTGTCTCTGTTGAATCGTGGGTAAGGAGGGGTCAGCCCGAGATGGCGGATCTTCCGTCTTTGCAGCAACTTTCGCGTTGGCGGCACTGGCAAGTCACTCCGTTGATGCCGCGAAGTCGCACCGAAGGTCGCGCGCCGTTGCGAGAGGCTGAAGCCTCTGGGACCCGGCGATCTCCTTCTCGAACCTAGGGCTACGCCTCGTAGATCGCGTCGATCTGATCGGCGAGTGTCATCAGGTGCTCACGGAACCAAGCTGCCCGGCCCGCTAGGTCCTGCACACTGGGATCTGCGCGATCGTCTGCGATCAGAGCTGCGTCCATCCTCGACCAGCCCACCGAGAGTTCGGTTCCCACTGCTCGGAGCATGGCCGGATACCGCATCGGCCTGTGGGCGGCATCGGCGAACTTCACATGACCGGCGAGGACGGCGAGCTTCGCTAGCACGATGCCGGGTGCCGCGACGGCCATGAACGAGTCAGGTATCTCGAACGGGATCTCGGTGAAGTGCGTCGCGGCATCCTCAGGCGCGCCCACCCTCCTGAAGATCGACATCTGCAACCCGGCGAAACGAGGGTGTGATCGAGCACACATGTACGCGTAGAACTCGTCTTCGTCATCGCCGAGCCGCGTACGGACCTTCGCCGGCGAGAACATCCAGTGCTTGCCCTCCATCCAGTCGTCGGCGAGTCCGGGCACTGAATGAAAGAGATCGATCAGCCGAGCTGCTTCCCAAGCTGCGCGGCAGTACTGAGTGCGCCTGGATCGGGTAGCGCTCCGACGCGATCCGTTGCGCCACGGCGCAGTCAACGAGAGCTCGCGTAAGTAGGTGGATTGTGGCGAGCTCGGGAGTGCTCCCGCTACGCATGTGTTTCCCACCGCTGAGGTAGGAGGTTGCCGCTCCGTGGGCCGAGCGGAAGCTGACCAACATCTCCGCTGAAGCGGCTGTCTTCGAGAGCTGCGATGCCACGCGGTCAGCCTAGGTTGCCAGCCGGGGGGCCAGCGGCGGCCGACAGTCCTCCAAGGTCGCACGGCGGGTCGCACGCCGATTCGACCGGTGCTCGTACTCCGATGGTGGCGCGGTTAGGCGGACGCCGTTCCGCGTCGAAGCACGCGAAGGCGTACCTGCTGATCGACAGTTACCTCATCGCGTACGGCTGTGAGTCGATCCGCGAGCGGCTGCGGCACGTCTGTTCCCCGCCAGGTGCCGATGGTCTCGAGGCAGTTCGGCCCGTCGTCGAACGTGTCCCTGATGACAAGCGTTCGCCCGTCTGTCTGCTCGAAGAGACCAGCGGCGATGGTCTCGGCGACGCGCTCATCGACGGCGCCAATCGTCTCAAGCCACTCGTGCATATCGAGCGTTCCGAGCTCGTTGCCGTTGGCGGCGACGCGGGGATGCGGCCCGACCGGCTGCGTGTCGATGAGCAGGCCGCCGGGGACGAGGGCGGCGTGGATGTTGTGCAGGGCGTGCACGACGCCCTCGACCGGGACGCATCACAACGACCAGCCGCAGAGCGCGACGTCGAAGCGCTCGCGCGCGAGATTGAGCGCCTCGGCGTCGTGGACGGCGAAGCGGACCCGCTTGCGCTGCTCGCTCGTCAGTGCACGGCGCGCCGCCGCCACGTTCTCGGTGTTGGGGTCGAACGCGTAGACCGTCGCGGCACGTTGGGCGGCGAAGGTCGTCAGCCGACCTTCGCCGCAGCCGACGTCGAGCACACGTTTGCCGTCGAGGCTGACAAGCTCGGCGATCGCGGTCGTCTCGACTCCGGCTTCGTCGCGGTTCTCCACTAGGTCGTCGGCTTGTATGCCTTGAGCGTGGTGCCGCGGGCGCCGTACTTCTGCGCTTTGTGACGTGTGTCTTCGAAGGCCGACCGTGAATAGGTGTCGACGAGTTGGCCCGTTTCGATCCGCTCGAACCCGTGACGCTCTAGGAGCTTCGCGTACGCTGCTTCCAGCAGCGCCCCGGCAATTCAGCCGGTCCACAGGTCGATCTTGCGCCTGCCTTCCTCGCTGACCGGGTTCTGGATCGTGACGTCGGCGATCTGCATCCGCCCGCCCGGCGCGAGCACGCGATAGAGCTCGGCGAAGACCGCGTCCTTGTCCGGGACCAAATCGATGACACCGTTGGAGACGACGACGTCGAAGCTCGCGTCCGCGAACGGCAGCCGCTCGGCCTCGCCCTCCACGAACTCGACATTGGCCACGCCCATCTCGGTGGCAGCCGCACGCGCCTTGGCGAGCATCGGCGCGGTCATGTCGATCCCGGTCACGTGGCCGTCAGCACCCACCATCTGAGCGGCGACGAGCGAGTCAGTGCCGGCACCGGAACCGAGGTCGAGCACCCGCTCTCCCGCTGCAAGGCGGCCCATCGTCCACGGGTTAGCGACGCCCGCGAATGATTCGACCGCGCTCTCCGGCACGTTCGCGAGCTCGTCCGGATAGCCAAGATCCTCAGCCCAGGCGCGACCGGTCGGGAAGATGAAATCCTTCCCCGGCTCCTCGGAGACGGAGGAGTACGTCTTTTTGATCTCGCTCTTCAGGAGATCGACATCGATGTCGGCTTCGACGGCCATGCTCTCTCCTTGTCAGTAGCTGAAGACGGTGGTGTCATCGCCCGCCCACTCCCACATCGGCGTCGCACCGA
This sequence comes from Actinomycetota bacterium, assembly GCA_039648875.1. Taxonomy (GTDB): domain Bacteria; phylum Actinomycetota; class Thermoleophilia; order Gaiellales; family Gaiellaceae; genus Palsa-739. The sequence continues at coordinate 5,305 of JBBWZD010000010.1, forward strand.
CGACCTCGGTATGGGGGATCCTCTCGGCATCGCCGAGATCGCGGGAGCTGACGCAGATCGGGCACAGCCAAAGCTCGCCGCCCGCTTCCGTGAACTGATCCCACAGCTTCTCGAGCGGCGGGCAGCCGTTGCAGACGACGCCTTGCAGCGTGTCCGGCAACCCGAGCCGGACCGCATCCTTCGTCGCCCAGATTCGCACCTGCTTACCCTGCTGCTGCGCCGCCGTCGCGACCAGAAGCGAGATCAGCACCCTCTCGCCATCCTCCATCCCGGTCGCGAGGTTGATCAGGACCTTGCCGTTGCTTGCCATCTCCGCCGTCAACTCCTCTGGTGGCCGCGATATAAAGGGAAGGACGCCGGCGCGCTGACTGCTATTGCGCTCGCAGGCGGATGCAATAAGTTCGTCTGCGTGAGCGTCTTACCCGGGCGAGGGGTGGTGTACGCGGACGAGCCAACGGCAGCAGTGGCGGCGAGGGGAAGCGGCTTTCACGCCCTTGCCGAGCGAGAGCTGCCGCGCCTGTACCGGCTCGCACGGCGGCTAGTCGGCGACGAAGCCGAGGACGCCGTCCAAGACGCCCTGCTCAAGGGCTATCGCGCGTACGCGACCCTCGCCGACGAGGTCGCGGCACCGGCCTGGCTGACGGCGATCCTCGTCAACTGCTGCCGCGACCGGGGACGCGCGAAGGGCCGACGCGTCGAGGAGACCGAGCTCGAAGACGCGGACGAGTTCTCGCTCTACCGCAAGATCGCCGCCGAGGATCCTTTCCCCTACTCCGACTCGCTGCACCTCGACTTCCTCCACCAGTTCGGCCGCGAGGACGTGCGCGCCGTGCTCGCAGAGCTGCCCGAGCTGTACCGGCTACCGCTCGTGCTCTGCTACTGCGAGGGCTACCAGGTGAAGGAGATCGCCTACCTGCACCAGGTCCCATTGGGAACGATGCTCGCCCGCTTGCACCGCGGGCGGAAACTGTTCGAGCGCACACTCTGGGACTACGCCGAGAGGCACGGACTACTCAAGGAGAACGCAAGACGATGATCACCTGCGCCGAGGCGGTAAAGCAGCTATGGGAGTACCTGGACGGCGTCGTGGAGCAGACCGACCGGGAGGCGATCGAGGAGCACCTCAGCTTCTGCCGCCGCTGCTGCGGCGAGCTCGACTTCGCCGAGGAGCTGCGCACCTTCCTGGCCCAACCGGACGAACCGGACCTGCCCGCCGACGTGAAGGCGCGCTTGCTGGCGACCCTGACCGAGCTGGAAGGGCCGGCATGACCGAGACCGGCGTCGCGCGCGACCTGATGCGCTCCGCCGAGATCAAGCAGATCGTCCGCTCCGCCTACGCCGCCGTCGATTCGTCCTCGGAGAGGCTGGCGCGCAAGTTGTACTCGCCGGAGGAGCTTGCACGGATGCCACAGAGCGCGATCGAAGGCGCACTCGGCGTCGGGAACCACCTCCGCCACGCCGCGATCGACGCCGGCGAGACGCTCCTCGACCTCGGCTGCGGCGCCGGCATCGACACCATCCTCGCCGCCCAGCGCACCGGCCCGACCGGCCACGTGATCGCGCTCGACTTTCTGCCCGAGATGCTCGAACGAACCAAGACCGCGGCCGCCGAAGCCGGTCTCGACACCATCCAGCCCGTCGAAGGCGACATCGAAGCCATCCCGCTCGCCGACGGCAGCGTCGACCACGTCATCTCCAACGGCGTGATCAACCTCGCCCCACGAAAAGCACGAGTGCTGGCCGAGTGCGCCCGCGTGCTCCGACCCGGCGGCAAACTCACCGTCGCCGACCTCACCGTCGCCGAAGAAGAGCTCCCAACCGAGATCCTCGCCCACCCCGCCACCTGGGCCGGCTGAGTGGCCGGCGCCCTGACGGAGCGTGACTTCGTCACCAAACTCGAACGGGCCCGTTTCACCGACATCGAGATCGTCGAGCGCACGCCGATGGGCGTCGACGACTGCGCCCTCTACCCCCTCTTCACCCCCGACGTGCTCGACCTCATGCGCACCCTCATCCCGCCCCAGCGACAGCAAA
>JBBWZD010000018.1:0-2667 GCA_039648875.1 Actinomycetota bacterium
TCCGCCGCCCGGTAGAGCCGGCTCAGCCGGAGGCGCGGCGCTCGGCGAGCACGTCGAGGCAGGCCTCGACGACCCGCGCGTCGAACTGCGTGCCGGCGCCCTCCGCGAGCCGCCGAACGGCCTCCGGATGACTCAGTCGCTTCCGATACGGCCGGTCGGTCGTCATCGCGTGGTACGCGTCGCAGACGAAGATGATCCGGGACTCCAGCGGGATCTTCTCGCCGGCGAGCGCGTCCGGATACCCGCGTCCGTCCCAGCGCTCGTGGCAGTGGCGGACGACCGGCCTGACGTCCTGCAGCCGGTCGATCGGCGCGATGATCTGCTCGCCGAGGGCGGGGTGCGACTCGATCACGCGCCGCTCCTCGGCCGTGAGCCGTCCGGGCTTCGAGAGGATGCTGCTGGGGATGCCGATCTTGCCGATGTCGTGCAGGAGCGCCCCCAGCTCGAGGCGCTTCAGCGCCGGCGCGCCGAGGCCGAGGTTGCGGCCGACGCGGAGCGACAGGTCGGAGATCCAGCGTGCGTGAGTCGAGGTGTACTCGTCGTTCGCCTCGAGCGCGTTCGCGAGGGCTTCCACCGTCGAGACGAAGCTCCGCTCGAGGCCGTCGTAGTTGCTGGCGTTTGCGATCGCGAGCTTCGCCTGCGACGCGAGGCCGCCGAACAGGCGCAGCTCCCGCTCGCCGAAGTGGCCGCCGGGGGGCTCCGCGACGATCCAGCCCGGCGCGCCGTCGACCTCGATCGGCGCGAGCCCGTAGGACACGGACGGATCGAGCGGATCGCCGCCGATGCGCAGGTAGTCCGGGGCCGTGAGCAGGAACGGCTCGTCGCCCCCGGGGGCGAGGGACGCCGCGTCGGCGGGGAACCGCCGCGCCTCCACGTCCGCACGCTCCACGCCGGCATACCCGTGCAGCGTGCGGGGCATGATCGACCCGCTCGCGTCCTGCACCCAGATCGACGTGCGAGGCGACGCCAGCAGCGCCGCCGTCAGCTCCGCGACTCGCTGCAGGATCGCGTCCAGGCTCGACGCGGCAGCGAGCTCGCGGCCGAACTCGAGCAGGGCCGTGGCGCTCCGGGCCTCGCGGCGGGCCGACTCGTAGAGGCTCGCGTTCTCGAGGGCGACCGCCGCCTGGCCGGCGAGGACCTCGAGCAACCGCACGTCGGCCTCGTCGAACTGGTCGAGCCCGAGCTTCGAGACGACGATCACCCCGACGACGCGGCTGCCGTAGCGAAGGGGCACGGCCAGCAGCGACTCCTCGATCACGGGCGTGCCGGGTATGAGGCTGCCGAACTCGCAGTTGGCCGCGTCGCCGACCACCAGCGACTCGGCGAGCTCCGCGCACCGGCCGGTGATACCGACGCCGACACGGCCGCGCAGCAGCTCGAGCGGCACCTCGGCGGTCTCGACCGCGAGGTCGCCGCGGAACGCGATCGGAACGAGATCCTCGCCGTCGACGACGAAGACGCGGCAGTTGTGGTAGTCGATCAAGGAACGCAGCTCCGCCGCCACCTCGTCGCCGACCTCGCGGACGTCGTTCAGGCGGTTGAGCTTGCCGCTCAGGCTCTGGAGCATCTTCATGTGCGCGAGCGAGCGGAGGTCCCGGGCGCGGAGCGGCACGTCCGGCCGCTCCGTCTCGCCCTCCTCGTACAGGACGATGCGGTTCTTGCCGCGCGCCTTCGCGGTCATCATGGCCGCTTCGGCGCAGGCTGCGAGCTCGCGAGGATTCATCGCGTGCTCGGGGCCGCGTGCGAGGCCCATCGACACCGTGACCGCGCCCACGGCCGACACGTCGAGCTCGCGCAGGCGCCCCGCGATCCGCTGCGCAACCTGGGTCGCGTCGGCGGCATCACAGCCGCGCATGATCACCGCGAACTCCTCGCCGCCCAACCGGCAGACCACGTCGTCGGGTCGGACGTTCGCTCGCAGCGTCTCCGCGAGGAGGCGCAGCAGCTCGTCGCCCACGCCGTGTCCGTGCACGTCGTTGATCCGCTTGAAGTCGTCGATGTCCAGCATCAGCACCGCGAGCGGCCGGTACTCCCGGCTCGCGGCCAGCAGCGCCTCGAGGAGGCGCTCGTGGAAGCTGCGGTGGTTGAACAGGCCGGTCAGCGAGTCGGTCTGCGCCTGGTGCTCGAGGCGCGCGCGAATCTCGGCGTTGTCGAGCGCGAGGGCCGCCGCGTCGGCGAAGCGCTGCGCGAGCTCGAACTCGACGTCGTCGAAGGCGCCCTCGTCGCCGAGCCGGTAGATGTTCAGCACACCCTTGATCTGGGAGCGGGCGACGAGAGGGATCGAGATGAGCGCCTCGGGATCGATCGGCGTACCGGGCACGAAGCGCACGCGCGGGTCGAGGTGCGCCTGGTTGACGAGCGCCGGCTCGCGCCGCCGCGCCGCCCAGCCGGTGATGCCCTCGTCGAAGCGGACGGTGGTGCTCATGATCTCGTCTGCGTACTGGTCGCGGACGAGTACCGGGCGGAGCACCTGCTGTGGCTCGTCGGCCTCGTAGATCGAGAGCGAGTCGTGCGGGATCAGGTCGGCGACCGTGTCGGCGATGCGGACGAGCAGCGCGTCGAGGCTCTGCTCGGCGAGGACCTCGTGGAAGATGTCCGCGAGCCGGCGGTAGGACTCCACGAGCTGCGGCTCGTGCGGCACGCCGGAGCGCGCGCCGGGCAGCAGCC
>JBBWZD010000027.1:0-12826 GCA_039648875.1 Actinomycetota bacterium
GGAGCGCCCTCGCCCGCGCGCCTGATCCGTGCCTTGATCTCGTTCGTGATGTGCGGGATCACCTGCACGGTCGCGCCGAGGAAGTCGCCCTTCCGCTCCCTGCGCAGGACGGTGTCCCAGATCGCGCCGGCGCTGTGGCTGGCGTTGCGGAGGAAGTTCTCGTCGACGAAGCGCTCGTAGTGGCCGATGTCGAGGTCGGTCTCGGCTCCGTCCTCGGTGACGAAGACCTCGCCGTGCTGGAAGGGGCTCATCGTGCCCGGGTCGACGTTCAGGTACGGGTCGAACTTCTGCAGCTGCACGCGCAGGCCGCGCGACTTCAGCAGGCGCCCGAGCGACGCGGCGACGATTCCCTTGCCGAGCGCCGAGACGACTCCCCCCGTGACGAAGACGTACTTCGGGGCCCGCGCGCTCACGGGATTCCACGGTAGCAGCGCAGCAGGCCGGACTCCACTACGCCTCCTCGCGCGGACGCACGCGCGCGCACAAGCGGTCGAGCGCCTGCGCCGGGAAACGCCGTCGCAGCCCGATCAGGAACGGCGCCTGGACGAGGAGCGAGACGACGGTGCGGTCGTCGCCCTCGGCGCGCAGCGTCAGCTCCGCCTCGATGCGGTCGCCGGTGAGCTGGAAGGCCACACGTTGCAGCGGTGCCACCTCGAGGACGACGAGCGTGCCCGTCATCTGCGGCTTGCGGATGTAGCTGGGGCGATCTGGTCCGAGCACCTGCCAGCGTGCCCCCGGTGCGAGACCGCGACGGTCGGGCTCCACCCGTGCGACCCCCGGCCACCAGTCGGCCAGGTTGTGCGGGTCGGCGAGGAACGACCAGACGTCGGCGAGCGGCGCGAGCAGCGTCCGGTCGGCGGCGTGCCGCGGCACGACCTAGCCGTGCACGCTGGCCAGGAACTCGTGCCCGCCGAGCATCCGCTCGAGCTCGCGGCGCCGCTGGCCGGCGTCGAGCTGCTCGATGCGGGTGTGGGTCGGGTCGCCGGGCACCTTCTCGACCCGGAAGTGCCTGTCGGCCTGGGCGGCGATCTGGGGCAGGTGCGTGATCGCGACCACCTGCGCGCGGTCGGCGAGCCGCCGCAGCACGGCGGCCACCGCTCCGGCGGTCTCGCCCCCGACGCCCGCGTCGATCTCGTCGAAGACGAGCGTCTCGCCGCCGGCGACGGCGGCGATCGCGAGCGCGATTCGCGACAGCTCGCCCCCGGACGCCGTCTCGGCCACCGGCGCGAAGGGAAGGCCGGCGTTCGGACGTACGAGGAAGACCGCTTCGTCGACACCGGCCGGGCCGGGGTCCCGCTCGCGCAGCTCGCAGACGAACTCGCCGTCGCCCATGCCGACGTCGTGCAGCTCGGCGGCGGCCGCGTCGGCGAACGCCGGCGCGGCCGCATGGCGCTCGGCCCGCAGCTCCGCCGACAGAGCCCGCGTCCGCGCCTCGGCTGCCGCGACCGCCTCCGCCGCGGCCGCCGCCGGGTCGAGGCCCTGCTCGAGCGCGTCGAGCTCGGCCCGCGCCTCCGCCCCGCGCGCGAGCAGGTCGTCGTACGTGGCGCAGCGGAAGCGCCGCTTGGCGGCTGCGATCCGGTCGAGGCCCGTCTCGACCTCCTCGAGCCGCGCCGGCTCCGCCTCGAGCGAGGTGAGGAAGGAGTGCAGGTCCGAGACCGTCTCGCGCAGCCGCAGCTCGACGTCCCGCAGCTCGTCGCCCGCTCGCTGCAGCTCGGGCGCGAGTCGCTCGAGCGGCGCGACGGCGCGCTCGGCGACGGCGACGAGACCGGCGGCTCCGTCGCCGTCGTCGGGCGCGAGGGCGTCCGCCGCCGCCGCCGAGGCCTCGGCCAGCTCGGAGACGTGCCGCAGGCGCTCCCGCTCCACGCGTAGCCGTTCCTCGTCGCCGGGCTCCATCCACTCCACGTGCCCCGCCAGCGCCTGCAGCTCGGCGAGTCGCGCCTCGGCGGCGGCCGCGCCCGCGGCCAGCTCGTCCTGCCGCCGCCGCGCCGCCACCAGCTCCCGCCAGGCGGCCCGCAGCTCGCTGCGGCGGGCGAGGTGCTCCTCGCCGCAGAACCGGTCGAGCACCTCGAGCTGGTACGAGGGGCGGGCGAGGCGGCGCTGCTCGAACTGCCCGGACATCGCGACGACGAGCTCTACCGCCGCCCCCACGTCCTCGCGCGCCGCGCCGCGGCCCCACGCGTACGCGCGCGTGCGCCCGTCGCCGAAGACGCGGCGCGAGACGAGGAGCGCGTCGTCGTCCTCCGGCCGGAGCTCGGCCAGCTCCTCGAGCCCGTCCGGCAGATCGAGCTCGGCCTCCACGTACGCCTCGTCGGCGGCCGGGCCGACGAGTGAGGCGCTGCCCTTCGTCCCGAGCAGCAGCCCCACCGCCTGGGCCAGGATCGTCTTGCCTGCGCCCGTCTCGCCGGTGATCGCGTTGAGGCCCGGCGCGAGCTCCAGCTCGGCTCGCCGGATGAGCACGAGGTTCTCGATGCGCAGCCGTCTCAGCACGGCGTCGAGTCTAGAGGCGCCGCAGGACCGCGACCATTGGCCCCGGGAGACCTCCCTCAGGAGGCGAAGGTCTCGCGGTAGCGGCGGAAGAAGGTCGTCTCGGGCAGCGTCGCGAGCAGGCTTCGCTGCTCGCACAGGTAGATCGAGACCTCTCCGTTCGGCGGAATGTCGGCCACGCGGTGGCCGTCGACGAGCACGGCCACCGGGATGTCGGCCGTCGCGTTGCGGACGGTGACCGCCGCGCCCCGCGGCACGACGAGCGGGCGCGCGTCCAGCGAGTGCGGCGCGATGAAGGTGACCGCCATCGCGTCGAGGCCGCGCACGAGGACGGGGCCGCCGTTCGAGAGGTTGTACGCCGTCGAGCCCGAGGGCGTCGAGCAGATCATGCCGTCGCAGGGGACGGTGCCGAGGTCCTCCCCGGCGATCGACCACGCCAGCTCCACCATCCGGCCGAGCGTCGAGCTCGTCGCGACCACGTCGTTCACCGCCACCTGGCGCTCCCCGTCGAGCCGCACTTCGAGCGTCGGCAGCTCGACGACGTCGTACTCGCCGGCGAAGACGCGCGCGAGCTGGGGCTCGAGCTCGTCCGGCCGGACCGAGGCGAGGAAGCCCACGCGGCCGAAGTTGACGCCGATCACGGGTACGTCGCTGCCGAGCAGCCGCGCGAGCGTGCGCAGCATCGTCCCGTCGCCGCCGAGCGCGATCGTGATGTCGGCCCCGCGCGGGTCGGCGTCCTCGTCGAGGACGCTCACGCCGCAGCGAGCGGCGAGGGCCCGGACACGCTCCGCGGCCGCGTCGACGTCGAGCCGGCCGTGGGTGACGAGGGAGGCGGAGCTAATGCGCCGCGACCGCTGCGTCGATCCGCTCGTCGAGGTCATCGGGAAGCGTCGGGTGGTCGGCCTGCACGAGGTGGAGGAAGAGCTCCCGGTTGCCCTTGGGGCCGGGGAGCCCGGAGTCTACGACGCCCGCGACGCGCGCCCCCCAGCCGAGCGCCGCCTCTGCGACGTCGCGCACCACGCGGGCGCGCACCGCGTCGTCGCGCACGACCCCGCCCTTCCCGACGTCGGCGCGGCCCGCCTCGAACTGCGGCTTGACGAGCACGAGCGCCTGCCAGCCCGGTGCCGCGAGCCGAAGCGTCGGCGGCAGCGCGAGCCGCACGGAGATGAACGAGACGTCGCAGACGACGAGCTGCGGCGCGAAGGGCAGCTCCGCCAGCGCCCGCGCGTTCGTCCGCTCGAGCACCGTCACGCGGGCGTCGCCGCGCAGCCGCGGGTGCAGCTGCCCGTAGCCCACGTCGACTGCGACCACGCGCGCTGCGCCGCGCCGCAGCAGGACGTCGACGAAGCCGCCGGTCGAGGCGCCGACGTCGAGGCAGTCGAGCCCGCCGGGGTCGACGCCGAGCAGGTCGAGGGCGTGCGCGAGCTTCTCGCCGCCGCGGGAGACGTATTCCGGCCCACGCGCCACGGTCAGCTCGGCCGCGTCGTCGACGTGCTGGCCCGGCTTGTCGTAGCCGGGCACGAGGCCCGCCATGACGAGCGCCTGCGCCTGGGTGCGGGACTCGGCGAGACCTCGCTCCACGAGCAGCACGTCGAGCCGCTTCTTCACGCTCCGCCGAGCGCCCCCGCCACCCGCTCGGCGATCGCGGCGAACGGGGCCGGCACGCCGTTCAGCCGCGCGTAGGCCGGATCGAGCGGCACCGTGCCGAGCAGCGGCAGCTCGCGCAGGATCGAGCGCTCCTCGGCGACCGGCGGGAACACGTCGACCAGCTCGCCGCAGTGGGGGCAGCGGAGCCCGCGCATGTTCTCGACGGCTCCGAGTACGCGCACGCCGGCGCCGCGCAGCATCGTTAGCAGCTTCCGCGCGTCGAGGTGGGCGGCATCCTGCGGCCCGACGACGACGACCGCACCCGCGAGCTCCACCGACGCGAACAGCTGCTGCTGCAGGTCGGCCGTCCCCGGCGGCAGGTCGACGATCAGGTAGTCGAGCGCTCCCCAGCGCACGTCGCGGATCAGCTGCCGGGCGACGAGGTCGACGAGCATCGCCGGCATGGTCATCGCCTGGGCCTCGGCGACGAGGAACCCGACCGACATCACCTTCAGGCCGAGCGCCTCGACCGGCTCGAGCTCGACGCGGCCGAAGCGCGGGTTCCGGCCGAGCTCCCAGGAGCGCAGCTCGCGCGTCTGCTTGAGGCCGAGCATCAGAGGGATGTCGGGTCCGTAGACGTCGGCGTCGAGCAACCCGACTGCGGCACCGCGCGCGGCGAGCGCGCGGGCGAGGTTGAGGCTGACGGTGGACTTGCCGACGCCGCCCTTGCCGCTCGCGACCGCGACGATCTTCATCGGCCGCTACGCGGTACGGACGGCGAGCCCGTCGACGATCTCGCGCAGCACCGTCGTGTCGGAGTCCACCTCGGCGAGCCGGGCGCGCGCGCGCCCGGCCGCCTCGTCGGCGAGCCGGCGGGCGCCGTCGACCCCGTGCGTGACGACGAAGCCGTCGCCGTCGAGGAGGTCGTCGACGATCTGGAAGAGCAGCCCGAGCTCGTCGCCGAACGCGCGCCACGAGACCTGCGCCTCCTCCGGCACGTCGGCCGCCCAGAGCGCCATCGCGACGCAGCCGGAGAAGAGGCTGCCGGTCTTCAGCCGGTGCACGCGCTCGAGGTCGGGGCTCTCGACCATCGTGTCGAGGTACTGGCCGCCGATCATGCCGAGCGTCGCCTGCGCCAGCTCGCGCGCCACGCGCGACGTCTCGTAGGTGCAGGCGAGCCGGAACGCCTCCGCGAGCAGCGCGTCGCCGGCGAGCACCGCCGTCCCCTCCCCGTGCGCCGCCCACACGCTCGGCTTGCCGCGCCGCTCCTCGTCGCCGTCGAGCGCCGGCAGGTCGTCGTGGACGAGCGAGAAGTTGTGCACGAGCTCGATCGCGAGCGCGGCGGGCAGCACCTGCGCGACCGGCGCGCCGACGGCCTCGCCGACCGCGAGCGAGATCACGGGCCGGACCCGCTTGCCGCCCATGTCGACGAGCGCGTACCGGACGGACTCCGACTGTCCGTGCAGCTCCGGCCACAGCTCGAGCGCCTCGAGCTGCTCCTCGACGAGGCCGCGCAGCTCGTCAGGCGCCTGCGGCATCGGCCTCCGCCGAGCGCTTCGCCCGCGCGAGCTCCTCCTCCACGGCCTTGGCGAGCTCCGACAGCTGGCCGAGGATCTCGAGCACGCGCTCCGGCGAGCCGCCCTCCTCCTCCGCGACGCCGTCGAGCTCGCGACGCGACGCCTCCAGCCGCGCCAGCAGCTCCTCGGCCCTGCTCAGCGAGTCCTCCGTCGCCACGCTACGCCGCCTCCTCCCGCACGATCCTGCCAAGGATGCCGTTCACGAGCCTTCCGGCGTCGTCTGATGCGTAGCGCTTCGCCAGCGTCACCGCCTCGTCGAGCACGACCTCGCGCGGCACGTCCGCCTCGTCGAGCTCCTCGATCGCGACGCGCAGGACGTTCCGCTCCACCGCGCCGAGGCGGTCGGCGGTCCAGTCGTCGGAAGCCGCCGTGATGCGGGCATCGAGCTCGGGAGCACGCTCCGCGACCACCTCGGCGATCCGCCTCGTGTACTCGTCGACCTCGCCCTCGTAGAGAGAGCCGAGGGGGGCGTCCGTCACGTCCCACTGGTACAGGAGGAAGACGGCTGCGCGGCGCGCCTCGCGGCGGCTCGGAGGCGTCACGTGCGGGCGAGCGCAGGCAGGCGCGCTCCCGCTTCGGCGAGGAACGACGTCGAGTACTCGCCGCTGCGGAACTCCTCGCTGCCGAGGATGTCGAGAGCCGCCTCGCGCGTGGTGGTCACGCCGCGGACCTCGAGCTCGAGCAGCGCGCGGCGCGCCCGCACGATCGCGGCGTCGCGCGTGCCGTCGCGGACGATCACCTTCGCGATCAGCGAGTCGTAGTGTGGCGGGATCGTCGTCCCGTCCTCGACGAACGTGTCGACGCGGACGCCCGGGCCGAGCGGCGGCCGGAAGCGCTCGAGGCGGCCGGGCGCCGGCGCGAAGCCGCGCGAGGGGTCCTCGGCGTTGATCCGGATCTCGATCGCGTGGCCCGACCGCGGCGCCCGCCCCGTCAGCGGTACCCGCTCGCCCGCGGCGATCCGGACCTGTTCCCGGACCAGGTCGAGGGACGTGACCAACTCGGTCACCGGGTGCTCGACCTGCAGGCGGGCATTCAGCTCGATGAAGGCGAACGATCCGTCCGGGGCCAGGAGGAACTCCAGGGTGCCCGCGTTGACGTAGCCGAGGTGCCGGCACGCCCGCTCCGCAGCGGCCTCCATCTCCTCGCGGCGTGCCGGGTCGAGCGCCGGCGAGGGCGACTCCTCCACGAGCTTCTGGTGGCGCCGCTGGATCGAGCACTCGCGCTCGCCGCACGTGAGCACGCCGCCGTGCGCGTCGCAGAGGACCTGGACCTCGATGTGCCGCGCCGGCGAGATCGCCTGCTCGACGTACAACGTGCCGTCGGAGAACGCCGCTTCCGCCTCCGCGGAGGCGCGCGCGTAGGCGTCGTCGAGCTCCTCCGGCGAGCCGACCAGCCTCATCCCGCGCCCGCCGCCGCCGGCCGCCGCCTTCAGCAGCACGGGATACCCGAACTCTCCGGCGGCCTCGCGCGCCTCTGCGAGCGTGGCCGTCCCGTCCGTGCCGGGCACGAGCGGCACGCCGGCGTCGCGCATCTCCGCCTTGGCCCGCACCTTGTCGCCCATCCGCGCCATCACCTCGGCCGGCGGGCCGACGAACACGAGGTCGTTGTCCTCGCAGGCGCGCACGAACCGGTCGTTTTCGGAGAGGAAGCCGTAGCCCGGGTGCACGGCGTCGCAGCCGCTGGTCGTCGCGGCCGCGACGACGGCCGGGATGCTGAGGTAGCTGGCTGCCGCCGGCGGCGGCCCGATACGGACGGCGCGGTCGGCGAGCCGCACGTGCAGCGCGCCCTCGTCGGCGGTGGAGTAGACGGCGACGGCCTCGATCCCGAGCTCGTGCAGCGCACGGATCACGCGGACGGCGATCTCGCCGCGGTTCGCGACCAGGACGCGGTTGAACACGCGGGGAGTCTACGGACAGCGCCGCGCGCGACTACACGGCGTCGAGCGGCCGGCCGGTCAGCGGCTCGAGGTCGAACAGCACCTGCCCGAACTCCACCGGCTGGGCGTTGTCGACGTGGATCTTGCGGACGATCGCCTCGAGGTCGGCCTTCACCTCGTTCATCAGCTTCATCGCCTCGAGGATGCAGAGCGTCTGCCCTGCCGCGACGACGTCCCCCTCCTCGACGAAGGGCGGCGCGCCGGGCTCGCCGGCGCGGTAGAAGGTCGCGACCATCGGCGACTCGACGCGGACGACGCCGTTGGCGGGCTGCAGGAGCGGCGCCGCTGACGGCTGGGGCAGCGCGAGCGGCGCTTCGGCGGGCACCTCCGGAGCCGTGTCCGCCGAGGAGCGGACCGACACCCTCATCCCGGCCTCCTCGACCGTCAGCTCGCCGATCCCCGACTCCTGCACGATCCGCACCACCTCGCGGATCCGCTCGGCCCGCGCCTTGTCGACGGAGGACAGCTCGTCGTCGTCGCGGCGGGCGCGCCCGCGAATGGCGTGCAGGAGGGGCTCGGCAGCCTCGCCGAAGAGGCCGAGCAGCAGCAGCTCCTCCTCGCTCGCCGCGATCCCCTCCGCCTGCGCGCGCACCTCGTTCAGGGCCGGCGCCACGCTCTCCTCCGAGTCCGGGTCGGCCGTCAGCTCCACGACGCGCTGCACCGCCGGGTCGATCGGCCCCGGCGGCGTCCCGAAGCGCCCCGAGACGAGCGCCCGCACCTCGTCGACGATCGTCAGGTAGCGACTCGCCGAGAGGACGTTCAGCATCGCCTGGGAGGCGAGGACCTGCCCGATGGGCGCCGCGAGGGGCGGCCAGCCCACCTCGGCGCGGATGCGGCCGATCTCCGCCAGCACCTCCTCGAGGCGGTCGCCCGAGCCCTGCGCGCGGAGGGTCGCGTCGAGGGCCGCGACGAGCGCGGCCGGGACGTCGTGCTGCGCGGCGCGGACCGCCACCCGCGGCGAGAGCGGGGCGACCGGCTCGTCGCCGATGTGCTCGTCGACGAGGTCGCACGCCTCCCAGAGCGTCGCCACGTCGACGTTCGGGTCGAGCCCCATCCCCGCCAGAGCCTCGGCGAGCGCCTCGCCCGACACGCGGTGCAGCGCGAGCGCGAGGGGGTAGATCGCGCACGCGATCAGCTGAGCGCCGGCGCGGGCCGCGGCGAGCGTCGCGGCGAGGGCGCTGCCGGCCGCCCCCTGGACGTAGATGCCGACGGGCAGGCCGCTCGCGTCGGCGAGAGCGGCGACGAGCTGCTCGGCCCGGTGCGGCTGGAGCGAGCCCGTCGGATCGTGGAGCAGGACGCGCACCGCGCCGAGCTCGGGCAGCATCGCCGCGCGCTCGATCAGCGTGTCGATCTCGCCCGTCCGGCCGGGGCTGTAGACGAGTCCGGCCTCGAAGTCGCGCTCCGCGGCCACCACAGCCTCGGCCGCCTCGCGCAGGTTCGAGACGTCGTTCAGCGGATCGTGCAGCCGGAACACGTCGATGCCGTTCTCGGCCGCGGACGCCACGAAGCGGCGCGCGAAGTCGGCGTCGACGGGGCGCGAGCCGACGAGGAACCGCCCCCGCAACGCCAGTCCGAGCGGCGTCTCCACGCGGGCCTTCAGCGCGCGGATGCGCTCCCACGGGCTCTCGGTCCCCCGCTTCACGGCGGCCTCGAAGCAGCCGCCGCCGGAGACCTCGAGGTAGGCGAAGCCGGCGCGGTCGAGGATCTCTGCGAGCCGCAGCTGCTCCGCGCTCGGCACCCGGCCCGCGAGCGGCTCCTGCCCCAGGAGCCGGATGGTCGTGTCGGCCAGCGTCGGCACGGCGGCACCTTACCGCGCTTGCGGCGAGCCGGGACCGTCGCGCGAGTCGACCGTGGCGAGGGCGTCCAGCGCGCGCGCCTCCGCCCACGCGTCGCCGGCCTCGTGGGCCACGTCGGCCGAGCGCTCGAGCTGCGCGCGCGCCTCCGCCGGCTCGCCCGAGGCCCCCGCGAGAGCGGCGAGAGCGAAGTGCACTGCCGCGACGTACGACGGCGGGACGTCCCCGCGGTCGGAGATCTCGAGCGCCTCGCGAAGCTGCCGTCGGGCCGCCGTGCGGTCGCCGTCCGCCAGCTCGATCCGGCCGAGCACCTCGAGGGCGCACACGAGGAGGAGCGCCGCGTCGATCTCCCTCGCGACGGCAAGGGCCTCCTCGATCTCCACGCGCGCCCCGGCGAGGTCTCCTTGCTCGAGGGCCGCCGTCCCGAGCAGCCACAGGAAGTACGAGCTGAACCAGGGATCGCCGATCTCGCGGGAGACGGCGAGCCCCTCGCCGCCGAGGACCCTCGCCGTCTCGAGCTCGTGCCGGCGCACGGCGGCCAGCGCGAGGCCGAAGAGCGCCATGCGGATGCCCTGCAGGTCGTGCTGGCGGCGCGCCAGCTCGAGCGCCTCCTCTCCCACGGTGACCGCGGAGTCGAGCTCCCCGACGAGCGGGTAGATGGAGCTGAGCGTGCCGAGGGCGTCGGCGAGGCACCAGGCGTCTCCCGCCGCCCGGGCCGCGCCGGCGCTCTGCTCGAGGAGCGCGCGTGCCTGCGCTCCGTCGCCGCGGAAGAAGGAGAGGAAGCCGAGCAGGTTGAGCGACCGCGCGACGGACGAGCCGTCTCCGACGGTCCGTGCCACCGCCAGCGCCCGCCGACCGAGAAGCTCGCTCTGCTCGGGCAACCCGCCGACGGCGGAGAGAAAGGCGGCGCCCCACAGCGCCTTGGCGTACGCGGCCGAGTCTTCGTCGCTGGAGTCGACGGCCCTGCCCAGCCAGTCGAGCCCCTCCTGGTAGAAGCCGCGAACCCACCAGAAGACGACGAGCGCCCCCGCGAGCGTGAGCACCGACGCCCGCGCGCCCGTGGCCAGGAACCGCTCGAGCGCGGTGCGCAAGTTCTCGTGGTCGAGCGCGATCCGCTCGAGCCAGACGCTCTGCTCCGCGCCGACGAGCTCGGGCTCCGCGCGCTCGGCGAGCCCGAGGAAGTAACGCGCGTGGCGCTCGCGCAGCGCCTCGGCGTCGCCGAGCTCCCCGAGCCGCTCGAGCGCGTACTCGCGAATCGTCTCGAGCATCCAGACGCGCTCGCCGCTCCTGCGCAGCAGGCTCTTGTCCGCGAGTGAGCCGAGGGTGTCGAGGTCTGCCTCGCAGACCTCTTCCGCCGCCTCGAGCGTGCAGCCGCCGGCGAAGATCGCGAGCTGGGCGAAGAGCAGCCGCTCGCCGGCCGTGAGGAGGTCGTGCGACCACCGGATCGTCTCGCGGAGCGTGGATTGGCGCGGGTCGGCCTCCCGGCCGCCCCTCAGGTCGAGGCTGCTCGAGAGGCGCTGCAGCAGCTGCTCGGTCGAGAGCAGGCGCAGCCGAGCCGCCGCGAGCTCCAGCGCCAGCGGCAGGTTGTCGAGCCTGGCGCAGAGCTCGGCCGCCGCCGGCGTCGGAGCGTACTCGGGCAGGGCGGCTCTCGCCCGCGCCGAGAAGAGCCGGCCGCCGTCCTCCGGGCTTAACGGCGGCACCGGATACGCGTGCTCGCCGCCGAGCTGGAGCACCTCCCGGCTCGTGACGAGCAGCTTGAGGCCCGGACAGGCGGCGAGGAGGCCGGCGACCTCGCGCGCCGCTCCGAGCAGGTGCTCGAAGTTGTCAAGCAGCACGAGCAGGCGGCGGTCGCCCAGGTGCTCGGTCAGCCCGTTCCTGGTCCCGAGCGTCTGCGCCAGCGTCGGAAGGACGAGCTGGGGGTCGCGCAGCGGCGCCAGAGCCACCCACCAGATCCCGTCGGGGTACGCGTCCGCGGCCTCCGCGGCGGCCTGGAGCGCCAGCCGCGTCTTGCCGGTGCCGCCGGGCCCCGTCAAGGTGAGAAGGCGGACGTCGTCGCGGCCGAGCAGCGCCCGTACGTCGGCGAGCTCCCGCTCCCGGCCGACGAACGCGGTCAGCGGCACGGGGAGATTCGTCTGCCGCAGGGTCTTCAGCGGCGGGAACTCGCGGTCGCCCAACTGGAAGAGCCGCTCGGGCGCGAGGAGGTCCTTCAGCCGGTGCCGCCCCAGGTCGCGGACCTCGGCGTCCACGAGCTCGCGCGTCGGCCGCGACAGGAGCACCTGGCCCCCGTGGCCGGCGGCCGCGATGCGCGCGGCCCGGTGCACGTCGAGTCCGACGTAGCCCTCGTCGGTCACCTGCGCTTCGCCCGTGTGCAGCCCGATCCGCACACGGATCGGCCCCGGCGCGAGCGCCTGCTGGGCGTCGCCCGCCGCGGCAACCGCCGCGCGAGCGCTCGCGAAGGCGACGAAGAACGCGTCGCCCTGGGTGTCGACCTCGACGCCCCCGTGCCGGGCGAACGCCGCGCGCAGAGAGAGCCGGTGGGCCGCGAGCAGCTCGGCGTAGTCGTCGCCGTGCTCGTGCAGGAGCGCGGTCGAGCCGGCCACGTCGGAGAAGAGGAAGGTCACCGTTCCGGCGGGCAGGTCGGTTCGCACGGAGCCAGTCTCTCCGCTTGCGCGCCGCCTGCCAAGCCGCGTTGCTCCCGTGGCGCGGGCTCAGGGCTGCAGGACGACCTTCAGGCAGTCGTCCCGCTTGTGCTTGAACAGCTCGTACCCCTTCGGTGCGTCGTCGAGCTTCAACCTGTGCGTGACCACGAAGCTGGGATCGATCTCGCCGTTCTCGATGCGCTCGAGGAGCGGCCGCAGGTACCGCTGGACGTGGCACTGCCCGCTCTTGATCGAGAGCCCGCGGTTCATCACCTGCCCCATCGGGAACTTGTCGACGAAGCCGCCGTAGACGCCCACCACCGAGACGATGCCTCCGTTGCGGCAGCTCATGATCGCCTCCCGGAGCGCGAACGGACGATCGGTCTCCTGCCTCGCGGCCTGCTTGACGCGGTCGTACGCGTACAGCGGGCCGTGGTGGTGCGCCTCCAGCCCGACGGCGTCGATGCAGCCGTCGGGGCCGCGGCCGCCGGTCAGCTCCTTGAGCGCCTCCGGCACGCTGTCGACGTCCTCGTAGTTGAGCGTCTCGACGCCGAGATGACTGCGCGCGTGCTCGAGCCGGTACTCGAACCGGTCGATGAGGATCACCCGCTCGGCTCCGAGGAGCTGCGCGCTCGCGGCCGCGAACTGCCCGACGGGGCCTGCGCCCCACACCGCGATCACGTCGCCGCCCTCGATCTCGCAGAACTCCGCGCCCATGTAGCCGGTCGGGAAGATGTCGGAGAGGAAGAGGACGGACTCGTCGGCGACGCCGTTCTCGATCTTGATCGGGCCGACGTCCGCGAAGGGCAC
>JBBWZD010000035.1:0-9066 GCA_039648875.1 Actinomycetota bacterium
CGCGCGGCGCCGCAGCCGAGGCAGACGGCGACCCAGTCGCCGAGCACCTTGCGGCGCTCCTCGCGCAGCCAGTCCGACGCCTTGCCCACGATCCGACTGTAGCGTCGGCGCCGTGCCGACGCCGTACCCGAAGATCGAGCTGCACGTCCACCTGGAGGGGACCCTGCGGCCCGCGAGGCTGCTCGAGATCGCCCGCCGCAACGGCCACGCGCTGCCCGCGGACACCGCCGAGGGGCTGGCGGAGCTCTACCGGTTCCGGGACTTCACGCACTTCCTCGAGGTGTTCCAGCTCACGAGCGCGGCCCTCGCGACCTACGACGACTTCCGCAGGGTCGTGCTCGACTACGCGGCCGAGGCGGCGTCGCACGGCGCCGTGTACCTGGAGGCGATCTTCGTGCCGGGCCTCTGGCGGGGGCTCGACCAGGACGAGGTCTTCGGCGGCTACTGCGACGGCGCGCAGGAGGCACGCGAGACGCACGGCGTGGAGGTGCGGCTGACGCCGGACATCCCCGGCGTGTACTCCCCGGACGAGGCGGAGCTGGTGGCGAAGACCGCCGTCAGGTACCGCGAGCGAGGCATCGTCGGACTCGGCGTGGGGACGCTCGACCTCCACCCTGCAGAGCCGTTCGCGCGCGCGTTCGCGCTGGTCCGCGACGGCGGCCTCGGCTCCGTTCCCCACGCGGGGGAGATTGCGGGGCCCGACGCCGTGCGGGCAGCGCTCGACGTGCTTCGCGCCGACCGGGTCCGCCACGGTATCCGCGCCGAGGAGGACCCCGGGCTCGTGCGCGAGCTGGCCGCCCGCAGCACGGTGCTCGACGTCTGCCCGATCTCGAACCTGCGCACGGGCGTCGTCCGCTCCCTGGCCGAGCACCCGCTGCCGCGGCTCGCGTCCGCCGGCGTCCGCTGCTCGATCTCGACCGACGATCCGGCGATGTTCGACACCGACCTCACCCGCGAGTACGACGCCGCGGCATCGCTGGGGCTGGACCCGCGCTCGTTCTACGAGGCGGGGCTGGCGGGCGCTCTCTGCGACGACGCCACGAGGGACCGGCTGCGCGCGATCGGCGACGCCTACGACTGGGCAGGGGCCGCGAGCGGCTAGAGTTCGCCCGCGATGGCGGTCGCGAGAGAAGCGGAGCCGGTCGGCTCGCTGCACGAGGTGAGGGAGGCCGGGCTGGACCGCGAGGACCTGCTCGGCGTCTACCGCACGATGCTCGTGACGCGCGGCGTCGAGGAGCGCGGCCACATCCTCTACCGGCAGGGCAAGATCCCCGGCTCGTTCTACACGGGGCGCGGCAACGAGGCCGCGTCGATCGGCGTCGCGACCGCGATGGGCCCGGACGACGTGGGCACGCCGCTGCACCGCGACATGGGCGTCCACATCACCCGCGGCGTCGAGCCGTGGCGGATCTTCGCGCAGTACATGGGCCGCGCCGACGGACCGACGAAGGGCCGAGACGGCAACGTGCACATGGCCGACGCGCAGCTCGGGCTCATCGCGATGGTCAGCCACCTGCCGGCGATGCTGCCGGTGGCGACAGGCTGCGCCCTCGCCTTTCGCATCCGCGAGGAGCGTCGCGTCGCCGTCGGCTGGTTCGGCGAGGGCGCTTCGGCGCGCGGCGACACCCACGAGGCGATGACGCTCGCGGGGACGCGCAAGCTGCCGATCGTCTACGTGTGCGACAACAACCAGTGGGCGTACTCGACGCCGACGCACCTCGAGTACGCGACGGAGCACGTGGCCGACCGCGCCGAGGCGTACGGCTTCGAGGGCGTCGTCGTCGACGGCACCGACGTCCTCGCCGTCTACCGCGAGGCGAAGCGCGCGATCGAGAAGGCGCGCGCCGGCGGCGGCCCGACCCTGGTGGAGTGCCTGACGCTGCGCATGGAGGGCCATGCCGTCCACGACGACGCCTTCTACGTGCCGAAGTTGATGTTCGAGCAGTGGGCCGAGTCGGATCCGCTCGAGCGCTTCCGCACCTGGCTGCGCGGGCACGCGGAGATGAGCGACGAGGAGGAGGACGAGATCGCCGGCGGCGTGAAGAAGCTCCTCAACGACGCGCTCAGGCGCGCCGACGAGTCGCCGCAGCCCGACCCGTCGGAGCTGACGCACGGCGTCTACGCGTCGCTCGAGGACCTCGACACGCCGCACCACAAGTAGCTCCGATGGCCGAGCTCACCTATCTCCAGGCGATCTCCGACGGCTTGCGCACCGAGATGCGCCGCGACAAGCGCGTCTTCCTGATCGGCGAGGACGTCGGCGTCTACGGCGGCGCCTTCAAGGTCTCGCTCGGCTTCCAGGAGGAGTTCGGCCCCTGGCGCGTGCTCGACGCGCCGCTCGCGGAGACGGCGATCATCGGAGCCTGCACCGGCGCCTCCATCGTCGGCATGCGGCCGGTCGCCGAGATGCAGTTCGCGGACTTCATCTCCTGCGGCTGGGACCAGCTCGTCACGGTCGCGGCGAAGCAGCGCTGGCGGGCCGGCACGCCCGTGCCGATCGTCGTGCGCCTGCCCTCCGGCGGCGGCTTCTCCGGCGGTCCGTTCCATTCGCAGAACCCCGAGTCCTCCTTCGCGCACATCCCCGGGCTCAAGTGCGTCTGCCCCGCGACGCCGGAGGACGCGAAGGGCCTGCTGATCGCCGCGATCGAGGACCCGAACCCGGTGCTCTACTTCGAGCACAAGCACCTCTACCGGCGGATCAAGGGCGAGGTGCCCGAGGAGCGCTACACGGTGCCGATCGGGAAGGCGCGTACCCACCGCGACGGAGACGACGTCTCGGTGATCACGTGGGGCGCGATGGTGTACACCGCCGAGGAGGCTGCGCGCCAGCTCGAGGGCGACGGCGTCTCGGTCGAGATCGTCGACCTCCGCACCGTGATGCCGTGGGACAAGGGGGCGGTGCTCGCGTCGGCGCGGAAGACCTCGAAGGTGCTCGTGCTGCACGAGGACACGCGCACCGGCGGCTTCGGCGCCGAGATCGCGGCCACGGTCGCCGAGGAGGCGTTCGAGGACCTGGACGCGCCTGTCAAGCGGATCGCCGCGCCCGACACGCCGGTGCCGTTCTCGCCGCCGCTCGAGAAGGCGTTCATCCCGCAGGTCGACGACGTCGTGAAGGGGCTCCGCGAGCTCGCGGAGTACTAGGAGGGGAAGAGCGATGGCCACCGAGACCGCGATCGACGTCGTCATGCCGCAGATGGGCGTCTCCGTCTCGGAGGGGACGATCACGAGGTGGCTGAAGAGCGAAGGCGAGCACGTCGAGTCGGACGAGCCGCTGCTCGAGATCTCGACCGACAAGGTCGACACCGAGGTGCCGAGCCCCGCTTCGGGCACGGTGACCCGGATCCTCGTGCAGGAGGGCGAGACCGTCGATGTGGGCACGAAGCTCGCGCAGATCGGCGGCGCGGCGGCGGAGCCCGCGCCCGAGACGGCGACGCAGGACGCCGCGCAGGCGGCCGACGCGCCCTCGTCGGCCGAGACTCCCCAGCCGACCCGCCCGCAGGCGCCGACAGCCGAGGAGCGCGTCGCGGTGCAGCAGCCGACCGGCAACGGCAAGTTCGTGTCGCCCGTCGTCGCGCGCATCGCCTCCGAGCACGGCGTCGACCCCGGACAGGTCGAGGGCACGGGCCGCGGCGGCCGCGTCACGAAGAAGGACATCCTGAGCTTCATCGAGCACGGTGCAGGGGCCGCGGCTCCGCCGCAGCCTGCGGCGCCGGAAGGGCCGACAGAGGCTCCGCCACAGGCGCCACCCGCGCAGGCTCCGGCCGCGCCGAAGGCTGCGCCGCCGCTCGCGCCCGCCGAGGTGCTGCCCGGGGAGCAGCTCGAGCCGGCGTCTGCCATGCGCCGCGGGATCGCCGAGCACATGCGCCGCTCCCTCGACACCTCGGCTCACGTCACGAGCGCGATCGAAGTCGACATGTCCAAGGTCGTCGCCGCGCGCGAGCGGCTGAAGAAGGAGTACCAGGCCGCCTACGGCGTCAACCCGACCTACCTCGCGTTCGTCGCGCAGGCGGCGGTGCAGACGCTGCGCGACTACCCGTACGTGAACGGCGAGCTGCGCGGCGACTCGATCGTGACCCGCAACTTCGTCAATCTCGGCATCGCCGTCGAGCTGGCCGAGGGCAAGGGCCTCATCGTGCCGGTGATTCGCAGCGCCGAGACGATGAACCTGCTCGGCCTCGCGAAGGGCATCGCCGAGATCGCGGCGAAGGCACGGAACAAGCAGTTGCTGCCCGACGACGTGCAAGGCGGCACGTTCACGATCACGAACCCCGGCGGCTACGGCACCTTCCACGGTACGCCGGTGATCAGCCAGCCGCAGTCGGCGATCCTCGGCACGTACGCGCTCGTCAAGCGCCCGTGGGTGATCGAGGACGAGAGCGGCAACGACTCGATCGCGATCAAGCCGATCATGAACGTCACGCTCACGTACGACCATCGTCTCGTCGACGGCGCGTACGCCGGCCGCTTCCTCCGCGACCTGCGCGAGCGGCTCGAGGCGTGGGAGGGCGACGGCGGCTAGGCGCGGCGCGTATCTCCTCCAGCTCGAGGAGGTCGCCTATCGGGAGGCGTGGGACCTCCAGCGCGCGCTCGCAGGAGCCGTGTCGCAGGGGGCGATCCCGGACACGGTGCTCTTCCTCGAGCACCCGCCGGTCGTCACGCTCGGGCGCCGGACCGACGAGGCGGCCGAGCTGCACCTGCCGGAGGGTGCCGGGGTGGAGGTCGTCGAGACGAACCGCGGCGGCCGGTCGACCTACCACGGCCCCGGCCAGCTCGTTTGCTACCCGATCCTCGACCTGAAGCGGCACGGCCGCGACGTCAAGGGCTACGTGCGCAAGCTCGAGGAGGCGCTGGTCAAGACGCTCGAGGCGTTCTCGCTCGAGGCGGAGCGAATCGACGGGCTCACGGGTGTCTGGCTGACGAGGCCGCCGAGGAAGATCGCGTCGATCGGCGTCCACGTCTCGCGCTGGGTGACGACGCACGGCTACGCGCTGAACGTCGACCTCGACCCGGCGCCGTTCACGCAGTGGATCACGGCCTGCGGCCTCGAGGACGCGTCGTTCACCACGATCGCGCGGGAGCTGGAGCGCCCGGTGCGCGTCGCAGATGCTCGGCCCCATGCCGCAGCCGCGCTCGCCGAGGTGTTCGAGCTCGAGCTCGAGGAGCTGCCGGCAGACGAGGGCGCCGGCCTGTGGGCGCAGCCCGTGCACGCCGCGCTCGCCTCGCGATGAGCGATCGCCTCGACGCGGTCGCGCAGCTCTACGACGAGGTGGCGGCCGAGCTGGAGCGCGCGGTCGAGCACGCGCGGCTGTCGAGTCCCTAGCGACCCGGCGGGCGGAGGCCGTCGAGCACGACCTCGGGGAAGCGGCTGGCGGTCGGCACGAGCGCCAGCACGTCGTCCGCGGTGACGTCCCGGCGGAGGGCGCCCGCCTCCTGCGCGCGCGCGACGAGCGCGCGCACCGCCCCCACGAGCGCCTCGAACTCCGGCGTCTCGAGGCAGAGGTCGAGCGCGTCCAGAAGCGCCCGGTTCCGCGTGTAGGCGTCGGCCGCGTCGCGGACGAAGCCTGCGAACGCGGCGCCGGCGTCGGGCTCTGCGAGCGCCGCCTCGGCCGTCTCGGCCACCGCGTGCATCTGCATGGCGACGACGGCCACGATCAGCGCGTCCTTCGTGGGGAAGCGCCGGAAGACGGTGCCGTGCCCGACGCCCGCGCGGCGGGCGATCTCGTCGGCGCTGGCGTCGACGCCGCGCTCGGCGAAGCACTCGCTCGCCGCAACGAGCACGCGGTCGAGGTTGCGCTGCGCGTCGGCGCGGAGCGTCATGCCGCGGCCGCGGCCGCCTCGATGCGCTCGACGTGCTGCCGCCGGAGCAGTAGGACGATGGCGGCAAGGCCGCCGAGCACGAAGAGCGCGCTGCCGGCGAACGCGGCGTGGAAGCCGCTGACGAGCGCCGCCGGGCTGTCGCCGTGCGTACGCCCCGCCGCGACGGTCGAGAGGATCGCGAGCCCGAGCGCCCCGCCCACCTGCTGCGAGGTGTTGAACAGGCCCGAGGCCAGACCCTGGTCCTCGTCCTGGAGCCCCGTCGTCGCGACGAGCGTCAGCGGCACGAAGACCCCGCCCAGGCCGAGCGACGACACGAGCAGGGCCGGAAGCACGTCCGCGACGTACGAGCCGTCGACCGGGATCCGTGTCAGGAGCAGCAGGCCGGCGGCGCTGAGGATCATCCCGGTCACCGCGACGGCGCGGACGCCGACACGCGGCGCGAACTGCGAGGCGAGGCCGGCCGAGACCATGATGCCGGCCGTGAAGGGCAGGAACGCGAGCCCGGCCTCCAGCGGGCCGTAGCCGAGGACCCGCTGCAGGTAGAGCGTGTTGAAGAAGAACATCGCGAAGAGGCCGGACGCGACGAGGAACATCACGATGTTCGCGGTCGCGAGCGAGCGGACGCGGAAGATCGAGAGCCGCACGAGCGGCGCCTTCGCCCGCAGCTCGATCAGCAGGAAGCCCGTCAGGAGAACGACCGCGCCGGCGAAGGTGCCGAGCGTCTGCACGGCCGTCCAGCCGTCGCGCTCCGCGGTCACGATCGCGTAGACGAGCGCCATGAGGCCGGCCGTGACCGTGACGGCGCCGGCGACGTCGAAGCTGCGGCCCGCCGCCTCGTCCCTCGACTCCGGCACCAGCCGCAGCGAGAGCAGGAATACGGCGACCCCGACCGGCACGTTGATGAAGAAGACCCACGGCCAGGAGAAGGCTTGCGTCAGCGCGCCGCCGAGGAGCAGGCCGACCGCGCTGCCGCCGATGGCGATCGCGGCCCAGACGCCGAGCGCCTTCGCGCGGTCCTTCCCCTCCGCGAAGGTCGTGCTGATGATCGCGAGTGCCGCCGGCGAGATGAAGGCGGCGCCGAGCCCCTGCAGCGCGCGCGCGCCGATCAGCATCCCGGAGCTCGAGGCGAGCCCGTCGAGGAGCGACGCGGCGGTGAAGACGACGAGGCCGCCGAGGAAGAGACGCTTTCGCCCGAGCAGGTCGCCGGCGCGCCCGCCGAGCAGCAGGAAGCCGCCGAAGACGAGCGTGTACGCGTTGACGATCCACTGGAGGTTCGCCTCGCTCATGTGCAGGTCGGTCTGGATCGACGGCAGCGCCACGTTCACGACGGTGGCGTCGAGGATGACCATGAACTGCGCGAAGCAGATGAGGACGAGGATGACCCAGGGGTTCGTGGAGTGGCGCATCGGGCTCCTTCTCGAAAGCGGACGGCTCAGTCCGCTTAGGATAGCTGCCCGCGGCGAGGCTGCGCAACCTCTCTAGACTGAGCCTCCAGTGCAGACATCGCTCCCGGTCCCCGAGCGGCCCCGCCGCCCCGAGTGGATGAAGGTACGTGCTCCGTCCAGGGACGGGCGGTACTTCGACGTGCAGAAGCTGATGCACGGCCTCTCGCTGCACACGATCTGCGAGGAGGCGCGCTGCCCGAACATCTCGGAGTGCTGGGGCCGCGGCACCGCGACCTTCCAGATTCTCGGCGACACCTGCACGCGCGCCTGCCGCTACTGCTACGTCCACTCCGGGAGGCCGGAGACGCCGCCCGACCCGCTCGAGCCGCTGCGGCTCGCGCAGGCCGCTGCGCAGATGGAGCTCCGGCACGTCGTGGTGACCTCCGTCGACCGCGACGACGTCGCCGACCGCGGCGCCGGCCACTACGCGGCGACGATCCGCGCGATCAAGTCGAAGCTGCCGGATGCGACCGTCGAGGTGCTCACGCCCGACTTCCTGGGGGTCGAGGAGGAGGCGCTCCGCATCGTCCTCGACGCCCGGCCCGACGTCTTCAACCACAACATCGAGACGGTGCGGCGCCTGCACCGGCGGATGCGCGGCGCGAAGGCGAGCTACGAGGGCGCGCTGCGGCTGCTCCGCCGGGCGAAGGAGCTGGCGGGGTACCCGGTGCTGACGAAGTCGGGCCTGATCGCCGGCCTCGGCGAGACGAACGACGAGATCGTGGAGACGATGCGCGACCTGCGCTCCCACGGCGTCGACGTGGTCACCATCGGCCAGTACCTCCAGCCGAGCGCGAAGCACGCGCCGATCGACCGCTGGGTACACCCGGACGAGTTCCGCTGGCTGCGGGAGCAGGGCGAGGCACTCGGGTTCGGCTCCGTCTTCTCGGGTCCGCTCGTCCGCTCGAGCTACCGGGCCGACGAGCAGCGGCATGCAGCCGCGACCGGCCGCGGCGCCGTCGCGTACTAGCGGATTCCGGTGTCGATCAGGAAGTTCGCGCGGCCGAGGACGCCGGCGAGCACGTGCACCCGGCGCGGGCGCAGCCCGGAGCCGATCTTCGGAGTCGGCGCCGTGCGAACCGTGTAGTCGCCCGGCTGCAGCCGTACCGCGTAGCGGCCGCCGGTGCCCGTGCGGACCCTCGCGGCGACGGTGCCGTTCCGCGAGAAGACGAGCACGGCCCCGACCGCCGGCTTGCTGCACGGCACGCCGACCTGGCACACCGGCTGCGTGGGCCCGCGGGTGACGACGCCGTGCAGGCCGCTCGTGGCGAGGACGAGGGCGAGGAGCGCGCTCATTCTGGAAGTGTGCCCGACAACGGCGAAGGGCCGCTGAAAAGCGGCCCTTCGCGCGTCGTTCGAGTTGCTGCTGTGGCTACTTCAGGGCTCCGAGGCTCACCTCGTCCGCCTGGGCAGCTCCCGCTGTGTCGTCGTCCGTCACGACGAGCCACCCGAGCGCGGGCGCGCTCTTGAGCTTGTCGTAGTCGGCGGACAGCGGAATGGTCTTCGTCTGGCCCGGATCGAGGCTCGCGAACTGGCCCGTCGACACGCCCGAGTGGGCGGCATCGTAGGTCGCCGCCGCCGTCCTGTCGACGGCGCCGCCCGCGACCGAGAACCCGGTGACCGCATAGGTGAACGACGTGTTCGCCCCGTGCAGGCCCAGGTCGTCCAGGGTCGTCGGCAGGAGCGCCGTCGACCCGTTCATCGGCGCGTCCGCGAGGAAGGCATCGACCAGGTCGCCGGTCTTCGCGTCGAAGGTGAACGAGCCGAACCGGCCGTCGAAGCTACCCGTCAGCACGGCCCCGAG
>JBBWZD010000068.1:0-13698 GCA_039648875.1 Actinomycetota bacterium
GGCACCTCCTTCATGACCGCGCCGAGGTTCGCGCCGGCCTCCTCCATCGGGATGTCGCCGATCTCGCCGCCCTTGGGCGAGTACCAGCCGATGAACTTGTCGGCGGCCGGCGTGTCGCCGGCCCGGATCGCGTCCTCGACGTCGGGGTCCGTCCGAGCCTCGCACAGCTCGTGGTAGAAGGTCGCGCACACGCTCTTCCACGGCTGGTCGAACGCGACGATGCCGTTGTCGCCCTCCGCGTACACCCCGACCGCGTAGTAGACGGTGTCGGTGTTCGCGCCGTGTTTCGGGTGGATCGAGCCGTGGTAGCCGCCCAGGCCGTGCTTCGAGTCCACGGCCTCGTCCAGCTCCCCGAGGGCCGGGTTGAACTTCGGCGCGTCGTCCTCGTCGTGGCCGTCGTCGTGCCGCTGCTGGTGGCCGGTCGAGGTGCCGTCGACCAGCACCACCCCCGGCGGGAGCATGAAGCAGAAGACGCTCGAGCCGAGGTCGAAGCCGGCAAGGGCGCCGGACTGGTCGAGGGCTGCCGCGAACCCCTCGAGCGTGTCACGGAAGACGCGGTGCGGCAGCGGCCCCTCGAGGATCCTCGACGGCTTGAAGACGCTCGTCGGCGCCTCGTCCGCGTAGTACTGCGCGATGACGTTGTTCAGGTGCGGGTCGGCGAGCGCAGAGGCGAGGCCCCAGTCGATCTTCTGGATGTCGTCCGGGCTCCACGCCGCCTTGCCGCCCAGGTAGACGTTCGTGAACGTGAGGCGCTCGATCGTCTTGCCGCCGAAGTAGCGCAGGTTCACGCCCGGCTCGGCCGGGAAGCCGACCGCGCGCGCGCCCGCCTCGCGACCGGCGCGATAGTGCCCGCCGGCTTCGGAGGCCGGATGAACGGCCACCCTCGTCAGCGCCGGGGCGGTGGTCGTGCTGGTGCGGGTGGTGCTGGTGGACATTCGTCCTCCTTCGGTCGGGGGTCGTCCGGCGTTCATGCCGGGAAGGCGCTCAGCCAGGTGACGGTGCCGTGCCCGTGCGCGGCCTGGTAGGCGTGCTCGGCCGAGAAGCGCAGTCTTCTCGGCCCGGCCTCGCTGCCGTGCGAGACGAGCCACGGGTCTGCGTCGCGGGAGACGACCACGCACACGTGCTCGCCCTGCGGCGGCGGCGTCCACACGACGAGGTCGCCGAGCTGCACGGCGCCGCGCGGCACGTGGCGGCAGTGCTGCAGCATCGTCCCCGTGTAGGCGCCCCTGGCGGGGTCGTACGGGCCCGCGGCGTTCGGGTTGGGGGCTCCCGCCCACGCGTAGCAGAGCGTCGCGAACGCAGAGCAGTCGGTCGCGAGCGGCAGGGCTCCCGGCCTCCCGAGGGCGGCGAGCCGCGACGGGCCCGTCGAGTAGGCGATGCGGTCGCGGTGCGCGACGCCCCAGAGCGCCCACTTCACGACCGCGGTGCGCACCGCCGCCCCGGACGTCTCGCTCTCGACCCCTGCTGCGCGCTGCTGTGCGATCGGCTGCGTCGGAAGATCCTTCCCGCCGCAGCGTCGGGTTCTGCGGCACACCGTACGGCCGTTCGCCCGCGTGTGTCAAGGGTTCGCTTGTGTCGCGGCGAAGCTCGCGCTACGGTCCGCCTCCTGCGGCCGGTTGTCCCGTCGAGACGAAAGGGGCTGGTCGCACGTGGAATGGATCGAGGAGGCCGACGGCGTCTTCCGTGGCGGAGGCGTGAAGGGCCTGGGCCTGGCCGGCGCACTGCTCGGGTTCGCCGAGCATCCGACCAAGCCCGTGAAGAAGTGGGTCAACGTCGCCGGGGCGAGCGCGGGAGCGATCATCGCGTGCTACCTCGCCTGCGGCCACGACGCCGCCGACATGGCGGAGCTGCTGAAGAACACGAAGTTCGGCGACTTCCAGGACTTCCCGCCCGGGGGGAAGTTCTTCGGCGGCGGCCCGAACCTGATCCGCCGGCACGGCCTCGCCCGCGGCGAGGCCTTCCGCCGCTGGTTCAGCAAGGAGCTTGCGTGCAAGACGTTCGGCGACGTCAAGGCGGCGGACGGGGTCAACTACCGCCTGAAGCTGATCGCCGCCGACGTCACCAACCGCTCGCTGCTCGTGCTTCCGGACGACCTGCGCCGCTACCGGCACGAGGGCGAGCCGGCCCCGATCGACCCGGACGACTTCGAGATCGCCGACGCAGCCCGCATGAGCATGTCGATCCCGTACTTCTTCATCCCCGTCGACCTGGTCCGCGACCGCGTGCTCGTCGAGTCCGCCGGCGACGCCGACGGGCTCGTCGCCGGTCAGCTCGCCGACCGCATCGACGTGAACGCGGCGAACCTGAAGACGACCTCCGTGGGCGGCCATCCGGCGAGCTTCCGCGAGCTCACCGCACGGGAGGCGAAGAGCCAGAGGGCCGTCATCGTCGACGGCGGCACGCTCTCGAACTTCCCGGTCTGGCTGTTCGACGTCGACAAGCCCGGCCAGCCGCTCAAGCGCCCGACCTTCGGCTTCACGCTGACGGGCGGCAAGGGCGTCGGCGCAGGCTTCAACAAGCTGGTCTCGCTCTCGCCGTGGGCACTGCGGTTCGGCTTCGACATCTTCCACACGGCGCAGGAGGCGTGGGACGCCCGCTTCGTCTCCCACTCTACGAGGGTGCGCACCGTGACGGTGGACGCGGGCACGGTCGGCACCACCGACTTCAACCTCGGCGCCGAGCAGCAGGAGATGCTGATCCAGAACGGCCGGAACGCCGCGAACCGGTTCCTGGAGAGGTTCGACCTCGCCGACTACGAGAACACGTATCACCGCGGCTTCGCCGACGCCGCGCCGGCCCCGGGCGAGACGCACGTGGCCGAGCCGACGCCGGCCGCGTAGATCACCGCTCCGGCGGCTGCGTCCTCGAACGCAGCCGCCGGGCCAGCGCGTGCAGGACGGAGTCGGCCGGAACGAGGAGCCCGCGCCCAGCGAGGCCGACCATCCGATCGAGCGCGAGCAGGAAGCGGTCGCGGAGCTCCGGCCGGCCGCGCAGCGTCCACAACGCCTCGGCATTCGTCCACGCTGCGTCCCGCGCCCGCCGCACGTCCCACATCGCGACCACGTCGTCGAGGCGGTCGACGCGGTGGACGAGGCGGTCCAGCAGTGCCAGCGGCCCGGTGAGATACGCCCCCTTGACCCGTGCCTCGACCGCGTCGAGCAACGCGTTGACGCGCTCGAAGTCGGCGTGCTCCGGCGAGCGCTCCGCCGGCTCCACGCCAAGTGCGCTGCACGTGTCGACGAGCGCGACCGGCAGGTCGCGGTTGATGTGCGCGTTCATCCCGGCCAGCGCGAACTGCAGCGGCGCGATCCCCCGCTGCCCTCTCGCCGCGAAGAGGGGCGCCCACGCGGGCGGCGCCGTCCCGGGGTCCCGCTCGTGGCTCTCGAGCGCGGCGAAGAAGAGCCCGGCAAAGGCGACGTCGAGCCGCTCCAGGAACTGCGGGTCCCCGAACCGCCTGCCGGCGAGGCCGGTGTCGACGCGCTCGGTCACCTCGCGGTAGAGCCGCGCGAAGCACGCGACGCCGTCGCCGGGCGGCGCCGAGCCCTCGACCTCCCGCAGGCGGGCGACGACCCGGGGGACGCTCGCCGGGGCAGGCGCCGGCTCTATGTCATCGGCGCAGCGAGCACGGCATCCCGCTGCTCCTCCTGCTGGTGCTGCGGGTGCTGCTCCGGCTCGGGGCTCGGCGCGGGCTCCGTCGGCGCGAGGTCGAGCACCACCTTCGCCCAACGCTCGCTGAAGCCGGCGAGGAAGGCGATGACGGCGTAGAACGCCAGCGTCTTGTGCTTCACCTGGGGGAAGAGCTCGACCACCTGCCCCGAGACGGCGAAGTAGATCAGCGCGCCGAACGTCGCTCCGATGAAGGGACGGAAGGCGCCGAGCCGGCGGGCCTCCTTCTGGCCGACCTCGTGGTCGAGGTTGAACCGGCCGTCGCGGCTGGCCATGCGCGAGAGGACGCTGACGACGGCGCCGATACCGCCCATGCCGAGCGCCACGACCGTTCGCTGGCTCGCCTCCGCCGTCCACGCGCAGAGGAGGGCGGAGGTCAGCAGGGCCATTCCGGCGAGCATGCCGCCGACGTAGAAGACCCGGACCGCCTTCTGCCCCGCCCGGTCGTAGTAGGAGCGGATCTCCGCGAGCTGCTTGCGGCTCTCGTCGACGGCGCGCCGTACCGCCGCCTGCTCGCACGGCCGGTCGCCGTCGACGACGGCGAGGAGGCGGCCGGCGAGGGACAGCAGGAGCTGCATCACGATGCGCTCGCTCGTCCCGAGCAGCACCTCGTTCGCCCGGATCGCGAGCGACTCGCACGCGTGCAGCTGCGACGCGATCGGCTGTGCGTTCTTCGTCGCCCAGTCGGTGGCCTGGTGCAGGCGGGTCACGATCTCGCGGTGTGGCCAGAGGCCGCGCCAGCCCCAGCGCGCCC
Organism: Actinomycetota bacterium; assembly: GCA_039648875.1. Classification (GTDB taxonomy): domain Bacteria; phylum Actinomycetota; class Thermoleophilia; order Gaiellales; family Gaiellaceae; genus Palsa-739. Next base: position 4,421 of record JBBWZD010000068.1, read on the forward strand.
GCTCGGTCAGCGCGACCCCGGAGATCTCGTGCGTGCACCAGTACGCGTCCACGATCTCCCCGTACCGGTGCGTGAAGGCCGCCAGCGTGCGCTGGTACTCCTCCGCGGCGGGGCCGTGGAGAGCGCGGTCGGGATTCGGCGCTCCCTCCTGGGCGGCGGCGTACAGCTCGCGCTGGCGCAGGAAGTGCGCGAACACGAGCTCGGGGAAGGTGGTGTGGGGATCGTCGGGGCGCGGCTTGCGGAACGGAAACTTCATCTCGACCTCGTTTCCTCGAGCCGCAGCGCTTCGACCTCGAAGCCTAGGGCCGAATCGCCGGCGCGGCAAGGCCCGCCGTGCTTCCGCGCGGCCCGCGCCTCTCCTTCTCCGCGGGCCTCGCCGCTAGCCGATGCCGAGGATGAACTTGGCGTCTTCGGACATGCGGTCGGGCGTCCACGGCGGGTCGAAGACGAGCTCGAGCTCCACGTCCTCCACGCCCGGCACCTCGTGCGCGACGCGTTCCATGTCGCCCGCGATCAGCGGCCCCGCCGGGCAGCCCATCGAGGTGAGACTGTAGGTCAGCTTCACCCTGGGCCCCTCGACGTCGACGTCGTAGAGGAGCCCGAGGTCGACGATGTCCATGCCGAGCTCGGGGTCCTCGACCTGCCGCAGCGCCTCGAGCAGCTCGTCCTTCGTGGGCACGCCGCGAGTGTAGCCGCGCTCCGACCCCGGACGACTCAGGCACCCCAGCCGAGAGGCGGTTGCCGCGCGCCGCCCTCGAGCGCCCAGTAGTCGCAGTGGCGGTCGACGAGGCCGTCGTCGTCGAAGTGGAGCACCGTCGTGCCCGCCAGCGTCTGCTCGCGCCCCCCGCTCGTCAGCACGGCCCAGTACTCGACCGCCGCACGCCGGCCGCAGACGATCGGCTCGGCGAACCGGAACTCCGCCGTGTCCTCGGCCGAGAAGGCCTGGCGGGCGTACTCGTACGCGCCGTCCCTGCCACCGAGGGGCTCCCGGAACGGGTGCGAGACGAACACCGCGCCGGCGGAGTAGCGGGCCGCGATCGGCTCGGGGTCGTGCGCCCGCCAGCCTCGCGACCAGCCCTCCACCCAGAGCCGCGCCGCCTCCTCCCCCTCCACCGTCACTCGTGCAGCCACTGGAGAAGCGGCAGCAGCGGCGCGATCGTCGGCGGCACGACGATCCCCGGCCGGGGCACGTCCGGGCCCGACAGCTCGGCGCAGTTCCCGTAGTCGCTGACCTGGGTCTGCGGCCCGAAGTACGTCGTCTGCTGCGCGGCCTGGGCGACCTGGTCGATCACGCCCCACGTCCCCTGGAAGAGATCCGCTGTCTGAGCCGCCAGGCAGGTATCCCCCTCGAAGTTGACGCCGACCTGCGTCGTGAGGCTCCTGACGCGGCCCTGCAGCACCTTCACCTGTCCCTGCTGCGCCTTCACCTGGGCCTGCAGGATCTTCACCTGCTTCTGGAGCAGGGCGAGCCTCGGGTCACCGGGCGGCGCGCTCGCGCCCGGCCGGGCGGCGAGCGCCGCGACGGCCGCAACCGCGGCGAGCGTCGCCAGCATGAGCAGCTTCTTCATCTTGTCCTCTCCCTCGGGAAACGTGACGGCAGCGGTGGTCGAGCTTACTGCTTGCAAGCGAGGTTTCCAAGGCTCGCCCGGAGGAGCGGCGTCAGTAGCCGAGCAGCCGGACTTCCTCGCGCCGCTCGCGGGCAAAGAAGTGGACGCCGTCGACGAATCGCACCCAGTTGCAGCGCGTACACATCAGCAGGGAGTGCGTCCGCGCGCTGTCGGCAAGGTAGCGGACTCCCCGCAGGAGGTCGCCGTTGGAGACGCCTGTGGCCGCGACGATGACCTCGCCCCGCGCGAGGTCCTCGGTCCGGAAGACCCTGGTGTAGTCGTCGATGCCGAGCTCCATGAGCTCGTCGATCTCCCGGCGCGACGTCGGCCAGAACTGCGCCTGCAGCTCGCCGCCCAGGCAGCGCAGCGCCGCCGCGGAGAGGACGGCCTGCCGCGTGCCGCCGATGCCGATCGCCAGGTGGTCGTTCGTGCCGCGGATCGCAGCGGAGATCGCCGCCGTCACGTCGCCGTCCTGGATCAGCTTGATGCGCGCGCCGGCGTCCCGGATCTCCTCGATCAGGTCGTGGTGGCGCGGGCGGTCGAGCACGATGGTCGTCACGTCGTTCACGCGTCGCCCGAACGCAGCCGCGATCGCCTCCACGTTCTCCCCGACAGGGCGCAGCAGGTCGATCGAGCCGCGGGCGCGGGGCCCCACGGCCATCTTCCGCATGTACATGTCGGGCAGCGTCAGCAGCCGCCCCGAGTCGCCCACGGCGATCATCGACATCGCGCCGTTGCCGCCGCGGGCCACGACTCCCCGGCCCTCGAGGGGATCGAGGGCGAGGTCGAGCTCGAGCCCGCCGCCGCCGATCGTGGCGCCCGGCGTCAGTCCGCCGGAGTCGTCGAGCGAGCCGAAGACGACGCGGCCGTGGATCGGCAGCAGGTCGAGCGTCGCGCGCATGCCCTTCGCGGCCGCCTCCTCGGCGGCCTCCTGGTCGTCCCGGCCGAGCCAGCGGGCGGCGCCGAGCGCGGCCCGCTCCGTGGCGCGCAGGAACGTCTGGCACGGACAGCGCTCGCTCTGCCCGCTCAGCGTCTCCGCCGGCGCCGGCTCGACCTCCGTCTCCGTCACACCCGCTCCCGCGCCAGCTCCGCCGCCGACAGGACGAGCTCCGCGACGGCCGCGGTCGCGCCGTCGGCGCTCTCGTTCTCGATCACGTCGACGCCTTCCCGCTCCGCGCGCGCCACGAGGAAGCGCTGCAGCCGCCGGATCTCGTCGAAGCGGTCGAGGTACTTCGTCATCGGCCGCTGTGTGCCCGCGTCGCGCGCGAAGAAGTGCTGCGCGTGCGCCGTCTCGTCCTGGATGCTGAGGATGCAGGCGGTGACGAGCGCCCGGTCGTCGAGCGACGGCAGCAGGCCCGGCACGAGATGGACGCCCTCGAGCACCATCGACCAGCCCTCGTGCAGCGCGCGCTCGATCGCCGCGTTCGCACCGACGAGGACGTTGCGCGACTGGTCGAGGAAGCCCGCCACGAGCGGATCCTCGGCGTCGGGGAAGGCATCCCCGGCCTCGAAGCTCGAGTAGTGGACGGAGGGCATGAACTCACGGGAGAAGAAGGCACGCATCGTCTGCCGGATGAAGTCCGTCGAGGTGACGCGCGTGATGCCGAGCAGGTACGCGATCTCCGTCGCGACGGTGGACTTGCCGGTGCCGGTCGCTCCCCCGACGAGGATCACGATCGGCAGATCGAGCTCGCGCACCTCCTGGTAGCGGCGCAGCTGGCGCATCGCCTGTCCGCCCTCCGCCTCCCCCAGGATCTGGACGGCGAGCGCCTCCAGGCGGTCCAGCGCGACGACGCCGCTGCCGCGCTCGGCCACGTCGTCGCCCACCCGGCGGGCGAGGTCGTACGCGCGGTCCGGGGGCACGCCCACTGCCATCAGCGCGCGCGCCATCAGCCCCCGCGAGTACGGGAGCCCGTCCTCGCCGCCCAACGGAAGCGGCATGATCCTCCGCGGCTGCGTCACGCCACCGGCCGCCTTTCGCTCCCGCCCGGCAGAGCCCGGCGCCGCCCCGGAGTCACGCGCGCACCTCGGCCGGCACGAGGGCGAGTATCGCTTCGTCGAGACCGTCGGCGACCACTTCGTTGTCGGCGAGCACGACCGCGGCGCCGCGCTGCAGCGCGGCTTCGACGACCACGTCCACGGCGGCGGCCTTCAGCTCGACCAGGAAGACTTCGGCGTCGACCGTGCGCAGCTCCGCGGCGAGCGCGGTGCGGTCGGCGAGGCTCCGCGAGGCGAAGACGACGTCGGCGTCGAGGTGCCCGAACGGCGCCGGCCCGGTCGTGAAGAGGGCGACGCGCCGCCCGGCGAGCGGCTCGGCCGGGCGCAGGCGCAGCTCGAAGCGGAGAACCGGCCTGCCGAGAGCCTGCGCCTCCGCCGCCGCCTCGTCGCTCGGGGCGAGCACGAGGTCGCTGATGAGCGCCCGGTACGCGTTCAGCCCGGACGTGAGGTCGTGCGCGACGAGGATGCGCGCTCCGGCCGCGATCGGCGGTATCGCCGCGCCGCTGCCGTCGAAGACGACGACGTCGGGGTCGAGCGAGGCCGCGAGGCGCGCGCCCTCGAGGACGTTCGACGTGTAGGGCGCGCCGGCGAGGCCGCCTCCCGCCCTGCGGCAGCCCACCGTCGGCACCCGCGCGAGCACCGCAGTCTCGAGGTGGTCCGAGGCGGCGTGGCGGCCGCGGCGCGACAGCGCGACGAGGTCCTCGAGCGTCGGGGGCGACTCCACCAGCTCGGGCTGCGCAGGGCCGCCGCGGCCCATCGCGACGACGACGACGCGGCGGTCGCGCGCGAGCAGGCGCGCCGCGTGCCCCGTCACGGCCGTCTTGCCGACCCGTTTGCCGGTGCCGAGCACCGCGAGCGACGGACGCTCGAACGGGTGGAAGGTCGGCGGGTCGAAGCGGAAGTCGGCGCCGACGTAGGGGATGCCGGCGGCGAGGAAGCGGCTCGCCAGCAGCAGCCGCCGGCGCGGGTCGAGCACGGGCTCGTCGGAGAGGTCGACCGCGATCTCGGCGTCGCCCGGCGCGTCGCGCAACGGCACCCCGTAGTCGGGCGCCCCGCGCAGCTTCTCGGTCCCGCCGACGAGCATCGCGCCCACGAACTCGTACGGCAGCTCGGAGAGCGCCTCGCGCACCACGTCGGGATAGTGCTCGCCGTCCACGATGGCCAAGGCTCTCACGCCCCTGGCCGCCTTTCGCTCCCGCGCCGCGGAGCGGCGCTCCGCGAAAGGCTGGCGGCGCTGACGCCACTCGCCGAGGTCCGGCGGCGCGAGTCCGTACGGAACCGGACTGTCCACGGGCCGCCGGACGATGGGTCGCGACGCCGGCGCCGCCCGAGGAACGTGAGCGAGCTCACCGGGCGCTCGTCACCTCGCTCTCGATCCGCGCGGTGTACTTCTCGTACGTCTTCGTCTCGGTCGAGAACTGGATGATCCGCTCCTGGCCGTGGAAGGGGTACCGCCGCCAGACGTCCACGTGCGTCCCCTCCACCTCGACGACGTTGTAACAGGGCCGCCCGTGCCCTCTCAGGCGCGTGGAGGAGACGGTGCCGGCGTTGACGATGAACAGATCCTCGAGCCGCCAGGCGTAGGGCACGTGCTTGTGCCCGCAGAGGACGAGGTCGACGCCGGCGCGCTGGAGGCACTCGAGCGCGTCGCCCGCGTCGTTGACGATGTTGCGCTCGCGCCCGGTGCCCGGGACCGGCAGCAGGTGATGGTGGAGGACGAAGACCCGCAGGTCCGCCGGCTGCGCGAACTGCTGCTCGATCCACCCGTAGCGCCCGCGCCCGATCTGACCGTTGTCGAGGTCCGGCTCCGTCGAGTCGACCGCGACGATCGCGACGTCCTCGACCCGCAGGACCGAGTTGCGGTCCCCGAACAGGTCCTCGAAGTGGACGTAGCCGACGTTGCGGGAGTCGTGGTTGCCGGGGATGATCACGATCGACTCGCAGTCGATCCCGTCGACGTAACGCCTCGCCAGCGCGTACTCGTCCTTGAACCCGTGGGAGGTGAGGTCGCCGGAGATGATGACGATGTCCGGCCGGATCTCGTTGACCTCGGCGATCGCGCGCTCGAGCAGGCTCGGCAGGAAGAACTGCTGCCCGCAGTGCAGGTCGGACAGCTGCACGATCGTGAAGCACTGCCCGTTGCTTCCCCGCGGCATGGCGGAAGTCTAGATGTGCCCTAGAAGATCCACCCGACGGGATAGAAGAACGCGGCGGCGACGAGCCCGGCCGCCGGGATCGTCAGCAGCCACGCGCTGACGATGTTGCCGGCGACGCCCCAGCGCACGGCCGAGAAGCGGCGCGTGGTGCCGGCGCCCAGCACCGAGCCGGTGACGACGTGCGTCGTCGAGATCGGGAAGCCGAAGTGCGTGCCCGCGTAGAGCGTCGAGCCGGCGGCGATCTGAGCTGCGAAACCGTGCTCGGGCGCCATCTTGTAGATGCGCTGGCCGAGCGTGCGGATGATCCGCCAGCCGCCGAAGTACGTCCCCGCGGCGATCGTCAGACCGGCTGCGATCTTGACCCACGTCGGGATGTAGAAGTGGGAGATGCTGCCGTGCTTCCAAAGCGCGAACGCGATCACCCCCATCGTCTTCTGCGCGTCGTTCGCGCCGTGCGTGAACGCGACCCAGCTACCCGACACGAGCTGGCCGTACCGGAAGCTGCGGTGCGCGACTCCGGGCGGGAGGCGGAAGAAGAGCCGGTAGATCAGGACCACCAGCACGAAGGCGCCGGCGAAGCCGACGAACGGCGACACCGCGGCCGGGACGATCACCTTCTCCCACAGGCCGTGCCACAACACGCCCCTGGTGCCCGACTGCAGGAGCGCTGCGCCGCACAGGCCGCCGACGAGCGCGTGCGTCGAGCTCGACGGCAGACCGAGCCACCACGTGACCAGGTTCCACGCGATCGCGCCCAGCAGCGCCGCGAGGATCGCCTGGTTCGTCGCGAGACCGGTGTCGATCAACCCCTTCCCCACCGTCTTCGCCACCGCCGTCGTCACGAAGGCGCCCGCGAGGTTCGCGACAGCGGAGATGAGCACCGCGGTGCGCGGCGCGATCGCGCGCGTGCCGACCCAGGTCGCGACGTAGTTCGCGGTGTCGTGGAAGCCGTTCGTGAAGTCGAACGCCAGGCCGACCGCGATCACCACGATCAACAGCGTCACGGGCGGCTAGCGGTTCTTGACGAGAATCGCCTCGAGCACGTCGGCGGCGTTCTCGCAGGCGTCGACCGCTTCCTCGAGCTGCTCGTGGATGTCCTTCCACCGCACGACCGCGATGGCGTCGGTCTCGCCTTCGAAGAGCTCCGCGATCGCCTTGTGCGCGATGCGGTCGCCCTCGTCCTCGAGCTCGCGCAGCTCGATCAACTGCCGCCGCGAGTCCTTGAACCCCTCCAGCCTCGCGATCGCCTCGCAGAGCTTGTTGGCGGAGCGGTGGATGACCCGCGCCTGGTCGACGGCGTGGGCGCGGACGTCGCGGACGCCGTAGTCGAGCACCTTGCCCGCGGTCTCGTCGACGTGGTCGCAGATGTCGTCGAGCGCCCCCGCGAGGCGGTACATGTCGTCGCGGTCGAACGGGGTCACGAAGGTGCGGTTGAGCAGGTCGACGACCTCGTGCGTCAGCCGGTCGCCCTCGTGCTCGAGCTCCTTGATGTCGCGCCCCCGCCCGTCGGCGCCCTCGGGGAACGTCTCGAGCAGCTCGATCAGACCCTGCGAGATCGCGACGATGTTCCCGGCCGCGCGGTTGTACAGGTCGAAGAACTCGCGCTTCTGCGGGACCAGGCTCAGCCGTGCCATCGAGCGGGGTTGTTTATCACGGTTTCACCGTCCGGTGCCGCAGGTACCGTGGCTTGCAGATGGGGCTCGAGGCGCCTGGTTTCCAGGCATATCGTGGAACGGAGCCGCCTCGCTTCGCCAGTCGCGCGGAGCTCGAGTGCGCGAAGGTGCTCGACTACTACGGCGTGCCGTGGGAGTACGAGCCTCGCACGTTCGTGCTCGAGACCGACGAGACCGGCCGCGTCACGGAGGCCTTCGCCCCCGACTTCTACCTGCCGGACCAGGACCTCTACATCGAGCTCACCGTGATGAAGCAGTCGCTCGTGACGCGCAAGAACCGGAAGCTGCGGAAGCTGCGGGAGCGGTATCCGGAGGTGAAGATCAAGCTGTTCTACAAGCGCGATCTCGAGCGGCTCGCCCAGCGCTTCCACCTCGATCTGGTCTCGTAGCGGATCGCCCCCGCCGACCCCCGCATCGGGGAGATCTACCTCTCCGCCCCGGAGCTCGCGGCGCGCGTCCGCGAGCTCGGCGCCGAGATCGCCGGCGACTACGCGGGCCGGGAGCCGGTGCTCGTCGGCTCGCTGAAGGCGAGCTTCGTGTTCCTCGCCGACCTGTCACGCTCGCTGCCGATCCTCCACGGGCTCGACTTCGTGGAGCTCGCCGGCTACGGCAGCTCGCAGATGGGCGGCCACGAGCAGATCCGGGTGCTCAAGGACCTCGACGCCGACATCCGCGACCGCGACGTGCTGGTGGTCGAGGACGTCGTCGACACGGGCCTGACGCTGCACTACCTCGTCCGGACGTTCGAGCTGCGCCGGCCCCGGTCGATCGCCGCGGTGACGCTCCTCGACCGGCCGTACCGCCGGCTCGTGGAGGACCTGCCGGTGCGCTACGTCGGCTTCGTCGTGCCCGACGAGGTCTTCGTCGGCTACGGCTTCGACCTCGACGAGCGGTGGCGTCAGCTTCCGGACCTGCGGCTCGTCCGGTTGGCGGCGTGACGGAGAGCTCGCGGCGAAGCCGGAATTTAGACTAGGCTAAATTTCGTGCTCCAGACGCGGCGTCGGGACTCGACCCGAAGGACGGGCGAGGGCGAGCGGATCCTCCGCGGGGGCAGGTTCCGGCTCCTGCCGTTCCTCGGACCTGCCTTCATCGCGGCCGTCGCCTACATCGATCCCGGCAACTTCGCGACCAACATCGCCGGCGGCTCGAAGTTCGGCTACACGCTCGTCTGGGTGATCGTCGTCTCGAACCTGATGGCGATGCTGATCCAGACGCTGTCGGCGAAGCTCGGCATCGCGACGGGCCGCAACCTGCCGGAGGTCTGCCGCGACCGCTTCTCGCGGCGTACCTCGGTGCTCCTCTGGATCCAGGCAGAGGTGATCGCGATGGCCACGGACCTGGCCGAGTTCCTCGGTGCCGCCCTGGGCTTCAATCTCCTGTTCGGCATCGCCCTCTTCCCCGCCGCGCTGCTGACCGCCGTGGCCGCCTTCGCGATCCTCGGCCTGCAGCGGTTCGGCATCCGTCCCTTCGAGGCGACGATCGTCGCGATCGTCGGCGTGATCGGCTTCTGCTACGTGATCGAGCTGTTCTACGCGAACCCGCCTCTGCTGACCGTCGCGAAGCATGCCGTCGTCCCCGGCTTCCACGGCTCGGAGTCGCTGCTCCTGGCGGTCGGGATCCTGGGCGCGACCGTGATGCCGCACGTGATCTACCTGCACTCAGCGCTGATGCAGAGCCGGATCCTCCCGGAGAGCGAGGCCGAGGCGCGGAAGCTGATGCGCTACACGCGCGTCGACGTCGTGCTCGCGATGTCGCTCGCCGGCCTGATCAACATCGCGATGCTCGTGATGGCCGCGAGCGTCTTCTACCGCACCGGGCTCCTGCACGTGGAGTCGCTCGAGACG
>JBBWZD010000094.1:0-18165 GCA_039648875.1 Actinomycetota bacterium
TCGATCATCTCCCTCGCGTAGAGCGACCTCGGCCTCGGCGAGCAGGAGCGTCGGGTCCGAGCAGCCGGTGGCTCCGGCGAGCTTGATCCACCGCTTGACCGTGGCGACGCGGCCCGCGGCGAGTAGCTCGCCGAGCGCCTGTTGCAGGGTCGAGCCGATCAGCTCGGCCTGCGGAAAGTGCTGGAGCGCCGCGAGGCATGCGTCCCAGTGGGAACGGCGGGCCGCCGCGGCGACGACACTCGCCACCATGGCCGCTACGTCGCCGGCCTCGACCTCCCGCAGCTTCGCGACGAGGAAGCTCTTCAGCAGCGGGTGCATCGTGTCGTTGTCGCCCGCTGGCGACTCGCGGCTGACGAAGCCCCGCTCCGCAGCCTCTGCCATCAGTTCGGCGTGGTCGGGCCCGAGGAGCTCTTTCGCCACCCCGTCGTCGACGTCGGCCCCGAGGGCGAGCAGGAAGAGGGCGTGCCGGAGGGCCGGCGAGGCGCGCTGAAACAGATCCTCCGCGAAGAAGTCGTACAGGTCGTCTGCCTTGAGGCCGGCGGCCGGGTCGACGGCTCCTCGACGCATCGCCGCGAGGCCGATCACGGCCGGCCACCCGCGCGCTTGAGCCAGGATGCGCTCGCGGCTCCGGTCGCCCGTCTCGCGGAGCACCTCCTGAGCCTCGGCGTCGGTGAACGCGAGATCCACCGTCTCGAGGACGAGCGCCTCGCCGTAGATCGCCATGCGCGGCGTGATCCAGGCGGGACGGCTCCGGCTGGTCAGCACCAGGCGGAAGTGGGTCAGCGACAGCAGCTCTGCGAGGAACGCTTCGCAGTCGGGGGATTCGCCTGCGTGGTGGTAGTCGTCGATGGCGACGATCTCGCACTCGTCCGCGACCACGCGCGCCACCGCCTTCGCCAGCACCCGCGGCGGCTGGTCGCGCGACGCGAGGATCTGCACGCGCTCGGCGGCCTTCGGGTGCTGCTCTGCGCCGGCCGCCAGCGCTTGTGCGAGCCCCAGCGCGAGCGCGGCGACGTCTGCCATCGCCGGCCCTCCCGCGTACCAGACGGCGCCCTGCTTCCGGGCCAGCCACTCTCGCGCGAGCGTGGTCTTGCCGTATCCGGGCGGAGCGACGAGCAGGATGATGCGCGCTCCGGACTCGTCGAGGAGCTTGGTCAGCCGGGGGCGCTTGATGATGAAGCTCTGCGCCCTCGCCCGCGAGATGAGGGTGCCCTGGTGCATGGTTGCCTGCCTGCGGGGCGACGCCTGTCTACCCGCTGACTCCCATTATCTCTCCCTCGCCGCAAAAGGGGGGACCGCGCCCGGGGCGGTTGCGCCGGGCGCGGTTGCCGTCAGCCCCCGCCGCCGGCCGAGGCCGGCGTGAGCTCGCGGGACAGGGGGTCTCGTCCCGTGAGCATCTTGAAAGCGGCCGGAATCTGCCGTCGCCTCGGAACGCCGAGCTTCTGGCGGAGGACGTCGCAGTGCGCCTTCGCCGTGCGCGGGGAGATCCCGAGCTGCAATCCCACCTCTTCGTTCGAGCAGCCATGGGCGATCAGCTCCACGACCTGGAGCTGACGCTCGGTGAGTCCGATCGGTGCGTCGCTGGGGGTGCTCTTCATGAAGGCGAGGCTACGTGGCCCCGCACCGGCCGACCATCGGTCGATGGGAGTATTCGCGGTCCGGCTTACACCCGCGTCGCGCGAAAGCCGCCGCGCACGAAGCTCGCGTCGTGGCCACGCGCGTTCGCCTCGTCGAGCTCCTCCTGCGTCAGCGCGCCCGTCCGGAGCACGAGGTCGAACTCGTCGCGGAGGTGGGTGCGCATCATCTCCGGCCCGTCCGTTGCGATCGTGAACCGCACGCCGTGCTCGACGAACGTCCGGAAGACCTCGCGCACCGCCGCCTCGTCGGGCAGAGCCTTCGTCAGCAGGTTCGACGTCGGGCAGATCTCGAGCACGACCTCGGCCTCGTTGAGCTCGCGCATCAGCTCCTCGTTCCCGACGGCGAGGATCCCGTGGCCGATCCGGTCCGGCCGCAGCACCTCGAGCACCTGTCCGATCTCCTCTCGCCCGTGGTCGCCGCCCTCCTCGCCGACGTGGATGGTGACTCCCAGCCCGGCGGCGCGCGCCTCCTCGACCATCGGCTGCACGCTGCGATAGTCGAAGCGCTCGTGGCGAGGACGAGGCCCCGCGATGTCGACCCCGACGATCCCGCGGGAGGCCCACCGGATCGCCTTCTCCACGATGACCTCGTTCTGACGGGACGAGAACGTCCGGTCCATCATCAGGATCAGCCCCGCGCGCACCTGGGGATACTCGAGGCTCGCCCTGTCCAGGCCCCGGATCGCGGCGAGGATGATGTGGTCGAGATCCCGCTCGCCGCCGCGGTTGCGCTTCATCGGGTTGAAGCGGAGCTCGAGCGTCGTGATGCCCTGCGAGCGGTATGCCCCCCCGATCGCCCCGTGCACCGACACCTCGACAGCGAGCGGGCTCGACTGGATCAGCTCAGTCCAGTGGTAGATCTGGTCGAGCGCGTCGAGGTTCGCGACGCCGCGCGGGTCGCTCACCGTCACCAGCCGGTCGAAGTCCCAGTAGTCCTTCACCGGGAGCGCGATGCCCTGCTCGTGGGCGAGCGTCCACAGGATGTCGGACGAGACCGAGCCGCCGAGGTGCGTGTGGAGCTCGGCCAGCCCGTCCATCGGGCGAGTCTAGTCCCAGCCCACCACGAGCCAGCGGCGGCTCGCGAAGCGCACGCCCAGCAGGGCGAGGCGGGCGGCGATCAGCGCGTCGAGCCCCGCCCACACGCCGAGGATCCCCCAGCCGAGGGCGAGCGCCAGCGCCGCCACGACGACGAAGAGCGCGCTCGCGGCGAGCATCGACAACATCAGGTAGCGGGTGTCGCCGGCGCCGATCAGGATCCCGTCGAGCGCGAACACGGCGCCGCCGAGCGGCTGCATCAGCGCGAACAGCGGCCACAGGGTCGCCGCCTGCGCGAGGACGGCCGAGTCGCCGGTGAACGCGCGCGGGAGCGCGTGCGACAGGGGCAGGAGCACGAGCGCGAAGCCGGTCCCGACGGCCACCGACCAGCCGATCATCCGACGCGCTGCTGCGTAGGCTCCCTCGGCGTCGCCGGCGCCGAGCGAGCGGCCGACCATCACCTGCCCAGCGACCGCGATCGCGTCGAGCACGAGCGCCAGGAAGATGAAGAGCTCGAAGGCGATCTGGTGGGCCCCGAGCTCCGCGTCGCCCATGCGTGCCAGGACGGACGCAGCGACGAGGAACGAGGCGAAGAGCGCCGTCGTGCGCACGAAGATCTGGCGCCCGACGCGCACCATCGGGCGCATCTCACGCAGGCTCGGCCGTCGCGACGAGGCTCGTGGCCGCAGAAGCTCGACGGCGAACGCGAGACCCATCCCGAGCTGCGCGACCGCCGTGCCGGCGGCGGACCCGGCGATCCCCCAGTCGAGCCCGTAGACGAAGAGCACCTCCAGCACGAGGTTGACGCCGTTCGACGCGACCACGATCACGAGTGGGCGGCGCAGGTTCGCCACGCCACGCAGGTAGCCCTGCCCGGCGAGCGCGACCAGCGCCGCCGGCAGGCCGAGGGCGGCGATCCGGAAGTAGACGAGCGCGAAATGCCCCGAGCGACCGTGGCCCCCGAGCCCCCGCAGCAGCGGTCCGGCCGTCGCTTCGCACGCGACGAGCAGGAGGGCGCCGATCCCGAGCGACACCCACAGCGCCTGCGCCGCGAGCCTCGCCGCCCGCTCGTCCTGCCCCGCACCCGACGCGCGTGCGACGACCGACGTCGTGCCGTACGTGAGGAAGTTGAAGATCGTGAAGGCGCCCGCGAGAACCGTGCCGGCGAGCCCGAGCGCCGCGATCTGCGGCCGCCCGAGATGACCGACGATCGCCGTGTCCGCGAGCACGTACAGCGGCTCGGCCGCCAGGGCGCCGAGCGCCGGAAGCGCGAGGGCGAGGATCTCGCGGTCGTGCGGCGAGCGCAGCCGCTCGAGCAGGCGCACGAGGCCCGACGATAATGGACGTGGTGAAGGTCGGCATCGTCGTCCCCTACTCGTGGTCCTTCTGGGGGGCCGTCGTCGAGCACGCGGAGCTGCAGGCGGAGGCGCTGCGCGGCCGCGGCTGCGAGGTGAAGACGATCATGGGCAACGACCCGCCCGGGCAGTTCACCCGCGTCTTGCACCCGAGGCACGGCCGCCACGGCATGCCGCCGCCGGACGTGATCCCGATCGGCCGCTCGGTGATCGTCCCGGCGAACGGCACGTTGCCGAACGTCATCCTCAGCCCCCGTTCCATCTTCCGCATCCGCGCCGCGCTCGAGCGGGAGCGCTTCGACGTGGTCCATCTGCACGAGCCGATGACGCCGACGCCGTGCATCGCGACGCTGGCCTTCTTCCGCGGGCCGATGGTCGGCACCTTTCACGCCAGCGGCGACCTCGCCTGGATGCGTCTCGCGACGCCGACGTGGGGCTTCCTCGCCGACCGTCTCGACCACCGGATCGCCGTCTCCGAGATGGCGCGCACCGCCGCGCAGCGCTGGCTGCCCGGCGAGTACGAGGTTGTTCCGAACGGGGTGCTCATCCCCTCGGCCGCCGAACCGGGCGACCGCGGCCATCGCGTCCTGTTTGCCGGGAGGCACGAGGCGCGGAAGGGCCTGCACGTGCTGCTGAAGGCGTGGCCGGAGATCCGCAGGCGCACGGGCGCGAGCCTGCGCGTGATCGGGGCCGACCCGCTGCGCGTGCGGCTGCTGATCTCCAGGCTGCGCATCCCGGACGAGGGGATCGAGGCCGTCGGCTTCCTCGACCAGGAGCGGTTCACCGAGGAGTTGCTGGCCGCGAAGGCTCTCGTCGCGCCCTCGCTCGGGGGCGAGAGCTTCGGCATGGTGCTCACGCGCGCCCTTGCCTGTGCCACGCCGGTGGTCGCGTCCGACATCTCGGGTTACCGTGACGTCATGACTCCCGACACGTCCGTGGCGTTCCCCGCCGGGGACGAGCAGGCGCTCGTCGAGGCGGTCGAAGGGCTCCTGGCCGACGAGCCGCGCCGGCAGGCGATGGGGGCCGCCGGGCGGCGCCTCGCACACGAGCGCTACTCGTGGGACTCGATCGCGGCGCGCCTCGTCGAGATCTACGAGTCGGTGACCCCGCCGGAGCCCACGGCGGCCGGCGGGTGAGGCTGCCCCGCCCGCACGTGCCGCGCTCCGCGCTCGGCCGCACCGCGCTGAGCCTTCCGTTGTTCGCCCTCGTGGTCGGTCTCCTCTGGTGGCGCGGGCCGAGCCTGACCGCCGTCGGCGATGCGTTCGCCGCGGTCGAGTGGCGGTGGGTCGTCGCCGCGATCGCGCTCAACCTCCTCTCGGTGGTCGTGCGCGCCCTCGCCTGGCGCACCGTCATCAACCAGGCCATGCCGGAGCCGCATCCGACCGTCCCGCTCGTCTTCTCGGCGTTCTCCGTCGGCCTGTTCGCGAATGCGGTTCTGCCGGGGCGGATCGGCGAGCTTGCGCGTGTCGCGGTGCTGACGCGGAAGCTGCCGCGCCGGCAGGGTCTGTGGGCGACGCTCGTCGGCACCGTCTTCGCGCACCGCGTCTTCGACCTCGTGCCGGTGCTGCTGCTGATCCTCTATGTGGTCGCGACCGCCCGAATCCCGGCGTGGGCGATCACGAGCCTGCTCGTCTTCGTCGGCATCGGCGCCGCCCTCTTCGCGTTCGCCTTCGTGAGCGCACGCAGCCACGACACGACACGGCTCGACGGTCTGAGCGCGGCCCGCAGGCTGGTGACGATGGCGCGGCATGGGCTCGGCGTGCTGCGCACCCCGCTCGGCCTCGCGCTCGCCGTGCTGTTTCAGATCTCCGGCTGGGTCTGCCAGATCCTCGCCGTCTACACGGCGATGCGCGCGTTCGACATCCACGCGCCGCTGCCCGCGGCGGGCCTGGTGCTGCTGCTGATGAACGTCGCGACGATCTTCCCGCTGTGGCCGGGGAACGTCGGGCTCGTGCAGGTTGCGATCGCCGCGCCGCTGGCGGCCAGCTACGGCGTGCAGTACGCGCACGGCGTCGCCTTCGGCTTCGGCCTGCAGGCCATCGAGGCGTCGGTCGGCATCGGCGTCGGCCTGCTGTTCCTCGCCCGGGAGGGCCTCTCCCTGGCGATGCTCAAGGTGATGCCGTCCGCGGCGCAGGCGGAGGTCGGGGCGGGGGACGAGGAGCGGCCCGAGGCCGGGGTCAAGTCGCGCCGGACCCGCGTGCCGAGCTGACCGTCCTCGTCGCCCCCGCCGGTCTCAAGGGCGTCCTCACCGGCTTCGAGGCCGCAGCGGCCCTGGGAGCCGGCCTCGAGCGGGCCGGGGTCGAGTCGCGGCCACTGCCAGTCGCCGACGGCGGAGAAGGCACGCTCACGGCCCTGTGCGGCAGCGACGTCGTCACGCGTCCCGTCCACGACGCGTTCGGCCGGCTGCGGACGTCGCTCGTCGGCCGGCGCGACGCGCTCACCGTGGTCGAGGCCGCGGAGGTCATCCCGCTCGACCCGCGGCGCCTCGACGTGCTGGCAGCATCCAGCCGCGGCCTCGGCGAGCTGCTCGCGCAACTCGAGGCCGACGAGCTGCTCGTCGCCCTGGGAGGGACCGCGAACCTCGACGGCGGAGCGGGTCTCCTCGAGGCCCTCTCGGCGCTGCCGGCGCCGACGACCGTGCTCTACGACGTGCAGACGACGCTGTACGCGGCGCCGCGGCTCTTCGGGCCGCAGAAGGGCGCGTCGCCGCAGCAGGTGCCGGAGCTGGAGAGGCGGCTGCGCGCGCAACCTGCGCTCGCGCCGTACGCGGAGCTCCCGGGCTCCGGGGCGGCCGGTGGGCTGGGCGCCGCCTTCGCAGCGCTCGGAGCGCACCTCGCTCCCGGCGCCGCGACGATCCTGGATCTGCTCGCGTTCGACCCGCGCGGCTTCGATCTCGTCGTCACCGGCGAGGGCCGCGTCGACGCGACGACGGCCGAGGGGAAGGCGCCCGCCGAGGTTGCGCGCCGCTGCGTCGAGGCGGGCGTGCCGTGCGTCGTCTTCGGGGGCGTCGTGCTCGAGCCGCTGCCAGGCGTCGAGACCGTCGCACTGTCCGGCGAGCCGGAGCGGGCGCGCACCGACCTGGTCGAGCTAGGCCTGCGGCTCGGGGCGCGTCTGCTCGACGCGTCTCGCTAGCTCCTCGACCTTCCCCTGCGCGCCGTCCAGCTTCGCCCGGCACAGCGCGTAGAGCTCCTCGCCCCGCTCCCACAGCGCGAGCGCCTCGTCGAGCGGCGCCCGCCCCTCCTCGAGGCGCGCCACGATCTGCTCGAGCTCCGTCTGCGCCTGCTCGAACGTCGTCTCGGGCTCAGCCATCCCGCAGGTCCTCGATCCGCGCACCGAACGCCCCGTCCGCGAGCTCGACGTCGACCCGCGCGCCCGGGGCGAGCCCGGCGGTCGAGACGACGACGCGAGACTCCGTCCGGACGATGGCGTAGCCTCTGCGGAGTGTTGCCGTTGGAGACAACGACGCCAGCTTGCCCGCCGTCGCCTCGAGCGCCGCCCGCTTTCGCTCGACCGCGAGCGCCGGCGCCCGACGTAGGCGCTCGTGTGCGCGCTCGAGCCGAGCGTGCTCGTGTTCGAGGGCTCTCCGCGGGGCGCCGCGAAGCCGCTCCACCGCGCGCTCCAGCCGCTGCGCGTCCCGCTCGAGCGCTCGCGTCACGCCGCGCGCGAGCGCGTCGCGTCCCCGGTCGAGCCTCGCGAGCACCGCCGAGAGCTCCGGGACGACGAGCTTGCCCGCCGTCGTCGGCGTCGAGGCGCGCACGTCCGCGGCGAGGTCGCAGAGCGGCGTGTCCTGCTCGTGCCCGACGGCCGACACGAGGGGCACGGGACAGTCTGCGACCGCCCGCACGAGCCGCTCGTCGCTGAACGGGAGCAGGTCCTCGAAGGCGCCGCCGCCGCGGGCGAGCACGATCACGTCCACCTCCGGCTGCGCGCAGAGGTCGCGGAGCGCGGCGACGATCTCGAGCGCCGCCCGCGGGCCCTGCACGTACGTCTCGGCGATCAGCACGTCGGCCGGCGGAAAGCGGCTCTGGATCGTTGCCAGCACGTCTCGTTTGGCCGCGGCGTCGTTGCCGGTGACAAGCCCGATCCGGCGCGGCAGCAACGGCAGCGGACGCTTCCGCTCGGCCGCGAACAGTCCCTCCGACGCGAGGCGCGTCTTGAGACGCTCGAGCGCAGCCAGGTGCGCGCCGACGCCGAAGCGCTCCACGGTCAGCGCGCGCAGGCGGAAGTCGCCGCGCTGCTCGTACAGCTCCGGCCGGCCGTACACGTGCACGCGCTCGCCGTCGGCGAGCTCGAGCCGCAACGCGTCGAAGCGTCCGCGCGGCATCGTCACGCCGATGCAGGAGCCGTCGGCCGGATCCTTCAGGGTGAAGAAGACGCTCGCCCAGCGCGTGTGCCGGCGCAGCTCCGTCACCTCCCCCTCCACCCAGACGGTTGGCAACCGCCCGAGCCACTGCGCCACGCCGCGGTTGAAGGCGCCGACGGAGTAGACGGTTCGGTCGGCGTACGGGAGCGGCTCCACCTTGCTGCTCACGTCCCGCAGCGTACTCGCGGCGCGCGCGCCCAGGAATCCGCGAGCTAGAGCAGGATCTCGGCGGCCGTGCCGTGCGTGCAGCCGTGGCCCACGAGCTCGACGGCGAGGTGCAGGTCTGCCTCGCTCGCCGCCAGGCGCTCCGCCAGAGTCAGCGGGTAGCCGGCCTCGATCAGCACGTGCAGCCGCCAGCTCTCGACCTTCGAGCGCTCGCTCATGTCCGTCTCGGCGATCTCCGTCATCTCGTTCACGGCTCCCGTAGGTTCGTCCTCCATTGGACGAACCCTGCCGCGGTTTGTTGGCCGCAAACGGGGACTCAGGGAACGCTGCGCACGACCGCGGTGGCCTCGACCCGGCGCGCGAGTTCCTGCAGGCGGGCTTCGAGCACGGCCCGCTCGGCGTCGGCGTCCGAGGCGAGCTCCTCGAGCCGGCGGCGCACGTCGGACTCGAGTCCCGCGATCCGGCTGTCGAACGCCGACATCCAGTCGTCTCTCTGGCGCTCGAGGGCGCTCGCGGCGTCGGAGAGGCGCCGTTCCAGCCGCTGCGCGCCCGCGTCGCCGACGTGGGCCAGCCGCTCCGCCAGCACCGCCTCGGCCTCGCGCGAGAACACCTCGACCGTCCGGTCGAGCTCCCGCGACAGCCGCCGCGCGGCGTCCTCGCGGCCCGACTTGACGAGCGCCGCGAACTGCTGACCCGCCTCCTCGGCGTACCTGGCCGCCGCGCGCTCGACGACCCGCTGCATCTGCTCGAGCTGGCGCCGCTCGACCTCCTCGAAGCCTGCGCGGATCCGCTGCCCCGCCTCCGTCTCCTCGCGCGCGATCCGCTCGACGAGCTCCCGCTCGCGCCGCCGCATCCGCTCGTCCAGCTCGTGCAGCGCGCGGCGCCGCTCCGCTGCATGCGAGTCGAGCTCGGTGCCGGCTGCCCCGAGTGCCTCCTCGAGCGCCTTCTGGAGCTCCGCCCGTAGCCGTGCGAGCGCCGCCCGCTGCTCCTCGCTCTCCGCGCCGAGCCGGTCCGCGTCGGCCGCGAGCCGCACCTCGACCTCCGACACGAGCTGCTTCTGCCGCCGCGCGAGTTGGGCGATGCGGCCCTTGGTGTCGTCCGCGGCACGGTCGAGGTCCTGCGCCCAGCTCGCCAGCCGCAGCTCCACCTGCGCCTGCGTCGCGCTCAGCGTCTCCGTCAGCGATTTCGTCAGCTCGCGCTCGCGCTCCGCGAACTCGCGCCGCCGCTCCTCCGCGATCCGGCGCTCCTCCTCGCTCAGCAGCGACACCGAGTCGGCGCGAGCCCGTGCCAGGACGCGCTCGAGCTCCGCTGCCCGCTCGGCCGCCTCCTGCTGGACGAGGTCGCCGAGCTGCGCCTTCGCCTCGACGAAGTGCGCTCCCATCGCCTCGCTCCGCGCGAGCGCCGCCAGCAGCAGGAAGGACGCCGCCGCGGCGAGGGTGCAGCCCGTGAGGCCGGCGCCGTCGAGGGCGAGCTCCCGGTCGTGCCGCAGCGCGAAGAGCACCCAGGCGGCGAGCGCAGCGGCGCCGAGCGTGGCGGTCACGAGCTCGAGCGTCCGTCGCCGGACCCTGCGAATCGCTGCGCCGACAAGCGCGGCGGCGGCGACGACCACACCCACCGCGAACACGAGGTCGAAGACGCTCGTCAGCACCGAGCGTCCATGGTACGGCCTCAGGCGGCGCGCACGAGGAGCAGCGCGCCGGCGAGAAACGGCATGGCGGCGGCGAGCAGCTGCAGCGCCTGCTCGGGCGCCCGGGCCAGCAGATCGGCGTCGAGGGCGACCACGCTGCCGTCCACGAGCGTCGCCTGGCCGGTGACGCCGGCGACGCGGCGCCGGACGAGCCGCACCTGCGTCGAGAGGTGTCGTTGCGCCAGGCTCGAGAGCAGCGCGAACGCTGCCGCGGCGACGGCCGCGCCGCGGAGGCGCTCCGCGGACGCGAAGTACGCCGTGACCGCGGGGAAGGCGCCCCACGCGACCGCGAACCAGACGTCGGAGTGGAAGAGCCCGCCGAGCAGCTCCAGGTTGTAGGCGACGACGGCGAAGGCGCCGAACGCGACGAACGCCAACAGCCACCACGAGGAGCGTGCGGCGACGACGACCCCGATCGCGCATGCCGCGCCGAGCGACAGCACCGCGAGAGCCACGAGCACGGCGGCCGGGATCCGCGTGCGGAGCGGTCGGCCCTGCAGCTCGTCGAGTGCGTGCGCGGCGACGCCCAGCGCGAGGAGGAAGGACAGCGTCGTCCAGCCCAGCAGCCCCCACTTCATCCGCGGCGCGAGCGCGCCGCCGATCGCCACGTAGGACAGGTGCCAGAGCGTGTACGGCGGGTGGAGCAGCGTGACGTAGTCACGCCAGCCCCCCGGCCTCAGTGCGTAGAACGCAGGCGACGCGCGCAACGTCAGCCGCGCGTCCCCCACACGACCACGCCGCCGCCGAGGGTGAGCCGCCGGTGCTGCACGTCCCGCACGCCTGCCGCGCGCCAGAGCTCGAGCAGCGCCGGCACCGGCAGCCGCTCGTAGAAGCCGCGGATGCTGGCGCCGAGGAAGCGGCCGACCTCGCGCCACCCGGGCGAGACGGCCGCGCCTGCGAGCGGCAGCCCCACGCGGACGTAGAGCTCCCACGGGGGCCGCCAGGCGCCGCTCGGCACGCCGAACTCGAGCATGGCGACGGTGCCGCCGGGACGGGTGACGCGCACGAGCTCGCGCAGAGTCGCGGCGGGGTCGTCGACGTAGCGCAGCAGGTAGGTGAACGTGAGCGCGTCGAACTCCGCGTCGGCGAACGGCAGCGCCTCCGCGCTCGCCTCGCGCAGCTCGACCGGACCGGCGAGGCCCGCCTGCGCCACGCGGGCGCGTCCGGCCGCGAGCATCTCCGGGCTCTGGTCCACGCCCACGACGGTCCTGCCCGGCACGGCTCGCGCGAGCTCGATCGCGACCGCGGCCGTGCCGGTCGCGACGTCGAGGACGCGCTCCGCATCCGCCGGCACCCGCGAGACGAGGAACGACCGCCAGCGCGGGTCCCGGCCGAAGGAGAGGAGGCGCGCGTAGCGGTCGTAGCTCGGCGCGAGCGGCGCGAACAGCTCGCGGGCGTGCTGTTTCCGTGCCGAGACGGCCGCCACGAACGCCGAGTCTATGCTCGCGCGGTGGCGCTCACGGACGACCTCGAGCGCATCGCGGCGGAGGCGGCCACCTACGCGGCGCCCGGCGAGCGGCTGACGGGAGTCGTCGCCGCCGAGCCACTCGGCGCGGCGCGCATCTACCTCTGCGCCTTCGCATCCAGCGCGGGCGAACCGGGCGAGGCCCACGCCTGGCTCGCGCTCGACGAGGAGGCGCGCCCGGTGTCGAGCCGGCGGCTCGTGCACGAGGCGGCCTCGCTCGCGGCGCTGTGCGAGGTCGCCGAGGACACGGCGGGGGGCGGGGACCTCGCTGCGCTGCGCGCCCGGCTCGCCGAGCTGCGGGAGACCGAGGCGCCGGAAGGGATCGAGGAGGCCGAGGAGGCCGCGCTCGCGCTCGAGCAGGTGCTCCAGCACGAGCCGCGCCTCGCGACGAGCTCCCACCTCGACGCGCTCGGCGCGGCGTCGCGGCGGCTCGAGTTGGCGCTGGGCGACGACGCGCGCTCGCCGTTCGCTCTCGCCCTGCAGCAGGCGGCAGCCGTCGTCGAGGAGCTCGCCGCCGACGTCGAGCGACGGTACAAGGGGCCGCTTGCGTAGAGTGGGTCGCATGGAAGGCGGCTTCGGAATCCCGTTCGGCGGCGACCCCGAGGACCTGATGCGCGGGCTGCGCGAGTTCGCGGAGCAGCAGGCCGAGCACGTGCAGGAGGCGCAGCGTGAGCAGTTCGCGACGCTCACGCTGAACACCGCGGTCGAGCTCACGTCCGCGGCGCTCGCGCAGGTCCAGGTGCAGGGCGGCGTCGACGAGCAGGCGGTCGCGTTGCGCGACGCGATGCGGGTGCTCTTCCCCGAGGCGGTCGCGCTCGTCAGCGCGGCCCGCCAGGGCTTCATGCGCGAAGGTCACTGAGGTTCGCCGCGCACGCGGCCGCGTAGAATCGCGCCGCCCGTGACGCTGCTCGACCGAGCCATCGTCCGACTGCTGCCGGCGGTGCCGAAGCCGGTCGTGCGGATCTTCTCGGCGCGGTACATCGCCGGCCCCTCGGTCGACGACGCGGTCGCGGTCGTGATCCGGCTGAACGGGGAGGGGAAGATGGCCACGGTCGACGTGCTCGGCGAGGAGATCACGCGGGAGGACGAGGCGCGCGCGATCGCCCAGGCCTACCGGGACGTGTTCGCGAGGATCGAGCACGACCGGCTGGACTCGAACGTCAGCGTGAAGCTCACCGCGCTCGGCCTCGACCTCTCCTACGACCTCTGCCGCGAGAACCTCGTGGACGTGGTCCGCCACGCCGCCTCGTACGGGAACTTCGTCCGCATCGACATGGAGGACTCGAGCACCACCGACGACACGCTGCGGCTCTACCGGGAGCTGCGCGAGGAGGGTCACGACAACCTCGGCGTCGTGCTGCAGGCGCATCTGCGCCGCACGCTCGACGACGTGCGGTCGCTCGCCGACCTGCGCCCGAACGTACGCCTCTGCAAGGGCATCTACGTCGAGCCCCCGTCGCTCGCCTACACGGAGTACGAGCTGGTACGGGCGAGCTTCGTCCGCTGCCTCGACGCGCTGCTCGAGTCGAGCGCCTACGTCGGGATCGCGACCCACGACGAGTGGCTGATCCGCGAGGCCCTGAGCCGTGTCGGGGAGCGGGCGCTGGAGCGCGGGGGGTACGAGTTCCAGATGCTGCTCGGCGTGCGCGAGCGACGGGCGAGCGAGCTCGTGCAGGCGGGACACCGGCTGCGCGTGTACGTGCCGTTCGGGGAGCAGTGGTACCGGTACTCGCTGCGCCGCCTGCAGGAGAACCCGGCGATGGCGGGCACGATCGCGCGGGCGACGGTCGGGCGCGCGATCGGGCGCGGGTGATCTGGCGCGAGGCGGAGGGCTGCCGAGTCACGCTCGCCGACGGCCGCGAGCTGCTCGACCTCACCGGCGGCTTCGGGGTCGCCGCGCTCGGGCACCGCAACCCGCGGATCCTCGAGGCGTGGCGTGCGCAACCGGTCGTGCACGCGCTCGGCGACCTCGCCGAGGCCGAGGTGACGGTACGGCTGCGGGAAGCCCTTCCGCGGTCGGCGAGGCTCGGCGTGACGGGGGAGGACGCCGTCGAGATCGCTCTCCGCACCGCGCTGCTCGCGACCGGCAGAGACGGGATCGTCGCCTTCGACGGCGCCTACCACGGCACGGGGCTGCTCGCCCTGGCGGCGACGGGCTTCGAGCAGTTCCGCGCTCCGTTCGCACCGTGGCTGCCGGGGCCCGTGCACCGGCGCCACTTCGGCGCCGACCCGGGGCCGCTCCCGCCCGACGCCGCGTGCGTGATCGTCGAGCCGGTGCAAGGCCGGGCCGGCTCGCGCGTGCCGCCGCCGGGATTCCTCGAGACGCTGAGGCGCCGGTGCGACGAGAGCGGCGCGCTGCTCGTGGTCGACGCGATCTACGCCGGCGTCGGCCGCACCGGCGAGCTCTGGCCGGGCGAGCACGTCGCGGACGTGCTCTGCGTCGGCAAGGCCCTCGGGGGCGGGCTGCCGCTGTCGGCGGCGCTCTTCTATCGCGACGGGCTGGAGGAGGTCTGGCGGCTCGGCCGGGAGGACGTCTACACGCACACGCACGTGGGCAATCCGCTCGCGTGCGCGGCGGCGCTCGTCTTGCTCGCGGAGGTGCCGCGCCTGCTCGAGCGGGTCGCGGAGGCGGGCGAGCGCTTCGAGCGCGCGGGCTGGCACGGGCGGGGGCTGCTGCGCGCGCGGGCGGGAGACGCCGGCGAGGCGCTCGAACGGGGGGTGCTCGTCGTCCCCGCCGGGCTCGACGGCTCGCTCGTCCAGGCGACGCCGCCGCTCACCATCGGCGACGAGGAGCTCGACGAAGCCCTGATCCGATTGGCCTAGTAGTAGGGCCGCCGCGGCGGCGGCGGGGGCTCCGCATGTCCGCGGCGCGACCAGTAGCCGCCGCCGGCCCAGCTGTCCCACATGATGAAGGAGAGCACCAGCCCGACGAGCCCCGCGACCATGAGGATCCATCCCACGGCGTGGATGTCGATGCCGCTCGTATTGCCGGTGACCGCGAACGCGAGGATCGCGCCGCCGGCGATCACGAACAGGCTGAGAGGTATGGCCACGGGCGCAGGGTTCCCCGTCTGCGCCGAAACTACGCCTTGCGTGCGTAGAGCAGGAACGAGCCCGGCACGCGCCGGTCGCGGCGCTGCCACGCGGTGTCGCCGGGGTACTCCTCCAGGGCCTCGAGCCGCAGACCGGCGTGCGCGATCGCGGTGACGACGCGCCCGAGCCGCCACAGCCTCTCGTCGCGCAGCGTCTCGTCGAAGTAGTCGTGGTGCCAGCGCAACAGCCCGTCGACGCACTCGGCGACGGGGTGCTCGTCGTAGACCAGCAGCTCGCCTCGCGCGGCCATCGCCGTCGCCAGCCGCTGCGCCCAGCCACCGAGGTCGTCGACGCGCCCGAGCGTCCCCTCCGGGCTGTACACGAGGTCGTACCGGCGCCGCCGCAGCTCCCCCGGCAGGGCCTGCACCTCGCCCTGCACCCAGAGGATCGACGGCCAGCGGCCGCGCGCCGCCTCGAGCGTCTCCGCCGACGCGTCGACGGCGGTCACGACGGCCCCCAGCTCGGCCAGCTCCGCCGCCCCTTCGCCGGTGCGGCAGTGCAGGTGCAGCACGCGCTTCTTCGTCAGCTCGCCGAGCGTCTGCCGAACGATCGGCGGCAGGCCGAGACGTGCGTGTGCGCCGGGCCGGTGCAGCTCGTTCCAGGCGCGGCGGTTGGACTCCGTCGGCTCCATCAGGCGAGCAGCGAGACGCCGCCGTCGACGATCAGGGTCTGGCCGCGCACCATCGCCGCGTCCGGCGAGCAGAGGAACGAGACCGCTGCGGCGACGTCGTCGGCCTCGACGAGCCGCCCCGCGGGCGTCCGCTCGGCCGAGCGCAGCATCTCCTCCTTGTTCGGGAAGTGCTCGAGCGCGGCCGTCTCGACGACCCCTGCGGAGACGGCGTTGACGCGGATCCCGCGCGGCGCCAGCTCGACGGCCAGGTAGCGGACGATCGCCTCGAGCGCGGCCTTCGACGTCCCGATCAGCACGTAGTTGTCGAGCACGCGCTGCGAGCCGAGGCTCGAGATCCCGACGATCGACGAGCCCTCGGTCATGGCGGGAGCGGTGGCGCGCGCGAGCGCCAGGAGCGCGCGGGCGTTCGCGTTCAGCGTCCAGTCCCAGTGGCGGTCCTCCGTCTCGAGCGCCGGCCGCGCGACCCCCGTCGCCGCGTTGTGCACGACGACGCGGTACGGCCCCGCCGCGGCGAGCTCCTCGACGACGCGCTCCGACGCGACGTTGCCGCGCACGAGCACCGGCTCGGCGCCCGCGGATCGCACCTCGGCGGCCGCGCGCTCCGCGGCGGCGTCGTTGCGCATGTAGCCCAGGACGGCTCGGGTCGCGCCGTCCCGCACCAGCCGGCGCGCGATGGCGAGCCCGATGCCCCGCGTGCCGCCGGTCACGAGGACCGACGAGGCCTCCGGGCTCATCGCCGGCGCGGCAGCGGCGCGTCGACCGGCGCGGTGCTCGGCAGCTCCGACCAACCCGGCCGCGACCGCGGCTCGCGGCCGCCGTCGAACGCCTTCGTGGACGCGTGTCCGAGGCGGTCGAGCAGCTCCATCTTCTCGTCGGCGTACCGGCGGACCGGGTGGTCGTCGGGGAGGTCGAGCACGAGCTCGCGGAGCCGCGCGCGCAGCTGGTATGCGAAGTGGGGCGTCGCCGGCCCGACCAGCGCGTCGACCTCGGCAACGGTGGGCTCGCGCATCACGCGAAGCCTAGAGGGTACGGTCGAGAACGTGCGCCGAGCCTCGGCCGTCGACGCGATGCTCTTCGGGACGGTGCTCCTCTGGGCGCTGAACATCACCGTCACGAAGTACATGTTCCAGCACGGCTGGAAGCCGCTCGCCTACGGCACGATCCGATACTTCGCCGCGATCGCGCTCTTCTGGGCCTTCACCTACCAGCGCGAGCGCTCGTTCCGGATCGAGCGGCGGGACCTCTGGCTCGTGGCCGTCGCGGCGCTGATGATCTTCGCCAACCAGGTGTGCTTCGTCTTCGCGCTCGACCTCACGCACGCCTCGACCGTGGCGCTGCTGCTCGGCTCGACCCCGGTCTTCATCGGGCTGATCGCGCTCGTGCTGGGCCTCGAGCGGCTGCCGTGGCCGTTCTGGGTCGGAGCCGCGATCACCTTCGGCGGGGTGGCGCTGCTGGCGGGTGCCTCCGGCGGCGTCGGCTCGAGCCTCGCCGGGACGCTGATCGCGATTGCGCTGGCGTTCACGTGGGCGTGCTACACGACCGCGATCGCGCCCCTGATGCGCCGCTACTCGCCGTACCGGATCAGCGCCCTGGTGCTCGCGGCCGGGTGGGTGCCGCTCGCGCTCGTCAGCATCCCCCAGCTCGGGCAGCAGCAGTTCTCCTTCGGCTGGACGGTGTGGCTCGCCTTCGGCTACGCGGTCGTCGGTCCGCTGTTCCTGACCAACATCCTCTGGTTCACTGCGATCGACCGCGTCGGGCCGTCGCGGGCATCCCTGTTCGCGAACCTGCAGCCGTTCTTCTCGGTCTTCTTCGCGCTCGTCCTGCTCTCGGAGACGCTGCACCCGCTCGAGATCGCCGGCGGCGTGCTGATCTTCGCCGGCATCGCGCTCGAGCGGTTCTGGCGGCGCCCCGCGGCCGAGGCCGTGCCGGCCCAGGCGGAGGCGCGTCACCGGGCCGAGGACGCCGCGTAGAATCGCCTCGTGGCCGAAGACTTCATGCCGCTGCTCGGCTGGGACTACGTCGAGCTCTGGGTGGGCAACGCGAAGCAGTCCGCGTACTTCTACGAGCACGCGCTCGGCTTCACGCGCACCGCGTACCTCGGCCCCGAGACCGGCGTGCGCGACCGGGCGTCGTACCTCCTCCAGCAGGGCGACATCCGCCTCGTAGTGACCTCGGCGCTGCGCGAGGACCACGAGATCACGAAGCACCACGCGCGCCACGGCGACGGCGTCAGGGACATCGCGCTGACGGTGCCCGACGCGACCGAGGCGTACCGGCAGGCGGTGCAGCGGGGCGCGCGCGGCGTGACCGAGCCGTTCCGGGTAGAGGACGAGCACGGGTCGCTCGAGCTCGGCGCGATCGCCACCTACGGCGACACGATCCACACGTTCGTGAACCGCGGCGACTACGTGGGCCCCTTCAAGCCCGGCTACCGCCCCTCGTCGACGAATGGCCACGCGGCCGCGGGTGTCGGGCTCGCGAACGTCGACCACGTCGTCGGCAACGTCGAGCTCGGCCGCATGAACCACTGGGTCGAGTTCTACGAGCGCGTCTTCGGCATGACCGAGATGATCCACTTCTCCGACGACGACATCTCCACCGAGTACTCCGCGCTGATGTCGAAGGTGATGGCCGACGGCGAGGGCAAGATCAAGTTCCCGATCAACGAGCCCGCCGAGGGCAAGCGCAAGAGCCAGATCGAGGAGTACCTCGAGTTCTACGGCGGCCCGGGCGC
>JBBWZD010000119.1:0-12763 GCA_039648875.1 Actinomycetota bacterium
CAGGAATGACGGCAGCGAGATCGATGAACAGGAGGACGCTCGTGCTCGCGGTGCTGGTCGCCGCGGCGGCTGCGAGCGTGCTCGCGGTCCTCCTCGCGGCGAAGGCCGCGCCGTCGCCGGCACGCGCGGCGGACCACCTCGACGCCCCGGGGCTCACGCCCCCCGGCGGGAGCGTGCAGACCGACATCACGGACCTCTACGCGTTCCAGTCGCCGACCGATGCGGCGAACACCGTGCTCGTCCTCAACGTGAACGGGGTCGCGAGCCCGGGCGAGGTCGCACCCGGACAGGACAGGCCGTTCGCGGACGAGATCCCGCTCGTGGAGAAGTCGGCGCCGGTGACGTACAACCTCCACGTCGACAACAACGGCGACGCGATCACCGACGTGAACATCGCCGTCAGGTTCGACAAGGCGCAGGCCGACGGCTCGCAGAAGCTGAAGGTGGAGCTCAAGGGCACGAAGGACGACAAGGTGAAGGCGAAGCTCAAGGGCGACTCGACCCCGTTCGGCGGGACGCCTGTCGTCAACCGCGAGGACGGGATCACCGCCTTCGCCGGGCGGCGCGACGATCCGTTCTTCTTCGACTTGCCGGGCTTCCTCAACATCCTCGGCCCAGGCCGCTCGCTGATCGGCTGCGGCACCGCCGCGTCGCACCCCGAGCGGAACTTCTTCGCCGGCCGGAACGTGTCCTCGATCGTCCTCGAGCTGCCGAGCAAGCTGCTCACGGCCGACTCGTCGAAGATCGGCGTCTGGGCGTCGACGAACGTACCCGACCTCCAGATCGACCGGATGGGCCGCCCCGCGATCGCGACGGTGTTCATCCCCAACAACCCGATCCCGCCGGACCGGGTCGTCGACGGCAAGAGCTCGCTCAAGAGCACGTACAACCACAGCGACCCGGCGAACGACCAGGCGAACTTCCGCGGCGAGATCGTCGACAGCCTCACGACGCTCTTCAGCCTGAACGACGCCACGGACCCGAACCCGGGGGACGACGCGAGCCAGATCCAGGGCCTCGCGAACTTCCTCCTGCCGGACATCCTGACGTACGACACGGCAAGCACCGCGGGCTTCCCGAACGGCCGCAAGCTCAACGACGACGTCATCGACACCGAGCTCGGCCTGATCACGGAGGGCGCCGTCACGACCGACTGCGTCCCCGCCGACAACAGCCTGCTCGGCACGTTCCCGTACGTGGGCAACCCGAACTAGGAAGCGGCTCGACGGCTTCACCCCCGAAGGGGCGGCGGCAGCCGCCCCTTCGGGCCGTGTGGCGGTTGCGAGACGCACGAGCAGCGGATACCCTGCCGCTCCGCCGGGAAGAGGAGGGGTCTTGGTGGCGGGCGGTGCGGCCAATCGATGCGTTCTCGCGGCCCTTGCGGCCCTGCTCCTGGCCGCCGGCTCGGCGACCGGCGCGGCCGCGCCCGGCCGGGACCAGCGAGCGCAGCCGCGACAGCCCGCGGCGGGCCGGCAGGGCCACTCGCTTCCGCTCCGGAGGCAGACGCCGCACGCGAGGGCGCGCTACGACGGGCGCACGCTGCTCGTCAAGGTCCGCGACGGCGAGCGCCTCGACGCGCTCGGGCTCCACCTCCTCCGCATGGTCCCCCATACCGGCTACGCCCTCGTCCGCACCTCGGGCCGGGCCGGCGACGCGTTGCGCCGACTGAGGCGCGATCCGCGGGTCGAGGCCGTCGAGCCGAACTACGTCGTGACGGCGTTCGAGACGCCGAACGACCCGCTGCTCGCCAAGGGCAAGCAGCCCTACCTCGCGCGGCTGCACCTCCCGGCTGCGTGGAGCCGGGCGCACGGCGACCCGAACATGAAGATCGCCGTCGTCGACACCGGCGTCGACCCCGACACCCCCGACCTCGCCGGCCGCCTCGCCGCGGGCAAGGACGTGGTGAACGGCGACGCCGACGCGTCCGACGACGCGGGGCACGGGACGATGGTTGCGGGCATTGCCGCCGCCGCCGCCGACAACGGGGTCGGCGTGGCGGGCGCGGCCTGGGCCGCGACGATCCTGCCGGTCAAGGTGCTCGGCGCCGACGGCTCCGGCACCGACGCGGACGTCGCCACGGGCATCACCTGGGCGGCCGACAACGGGGCCAGGATCGTCAATCTCTCGCTCGGCGGCCCGGGCGACAGCGCCGTGCTGCGGCAGGCGGTCGCGTACGCGCAGTCGCGCGACGTGCTGGTGGTCGCGGCCGCCGGGAACAGCGGTGCACACGAGCCGATGTACCCGGCTGCGTACCCCGGGGTCGTGGCGGTGACGGCCACCGACTGGAGCGGCAACGTCGCCTCCTTCTCGAGCTGGGGGCCGTGGGTCGACGTCGCCGCCCCCGGCATCGACATCACCTCGACCTACCCCGCCGCGGGCGCGGCGGCCAACTACGCGACCGGATCCGGGACGTCGTTCGCGGCGCCTCTCGTGGCCGGCGTGGCGCACCTCCTCCGCTCGGCGAACCAGGGCTGGACCGCCGACCAGACGGCGAGCCGCCTGCGCGCGAGCGCGCGCGACGTCGGGCCGCGCGGCGTCGACGACGCCTACGGCTTCGGCCTGCTCGACGCCGACGCCGCCCTGGGCGGCCCGGTGCAGCCCGCGACGGCGCAGCCGCCCGGCGACCAGTACGAGCCGAACGACGTGCCGGCGCGCGCCGCGCCGCTCACGGCTAGCGGCCAGATCAGCGCCCAGATCTCCGTCGAGGGCGACGTCGACTGGTACGCCGTGACGATGCCCGCGGCGGGTGTGCTGAACGTCGAGGCCACGCCGCCGGACTACGTCGTCGACGGCCGCTACCCGTACCTGATGGATCCCCTCGTCGACGTCTACGGGCCGCAGCTGCAGCCGCTCTCTCGCGCCGACGACGTCCTCGGCGCCTCGTACAACCCGATCGTCCGCATCCCCGCCGCCGGCACGTACTACGTCCGCGTCGCCAGCGCCGGGCCGGCGCGGACCGCGTCGCCGTACACGCTCACGACGATGTCGAGCACGGGCACCCCCGCGCCGCGCTTCATGGGCGGCACCTACGCGCTCCCCGACTCGCCGCAGGGGGCGGCGATCGGCGACGTGACAGGCGACGGGCGCGCCGACGTCCTCGTCACGACGAGCGCCTACGACAACTACGAGCCGTTCAAGCTCGTCCTCTTCCGTCAGCTTCCGGACGGCTGGCTCGCCGCTCCCGTGTTCCTGCCAACGGATGCCCACGGCGGCGAGATGGGAGTCGCGGCCGGCGACCTGAACGGCGACGGAAGAACAGACGTCGCGGTCGCGACCGGCGGCGGCGTCGACGTGTACCTGCAGGCGAACGGCTCCCTCGGCGCGCCGACGCTGGTCGCGGCCCCGGGCGCGCAGCAGGTCGTGCTCGGCGACGTCAACGGGGACGGGCGCCTCGACATGGCGGTCGGCGCCCAGAGCGGCGGCGCGTCCGTGCTCCTCGCGAGCGCCGGCGGCGGCTGGACGACCGTGCCCGTGACCTCAACGGCCGAGTCGCAGATCGAGCTCGGCGACGTCACCGGCGACGGTCGGCCCGACGTCGTCGGTGTCACCGGGAGCACCCTGCACGTCTTCGCCCAGGGCGCCGGCGGGACGTTCGACGCGGCCGTCGACGTCGCGGGGTCGCCCAGCGCCTTCCCGGCCGAGGGCATCGCCGTCGCAGACCTGAACGGCGACGGGCGCGCGGACGTCGCGATGTCCGGCGGCGGCAACGCGCCGAGCTCGCACGTGGACGTCTTCCTGCAGACGGCGTCGGGCACGCTCGCGACGCCCACCGTGCTGCCCTCGTACGACAGCCCCGACTCGATGCGCGCGTGCGACCTCAACGGCGACGGCCGCGCAGACCTCGCCGTCGCCCACGGCGGCTGGCAGAAGCTCGGCGTGTACTTCCAGAGCGCGGATGGGACGCTGGCCGCCGAGGAACGCTACGACGTGGCGTACGCCTCCGACTACGCGCACCAGGCGATCGGCTGCGGCGACGCCAACGGCGACGGGGCCGCCGACGTCGCGCTGGCCGACTACGCCACCGGCCTGACGGTGCTCCGGCAGCGGACGGCCTCGTGGCCGCCGCCGGCCGTCATCGCCCGCTCGTCGACCCCGGCCGACCTCGCGTCCGGGGTGGCGACGACGGTGACGCCCTCGGTGCAGATCGCGCGCGCGCTCGACCCCGCTACCGTGACGGGGGCGACGGTGATGCTCGCGGACGGCGTGACCGGCGCCGCCGTGACGGGCAGCGTCGGCTACGACGGCAGCACGGCTACCTTTCGCCCGGCCGCGGCGCTCGCGGCGGGGCATCCGTACGCGCTACGCGTCTCCGGCGTACGCGACGTCAGCGGCGCCGACCAGACCGACGACGTCGTCGTCCACTTCACGACCGCCGGCGCGCCGACCGACACGACCCCGCCCGACACGTTCCTCGCGTACGGCCCACCGGCGACGACGACGTCGCAGGCGAACCGCTTCGCCTTCACCTCGACGGAGCCGGGCGAGCTCTACGAGTGCGCGTGGGACGGCGGCGCCTTCTACCCCTGCCGGTCCCCGTACCGGCTCGGCTACGACCTCCCGCTCGGCTCGCACACGTTCGCGGTGCGCGCGGTCGACGCCGCGGGCAACGCCGATCCGACGCCTGCGACGCGCACCTTCACGATCGCCGCCGCGCCCGCTGCGCCGTCGAACGACCTCTCCTCCTACGCCCAGGCCGTCGCCGGCTCGTCCGGCAGCGTCACCGGCTCGAACGTCTCCGCGTCGGAGCAGGACGAGCCGCCGATCCAGGGGAACAAAGGCGGTCGCTCGATCTGGTACACGTGGACGCCCGCCACGAGCGGCACCGCCACCTTCGACACGAGCGGCTCCGCGTTCGACACCCTGCTCGGCGTCTACACGATCGGGGACACCGTCGTCGAGCAGGCGGCGAGCGACGACGTGTCGCTGACCGACCGGACCAGCAGCGTCACGTTCGCCGCCGTCGCCGGGACGAAGTACTCGATCGTCGTCGACGGCTTCAACGACGGCTTCGACGCGGCGATGGGCAGCGTGCAGCTCAACTGGCACGGCCCCGGCGGGACCACCGACGTAGCCCCGCCGACCGTCGCGATCACCTCTCCGGGCGAGGGCGCCCGCGTGCCGGGGCTCGTGCAGATCTCGGCCGACGCAAGCGACGACACGAGCGTGGCGCGGGTCGAGTTCAGGGTCGACGGCACGCTGGTCGCCACGGACGCCGCCGCGCCGTACCAGGCGACCTGGGATGGAAGCGCGCAGGCGCAGGGCAGCACGCACCAGATCGAGGCGCGGGCGGTCGACACGACGGGCAAGACCGCGACCGACACGCACTCGGTGATCGTCGACCCGACGCCGCCCGACACGACGATCACCGGCGGCCCCACCGGCACGGTCACCGCCAACGCCGCGACGTTCACGTTCTCCGCCACGGAGCAGGCCACGTTCTTCTGCCGCCTCGCCGGCGACTACGGCTCCGGCTCCTACGAGCCTTGCACGTCGCCGAAGACGTACAGCGCACTCGCCGGCGGCTCGTACTCCTTCGACGTCTACGCCGTCGACACGGTCGGCAACGCGGACGCAACTCCGGCCCACCGCGCGTGGATCCTCTCCAACGACAACTTCGTCGCGGCCACCGACCTCGGCAGCGACGGGCGGCTCGCGAGCGGCAACAACACGAGCGCCACGAAGGAGGCCGGCGAGCCGAACCACGCCGGCAACCGCGGCGGCAAGTCGATCTGGTACGCCTGGCACGCGCCCTCGACGCCCGTGACCGCGACGATCGACACGCAGGGGAGCACCTTCGACACCCTGCTCGGCGTCTACACCGGCACCGCGGTGAGCGCGCTGACCGCCGTCGCGTCGAGCGACGACTACGGCGCCTCGACCTGGAGCCGCGTCTCCTTCGTGACCACACCGGGCACGACGTACCGCATCGCGGTCGACGGCCGCAACGGCGCGTCCGGGAACGTGACGCTGGCGGTGGGCCTGACGGCCGCTCCCGACACCACGCCGCCGGAGACGACGATCACCGACGGCCCTTCCGGCACGGTCGGCTCGACGATCGCGACGTTCGCCTTCGTGTCGAGCGAGAGCGGCTCGACCTTCGACTGCCGCCTCGACGGATCCGCGTTCGCCGCGTGCGCCTCCCCTGCCGCCTACTCCGGCCTGGCTCCGGGCGCCCACACGTTCGACGTGCGCGCCCGCGACGCCGCCGGCAACGTCGACCCGACCCCGGCGAGCCGTACCTGGACTGTCGCGGCGGCCGACACGACGCCGCCCGACACGACGATCACGGGGGGCCCTTCCGGCACCGTCAGCTCGACGAGCGCGAGGTTCAGCTTCGAGTCGAGCGAGAGCGGCTCGACCTTCGAGTGCCGCCTCGACGGCGCGTTCGGCGCGTGCCCGTGGCTCGGCGCCTACTCCCGGCTCACGGCCGGCCCGCATACGTTCGAGGTGCGAGCGCGCGACGCGGCCGGCAACGTCGACCCGACGCCTGCTGAGCGCACATGGACGGTCTCGCCCTCCGCGCCGCCCGCCAACGACCCGTTCGCGAACGCTCGGCCGCTCGACGGCGACTGGGGCACCGTGAGCGGATCGACCGCCGGAGCCACGAGGGAGGAGGGCGAGCCCGCCCACGCCGGCAACGCGGGCGGCGGCTCGGTCTGGTACGTGTGGACGCCGGCGCAGAGCGGCACCGCCACGATCGACACCGTCGGCTCGGGCTTCGACACGCTCCTCGGCGTCTACACCGGCACGTCGGTCGCGGCGCTGACGCTCGTCGCCTCGGACGACGACTCCGGCGGCAACCTCGCGAGCAAGCTGACCTTCACGGCGGCCGCGGGGACGACGTATCGCATCGCCGTCGACGGCTCGAACGGCGCCGCCGGGCCGCTGATCCTGCAGTGGGCGGCCGTCGCAGCGCCCCCGCCGGGCAACGACCTCTTCGCCGACGCGCTGCTGCTGGGCGGCGGCAGCGGCAGCGTCACGGGCACGAACGTCGGCGCGACGAAGGAGGCGGCCGAGCCCGACCACGCCGGCAAGCCCGGCGGCAGGTCGGTCTGGTACATGTGGACGGCGCCGGCGAGCGGCACGGCGACGATCGACACGACCGGCACCGACTTCGACACGCTCCTGGCCGTCTACACCGGCAGGCTGCTCTCGGCCCTGACCCCGGTTGCCGCGAACGACGACGACGGCGGCAGCCTGACCAGCAAGGTCACGTTCATCGCTGCGGCCGGCGCGGTCTACCGCATCGCCGTCGACGGCTCCGGCGGCGCGACCGGCCACGTGAAGCTGAGCTGGAGCCAGGCGGGGAGCTAGGCGCCCTCCTCGTTCCCCCCGCCGCGGCGTACGCCGCGTCAGGCGGCGAGCAGGCCGATCGCGTCCTCGAAGCTCGCGACGAGCGCCGGGAAGTCGAACTCCGGCAGCTGCGAGAGCGACTGCACGGGGAAGTGCCCCTCGTAGAGCGGGTAGTAGCCGCCGGGCGGAGAGGGCAGCAGGTGCACGCCGGTCAGGCCGGCCGCGCGGTAGCGCTCGATCCGCCCGCGGACGCGCTCCCGGCTCCCGGCAAGCACCAGCGCGTCGACCATCTCGTCGGGCACGAGCGACACGGCACCGCGGAGGTCGCCGGCGCGGACGCGCTCCCCGATCGCCTCGGCAGCATCGCCGAAGCCCGCGGCGCGGGCGCTCTCGAGGTACGCGGGCGCCGAGCCCAGAGCGGTTGCGTACATCATCACCTGACCCTTCGCCAGCTCGATCCCGCTGTCGTCGCGGGTCACGACGGCGGGGAAGCCGACGGTGGCCTCGAAGCCGTCGAGCGAGCGCCCCGCGCGAGCCGCGCCGCGGCGGAGAGCCGGCAGGGTCACGTCGCGCACGTACTCGAGCGACTGGTACCAGCCGACGATCCCGTCGGCGATCTCTCCCGCGAGCTCGATCATCCGCGGCCCGTTCGCCGCCACGAGGATCCGCAGCGGCTCCTCCGGCAGCTCCAGGTCGAGGTGGAAGTCCTTCACGGAGAAGACCTCCCCCTCGTAGTTCACGAGCCCGCCCGCGAGCGCGAGCCGGAGGATCGTGACGAAGTCGCGCATCGCCTCCACCGGCGTCCGGTACTCCTGCCCGTGCCAGGAGCGGACGTACGCCCGGGCCTGCACGCCGAGGCCGAGCAGCAGCCGCCCGCCCGAGAGCTGGTGCAGGGTCGCCGCCTGCAGCGCCATGGTCACCGCGGATCTCGACCAGACGCCGACGACGCCTGTGCCGATCCCGAGCCGCTCGGTGCGGAGGGCGGCGGCGGTCGCCGGGCCGAAGGAGTCGGCGAAGGTGATCTCCGGGAACCACGCGCTGCGGAAGCCGGCGCTCTCCGCGCGGGCGGCGAAGTCGATAGCGAGGGGCGCCGGCAGAGCGGTGAGGAAGAGGCCGAGGCCGTTGTCGGGCGTCACGCGGAGGCGGCCAGCGAGCGGGCGAGGGCGACGAACTCGTCGATGGCGGCGGTGGGCGCGCGTCTGAACGTGCCCGCCCGGCTCGGCGCCGTCCCGCTGATCGCGCGCATCTTCACCGCGACCTCCGCCTGCTTCGCGGCGATCGCGTTGGCGTTCAGCACGCCAGCGCCGTCGATCGCGTAGTCGTGACGGGTGCCCAGCAGCAAGGCGGGCAGGCCGCCGGCCGGGATCAGCACCTCCGCGCCGGCGGCCACGAGCTCACGCCCGAGCGCCTCGAACTGCGCCTCGACGTCCGCGACCGCCCTCTCGTCCCCCTCGAACGCGCGCATGTACAGGTCGACGCTCGTCTCCATCGCCCGGACGCCGGCGCAGCGGCCCTCGAGCGAGTACCCCCGCACCTGCTGCTCGTGCCACTCCTTGAAGTTGGGATCGATCGTGATCAGCCCGAACCGGTAGCCGAGCTGGCACGCGTAGAGGATCGACGCCTCCCCGAGCCCGACGAGCGGGATCGAGAGCGTGCTCCGCAGCTCCCAGAGGCCGGCGTCCTGGAAGTGGCCGAGCACGATGCCGTCGACGCCGCTCCGCTCGAGCTCGATGGCGCCGGCGAGCGCCTGCACGGCGCAGCGAAGCTCGGTGAGCCGGTGGACGTGCCGGTCGGGCGGGTCGATCCCCGAGAAGCCGAACTCGAAGCCGGGATCGGCCACCTCGTTCAGGTAGGCGACGAGGCGGTCGACGTACGGCTTGTTCGCGACGGGATCGGTGAAGCCCTGCCAGACGATCCGCGGCACGCCGCGCTACCTCGGCGACGCAGGCACGTACTTCCCGTTCTTGACCCGGAAGAGGTAGAAGGTCGCGTAGCGGCTGTTGCCGTTCCTCGCGAACGCGAGCGGCGTGCCCAGGATCGTGTGCCGGATGTGCGTCCGGCGGATCGCCGCCAGCACCCGCGCGCGGGTCGGCTTGTGGTGGGTGCAGACGCTCCACATCGCCTTCATCACGACCTGTGCGGCGACGTACGACGGGGGCCCGTAGGTGCCGAAGTTGCCGCCGTACTGTCTCGTGTAGGCCCTGACGGTCGCGCGCGCGCTCCTGATGAAGCGCACGTCCGGCGCGAACGAGGAGACGTAGGCGCCCTCGGGCGTGAACTGGGTCGGCGAGTAGAGGCCGTTCGCGCCGACGATCGTCGCGTGCTTGCCCTGCGCCACCATCTGCTGGGCGAACAGCTGTCCCTCGGAGGCGATCTGCCACGAGAGCAGCACGACGCCCGTCTGGCTGTCGATGCGCCCGATGAGCGGCGAGAAGTCGGTCGCGGCCTGGCCGATCGACTGGCGGTCGACCTGGATCCCCTTCGCCTGGAGCTTGCGCGCAACCGTGTTCGCCAGCTCCGTCTTGTCCGGCGTCTGGTCGTCGACGATGAGGACCTTCTTGGGCTTCAGCTTGTGCTGGATCAGCAGGTAGAGGAGCGGCGCCTGGGAGTCGTTGTTCGCGTTGACGCGGAAGAACGTCGGGAAGTCTCCGTCGGAGAGGCGGCCGTCGGTCGCGGACTCCGACACCATCGCCAGCTTCGCGTTCGCGAAGATCGGGCCGGCGACCCGTACCACCTGGCTGCCGGCGGGCCCCACCACCGCGAGGATGCGGCGGTTGCTGGCGAAGCTCTGCGCCACCGTCGCGCCCTGCGCCGCGTTGAGCTGGTCGTCGCCCTCCACCATCCTGAAGCCGGCGTGGTGCGCCGCATTGAACTGCTTCAGCGCGAGCCGGTCCCAGTGAAGCTGCTCCTCGCCGAGCACCGCGGCAGCCCCGGTGAGCGGCCCCATGTGGCCGTACTGGAGGCCCTTGCAGGCGGCGGGAACCCTCGTGGCGCGCTCCCCGCCGGCCGAGGCTCCGACGACGGCGACGGCTGCGACCGCGACCACGGCCAGCGTTGAGAGGGCGCTTCTTCCGGGACTGAGCTTCATCGTCGCCTCCTCGTTGCAACGGGGGATGGAAGACTCGTGTACCCGGCGAGGGAGCACTGCGAAACGCCTCGGTAGGTGGGGCGGCTACGACGGCTCGTGCGCGGGCGGGGCTTCGACGTCCGCGCGCGGCAGCCTTCGGAGCACG
Organism: Actinomycetota bacterium; assembly: GCA_039648875.1. Lineage (GTDB taxonomy): Bacteria > Actinomycetota > Thermoleophilia > Gaiellales > Gaiellaceae > Palsa-739. The sequence goes on from JBBWZD010000119.1 coordinate 10,527, forward strand.
CGCGGCAGGTACCAGTTCCACTCGCCGAGCAGGCTCATCGACGCGGGGAGGAGCACCGCACGGACGATCGTCGCGTCGATCAGCACCGCAGCCGCGAGCCCGACCCCGGCCTGCTTGAGCTCGAGCGACGACAGCGACCCGAAGAGCGAGAACACTCCCACCATCACCAGGGCGGCGCTCGTCACGACGCCCGCCGTGGCGGTGATCCCGCTCCTGACGGCGTCGTCTGTGCGCGCGCCGGCGTCGACCGCTTCGCGCACGCGGCCGAGGATGAAGACGTGGTAGTCCGTCGAGAGGCCGAAGAGCACGACGAAGAGGAAGAGCGGCAGCCACGAGATGATCGCGCCGTTCGAGGTGAACCCGAGCAAGGGCTCCGCCCAGCGGTGCTGGAAGACGAGCGCGAGCACGCCGTAGGAGGCCCCGACCGACAGCAGGTTGAGCACGATCGCCTTCAGCGGCACGACGATCGACCGGAAGGCGACCAGTAGGAGCAGGAAGGCGAGCACCAGCACGAAGGCGATCACGTAGGGGATGCCGTGCTTCATCTGGCGGGTGAAGTCGACGTCCTCGGCACTGTCGCCGGTGACAGCCGTCTCGAGGCCGGCGACGCGGCCGAGCGTCTTCGGGATCAGCTCCCGGCGGAGGAGCGAGATCGCCCTGCGACTCGCGGCGTTGTCCCCCGCGCCGGCAAGCGGCAACTCGATCGCGGCGGACGCGCCGTCCTCGCCCGGGTCGATCGTGAACGGCGGGTGCGCGATCCCGCCGGCGCGGGCCAACGCCTCGAGCCGCTCGATCTGGCGCCGCACGACCGCTCGCTCGCCCGCCGGCCCGGCGACGACCACGAGCGCCGGCGCCGCGGTGCCCGGGAACTCCGTCTGGACCCGCGCCAGGGTGGCCAGCGCGGGCTCGCTCCGCGCCGAGAGGGACTCGTTGCTCGGCTTCGCGATGTGCAGCCCGAGCGCCGGGACGGCGAGCGCGACGAGCAGGCCGGCGGAGAGCACGCACGAAACGAGCGGCCGGCGCAGCACACGGTCGATCACGGCCGGCCAGAGGCGCGACTCGGCCGTCTCGGTGCGCAGGTGCGGCAGGAACGGGATCCGGCCGCGGTCGATCCAGCTCCCGAGCAGCTCGAGGGCCGCCGGCAGGACGGTGACGGAGCCTGCGACCGCGCAGGCCACGACTGCGATCGTTCCACTCGCGATCCCGTTGAAGACGTCGGAGCCGATGACGTACATCGCGGCCATCGCGATCGCGACCGTCGTGCCGGAGACGAGGACGGTGCGGCCCGACGTCCGGGCCGTGCGCTCGAGCGCCTCGTGGGAGGCCAGCCCGCGGTGCCGCTCCTCGCGGGAGCGGATCACGTAGAACAGGGCGTAGTCGACGCCGACGGCCATGCCGATCAGCAGCACGACGGTCTTGACGCTGTCGTCGAGCGGAAAGGCCTGGCTGATCGGGCCGAGCAGGCCGAAGGCGGCTGCGACCGCGGTGAGCGCGAGCAGCACGGGCACGAGCGCGGCCACGATCGCGCCGAACGCGAAGAGCAGGACGAGCAGCGTCACCGGGACCGAGAGCAGCTCCGCCTGGTGCAGGTCGTGGCTGACGGCGCGGTCGCGCGCGTTGCTCGCCGAGATGTCGCCCGTCTCCCCGATCGTCACCGCCGGGTGGCCGGCCCCGGCCGCGAGCACCGACGCCTGCAGCGCGTCGGTCGAGATCGGCCCGTCGACCACGCCGGCGACGAGCGCCGAGTGCCGGTCGCGCGAGATGCGGATGTGCACCGGGCCGCCGAGCCCGCGCCGCATGCGCCCGGCGACGTCCGCCGTCGCGGCCCGGAAGGCGGGCTCGCCGGCGCGCAGGCTGTCGCTGTGCAGGTAGCCCCACTCGCGCGCATGCCCGAACGCTCGATGGCGGTCGATCAGCGCGTAGCCGCGGGCCGACTCGCCCACGGCGCCGTTCTGGAGCGACTTCGTGCCGGTCGCGACCACGGCCGCTACCGTGATCGTGACGAAGACGAGCCAGGCCGCGATCGCGAGCCAGGGATGCCGCGTGCTCCAGCGCCCGACGGTCGCGACCGACCTCATTGCGGCGAGTGTACGGCGGCTCGCGGGCTCTGCCTAGTCGGCCGCTAGGATCCGGGCCGTGCAGGAGTCGTCGCTCACCGCGCAGCGGGTCGAGGACCAGCTCGAGCAGCACCGGGCCGAGCTGAAGGCCTACTGCTACCGGATGCTCGGCTCTCCCTT
>JBBWZD010000140.1:0-8226 GCA_039648875.1 Actinomycetota bacterium
ACGTCCGAGCCGGCACCCGGCTCCGAGAGGCCGAAGGAGCAGAGGATCGGCTCCTCGACCAGCGGGGGCAGCCACGTCGCTCGCTGCTCCTCGTCGCCGAAGAGGATGACGGGGCCGGAGCCGAGACCGTTGGCGAGGAGCGACGTGGCGATGCCGGAGCAGCCGCGGTAGAGCTCCTCGCCGACGAGCATGCCGTCGAAGGCAGAGAGGCCGAGGCCGCCGTACGCCTCGGGCACGTGCAGGTTCATCAGGCCGACCTCGTGCGCCTTCGCGACCACGTCGGCCGGATGCTGCGCGCGCTCGTCGTACGCGCGCTCCCGCGGCCGGATCTCCTGCTCCGCAAAGGCGCGCGCGAGGTCGCGCAGCGCCTTCTGCTCGTCGCCGAGGGCGAAGGACACGCCCGTCGCGCTCTGCTGCTCGAGAGTCGCCATCCGGTCTCCAGAGATTGATTGACCCGTCAGTCAACACTGTACCGCCGGAAAAGCCTTCCCGGGCGGCGCCACTTCGACGCGACTGAGGGCGACGGCGCCGGCGAGCACGAGCGCGAAGGCCGCCGCGCGCGCGCCCCCCGCCCAGCCGCCCGGCAGGCTCTCGCCGAACAGCACCATCCGCCCGAGGATCGGCAGCGAGTTCGTCCAGAGGACGGCGAGGCCGGCGCTACGGCGCCATGCACCTGGCGCTGGGCCACCTCGGCGAGTTCGCGGTCGTGGAATCGTGGAGCGGCTATTTCGATCCGACCGACCCGACAGGCACGAAGGCGTACATCGCCTTCTACGTCGGACGCGCCGACGCCCGCTTCGCGGCCGAGAACGTGCAGCTGCACCGCGGGCTCGCGCGGGCGCAGGTCCCGCACGTCTTCCGTCTCTACGGCGGCGGCCACGAGCAGAGCCTCTGGCAGCGCCACGCCCGCCCCTGGCTCGGTCTCGCGCTCTCGCACCTCGCGCCGGCCCGGCCCGGGTAGGGGCCGTCCTCTACGATTGCGTCGTGGCCGCCACCACCAAAGCGACGGCGATCGACCCGCGCGACTTCCTGGCGATCGACGCCCTGCTCGACGACGAGGAGCGGGCGATCCGCGACACGGTGCGCCAGTTCGTGCGCGACCGCGTCCTTCCCGACGTCGGGGAGTGGTTCGAGCAGGGCATCCTGCCGCGCGAGCTCGTGCAGGAGCTCGCCCCCCTCGGCCTCTTCGGCATGCACCTCGACGGCTACGGCCTCCCCGGCGCGAGCGCGGTCGCCTACGGCCTGACGTGCATGGAGCTCGAGGCCGGCGACGCGGGCGTGCGCAGCCTCGTCTCGGTGCAGGGGTCGCTCGCGATGTTCGCGATCTGGCGCTGGGGATCCGAGGAGCAGAAACAGCGCTGGCTGCCGGCGATGCACGCCGGCGAGGCGATCGGCTGCTTCGGCCTCACCGAGCCCGACGCGGGCTCCGACCCCGGCTCGATGCGCACACACGCCCGCCGCGACGGCACCGACTGGGTCCTGAACGGCGCGAAGATGTGGATCACGAACGGCACGATCGCCGACGTCGCCGTCGTCTGGGCGCGCACCGACGCCGGCGAGATCAACGGCTTCCTGGTCGAGAAGGGCACGCCGGGGTTCGAGGCGCCGGAGATGCACCGCAAGATGTCGCTGCGCGCCTCGGTCACCTCGGAGCTCGTCCTGCGCGAGGTGCGGGTGCCGGAGGGGAATCGGTTCCCGGAGGTCTCCTCGCTGCGCGGGCCGCTCTCGTGCCTGAACGAGGCGCGCCACGGCATCGTCTGGGGCTCCGTCGGCTCCGGCCGCGCCTGCCTGGAGGCGGCGCTCGACTACGCCAAGGAGCGCCTGGTCTTCGGCAAGCCGATCGCCGGCTACCAGCTCACGCAGCAGAAGCTCGCGGAGATGGCGCTCGAGGTCAACCGGGGCACCCTCGTCGCGCTCCACCTCGGCCGGATGAAGGACGAGGGCACGCTGCGCCCCGAGCACGTGAGCATGGGCAAGATGGGCAACGTCCGCGGCGCGCTCGAGGTCGCGCGCACCGCCCGCACGATCCTCGGCGGCAACGGCATCACGCTCGAGTACCCGGTGATCCGCCACATGAACAACCTCGAGTCGGTGCTCACCTACGAGGGCACGCACGAGGTGCACACGCTCGTCGTGGGCCAGGCGCTCACCGGCGAGAACGCGTTCCGCTGAGCCGCGTGGAGCTCGACCAGCGCATCCCGATTCGCAGCGGCACCGTCTACTGGATCGAGCCGGAGCGCCAGCACTTCACCGAGCTGCCGTTCACTCACTCGCCGTCCCAGTAGTCGACGGCGTCCGCGAGGCGGAAGTAGCGGCCGCCGGCGCCGACCTTGCCGCTGTCCGGGTAGCCCACGTGCCCGCGGCGCCGGGTCGAGAAGATCGCCAGGCGCACGTTCTCGTCGCTCGCGTTGCCGACGGTGTGCGCGCCCTCCTCGCCCTCCGGGAACCCGACGATCTCGCCCCGCTCGAGCCCGCGCTCGCCGCCCGGGGTGCGCAGCGTCGGGCGCCCCGCGACGACGACCAGCCACTCCTCGTTGCCCAGGTGGTAGTGGTACGGCCAGTTGCGCTGGCCGGGCGGGATCTCGTAGACGGAGCAGCCGAGCAGCTCCGCGCCCAGGAGCGGCCCGATCGGCAGGTGGAGATGCCGGAAGCCCTCGCGGTCGCTCTCCTCGCCGCCCGGCGCGTCGACCAGGTTGACGACCTCCGTCACCCCTCCCCCTCGAAGTAGTCGAGGTTCGCCTCGGGACGGTTCATCAACGTCACCCGCTGCCCGTCCGTGCGGCTCCAGCCCGCGTACGCGCCGACCTTGCCGCTGTCGGGATAGACGCAGACGTCGGGGTCGGAGACGCTCGAGAGCATCGCCACGCGCGCCGGCTCCGGCGAGTCGTTCCGCACCTCGTGCGCCCCCGCCTCGCCGCGGACGAAGACGGCGACGTCCCACGGCCGCAGCACCCGCTCGTCCTCCGGCGTGCGCAGGGTCGGCGCTCCGGCGACCACCAGCAGCCACTCCTCCTCGCCGAAGTGCCAGTGGTAGGGGCACACCCGCTCGCCGGGCGCGAGCTCGTAGACGGTCGCGCCCCACAGCGTCGCCCCGAGCGCGTCCCCCACCCGCGCCTCCCGCCCCGCGTATCCGGCGCGCACCTCGACCTCGGGCAGCTCGTCGAACAGGTTCAGAAGCCGACTCCCTCGGGCGGCGGCAGCGGGCTCGGCGCGAGCCCGGGCCGCGGTCCCCCCTCGTTGTACTCCTTCGGCGCCACGTCGTTCGGACCGTCCGGGTAGAAGAGGCCGGCAAGCCGCTGGATCTGCCGGCGGCCCGGGCCGAGCTCGAACTGGCCGCCGCCGTACAGGCCGATGCCACGCTCCTCGCAACCGTCCAGGCATTCCGCCAGGCTGCGCAGGGTGCCGAAGCGCGACGGCTTGACGTTCAGCCACCGCGGCTGCAGCGGCAGCGAGTCGACGTCGCGGAGCGAGTGGACCGGCGCGTCGAAGCTGAGCCGGCCCTCGGCACCGCCCAGCGCCTCGAGGCAGCCGTCCTCGAGCCACGGGTCCTCGATCAGCACGTCGGGAAACGACTCGGCGACCGTCCGGTACAGCTCGGGGTCCGGTGCGAGGTCGACGCTCGTGCCCCGGTAGTACGCCTTCAGGTCGAGCACCCGCACTCGGTCGGAACCCGCGAGCCGCCTCATCAACTCGGCGTCCCAGTCGGAGCCGACGTCGAGCTTGAACTCGAGCTTCGGATTCAGGTCGAGCCAGGGCTCGATGTCGGCTCGTGTCGAGGCCACGAAGCGCACGGGCCGGTAGGGCCGGCCGACGGCGTCGGCGAGCGAACGGCCGCTCTGGCGCAGCGCGAGGTCGAGCGCGGCGCTCTCGAACGCCCAGCGGCGGTAGTCGACGGAAGCCGGCATCTCCGGCTCGTGCGACCAGAGCGGAAGCTCCGAGAGCCGCCGGGAGTACGCGTCGAGCGTCCACGTCCCGGCGAGCATCAGGCCGGCGGGGAAACCGTCGTGGTCGGGCGCCGTGTACGTGACGTCCTCCCCCTCCCCGACCTCGCCCTCGCCGTCGAGGGCGACGGTGGTCGTGACCCGCGTCCAGCCGCTCGGCAGCGGGAGCTCACGGCGGTGGAGCGAGTAGCCGTCGATCCGAGCCTCGAGGCCGGCGAGGGAGTCCCAGAGCGCCATACTGACGAGCATATGAAGGTCGGCGAGCCCGTGCGCGCACAGGTCGAGCTGGAGGACGTCCGCGCGGCGGCGGCACGGCTGGAAGCGGTCGCGCATCGCACCCCGGTCTTCGCCTCTCGCACGCTCGACGCGGCCGTCGGCGCGGCGGTGCACGTGAAGGCGGAGTGCTTCCAGCGCGGCGGCGCCTTCAAGTTCCGCGGCGCGTACACGAAGATCTCCTCGCTGCCGGACGACGTGCTCGCGCGGGGCGTGCTGGCGTACTCGTCCGGCAACCACGCCCAGGCGGTCGCGCTCGCCGCCCGCCTCCTCGGCACGAGCGCGACCATCCTCATGCCGGCCGACGCGCCGCCGGCGAAGGTCGAGGCGACTCGCGGCTACGGCGCCGAGGTCGTCACCTACGACCGCTGGACCGAGAGCCGCGAAGCTCTCGGCGCGGCGCTGGCCGCGGAGCGCGGGATGGAGCTCGTCAGGCCGTACGACGACCCGCTGGTGATGGCCGGCCAGGGGACGACGGCGCTCGAGCTCCTCGAGGACGTGCCCGACCTCGACACGCTCGTCGTCCCCGTCGGCGGCGGCGGCCTCGTCGCCGGCTGCTCGACGGTGGCGAAGAGCCTGCGGCCGGGGATCCGCGTGGTCGGCGTGGAGCCGGAGGCCGGCGGCGACACCGCGCGCTCCCTCGCCGCCGGCCGCCGCATCCGGATCGAGGTGCCCCGCACGATCGCCGACGGTCTCCAGGCCACCGAGCCCGGCGAGCTCACGTTCGAGGTGAACCGGCGGCTGGTCGACGAGATCGTGACCGTCACCGACGCCGAGATCCTCGAGGCCATGGCGTTCCTCTTCGACCGGCTGAAGCTCGTCAGCGAGCCGAGCGGCGCCGTCGGAGTCGCCGCGCTGCTTGCGGGCCGGGCCCGGGGAGAGCGGATCGGCGTCGTCGTCTCGGGCGGCAACGTCGGCGTCGCCCGCTTCGCCGAGCTGCTGGCTACACGCCCACCGGCGGGGTCGGCGTCGCCGTGAAGCCGGCGAGCCCGACGTCGAGCACCGTGCGCTCGGCGGCGGCGACGACCTCGGCGCCGTCGGGGATCTGACCCAGCACCCAGCCGCTCAGGAGCTCCTCGATCCCGCCGTAGAACGCGATCCCCGCGAGGCGCGCGTCGAAGTCGCTGCGGAACTCGCCCGTCTCCTGGCCGTACGCGATCATGCGCTGCACGGCCTCGACCGGCTTCACGAGGTCGACGATGCGCGCCTGTACCGCCGGGCTGCGCGCGATCTCGCGCACGATCACGCGCACCACGTCGGGGTCGCGCTGCCACGAGCCGAGCAGCCGCACGGTCGCCTGCTGGAGCTGCTCCCGGGCGGACGCTCCCGAGTCCTCGATCTCCTGGATGTCCGCGAGGAGCTGGCCCCACGTCTCGCGGAAGATGGTCTCGAGCACCTCGTCCTTCGACGAGAAGTAGTGGTAGAGGAGCCCGTGCGCCACGCCGGCCTCCTCGGCGATGTCGCCGACGCGCGAGGTGTGGAAGCCCTTGTGCGCGAAGACGCGCACGGCGGCGTCGAGTATCAGCCGCCGCTTCTCCTCCGCTCCGGTGGACCGCTCGCCCAAGACCGCTGAAGCCTAGTGCTAGGTTCGCCCGGGATGCAACGGCCGCTCGCGGGGATGCTCGTGATGGATCTCACTCGCTACCTGCCGGGCGCCTTCGCCTCGAGCGAGCTGCTGCGGCTCGGGGCGCGGGTCGTGCGGGTCGAGCAGCCCGGCGGGGACCCGATGCGCGAGACGGCTCCGGGCTGGCACGACGCGCTGAACGCGGGCAAGGAGTCGGTGGTCTGCGACCTGAAGCAGGAGTCGTCGCTGGCGCGGGCGCTCCTGGCGCGCGCGGACGTCGCGCTGGAGTCGTTCCGGCCCGGGGTGGCGGAGCGGCTGGGCGTGGGACCAGGCGACGCCGGCGAGCGGTGCGTCTACTGCTCCCTCACCGGCTTCGGGCTCGGCGGGCGGCACGAGCAGCGCGCCGGCCACGACCTCAACTACCTCGGCTGGGCGGGCGTGCTCGAGGACACGGCGCCGGGCTGGCCGCCGGTGCAGGTCGCGGACCTCGCCGCCGGTGCGCTCGGAGCCGTGACCGAGGTGCTCGCGGCGCTGCTCGAGCGGGAGCGCACCGGCCGCGGCGGACACGTCGTCGTCTCGATGACGCACGGCTCCCATCGGCTGGCAGAGCACCGGCTCGGCGGCGATCCGCGGCCACGGCTGCTCACCGGCGGCCTCGCCTGCTACCGCACGTACGCGACCGCCGACGGGCGCCACCTCACCGTCGGCGCGCTCGAGCCGAAGTTCTTCTCCCGCCTGTGCGAGCTGCTCGCGCTGCCGGAGCTCGCCGCGCGGCAGTACGACGGCGACCAGGAGCGGCTCGCGGCGGAGCTGGCCGCGGCGTTCGGCGCCCGGCCGCTCGCGCACTGGCTCGAGCGGTTCGACCGCGAGGACGTCTGCGTCGGCCCGGTCGCCACCCTCGCGGAGGCCGCCGCGGACCTGGGCACGCCGCCGCCGGGGCACGCGCCGGCGGCGGGCGCGCACGCCGAGGGCTGGCGGCGAGAGCTCGGTCTCTAGCCGGATCCAGCGTCGTCGTTCGAGCCGGCGCCGAGCGCGCCGCCGATCCTGCCGAGCGCCTGCTGGAACTCGCTCGGGATGATCCAGACCTTGTTCGCCGCGCCCGCCGCGATCTGCGGCAGCGTCTGGAGGTACTGGTACGCGAGCAGCTGCGGGTCCGGGTTGCCCTCGTGAATCGCCTGGAAGACCGTACCGATCGCCTTCGCCTGGCCCTCTGCCTGCAGGATCACCGCCTCGCGCTGGCCCTGGGCGCGCAGGATGGCAGCCTGCTTCTCGCCCTCCGCGGTCAGGATCGCCGACTGCTTCAGGCCCTCCGCCTGGAGGATCGCGGCGCGCTTCTCGCGGTCGGCCCGCATCTGCTTCTCCATCGTGTCCTTGATCGACGCGGGCGGGTCGATCGCCTTCAGCTCGACGCGGTTGACGCGGATCCCCCACTTGCCGGTCGCGTCGTCGAGGACGCCGCGGAGCTGGTTGTTGATCTCGTCGCGCGACGTCAGCGTCTTCTCGAGCGCCATGCCGCCGATCACGTTGCGCAGCGTCGTCACGGTCAGCTGCTCGATCGCCTGGATGTAGTTGGCGATCTCGTACGTCGCGGCGCGCGCGTCGGTCACCTGGAAGTAGATGACCGAGTCGATGTTCACGACGAGGTTGTCCTCGGTGATCACCGGCTGCGGCGGGAACGAGACCACCTGCTCGCGGAGGTCGATCAGCGGCCGCAGCCGATCGACGAACGGGACGACGAGCGCGAGGCCGGGGTTCAGCGTGCGGTGGTAGCGGCCGAGCCGCTCGATCACGCCTGCACGGGCCTGCGGGACGATGCGCACGGTGCGGGCGAGCACGACGAGCACGAACACCGCCACGACGCCGAGCACGATCAAGGGAATCACGAGCTGCCTCCTATTCGTAGACCAGTGCGGTGGCGCCGCGGATCTCCGCCACCTCGACCTGCGTGCCGGGCTCGAGCACCTGCCCGTCGACGAACGGCCGCGCCGTCCACTCCTCGCCGCCGATGCGGACGCGTCCCCCCTGGAGGTCGACGCGCTGCAGGACGACGGCCTTCGCCCCGACGAGCGCCGCGGCTCCGGTCCGGATCGCAACCGGCATCCGCAGGTGCCTCCGCGCGACCGGCCGCAGCACCGCGACCGACGCGACGGCGCCGACGATGAAGACGATCAGCTGGAAGGCCGCGCCGAGACCGACCGCCGCAACCAACCCGGCGGCCACCGCCGCGAGCGCGACGGGGCCGAGGAAGAAGAGGCCGGGCGTGAAGATCTCACCGACGGCGAGAGCGACCGCAGCAACGGCCCAGAGGACCCACGTGGGCACGCTTCGATGGTACGCCGCTCAGCGGGGTCTGGGCAGCCCGAGCGCGGCCGGCAGCCCGTACAGGTCCTCGAGCCGCGGCTCGAACTGCGGGTAGCGGCCCTCGCGGTCGACGAGGATCGCCTGCAT
>JBBWZD010000199.1:0-20012 GCA_039648875.1 Actinomycetota bacterium
GCCGATCGCCATCAGCAACGTTGCGAGCAGCGTGATCACGAGCACCGCGGCGAGCACGTGCGCGGCGTCGAAACGGTTCGTGTAGGTGAGGATGAGGCTGCCGAGCCCCGTCGCCGCAAGCAGGAACTCGCTGGCGATGACGCCGATCAGCGAGCGCGCGATCCCCTGCCGCGCGCCGGTCATCGTGTACGGGAGTGTGTACGGGATGATCACGTGGCGCCAGAGCTTCGGCTCGGTCGTGCGATACGAGCGCGCGACCTCGAGCAGGTCGAGATTGATGCTGCGCGCGCCCTCCATCGTGTTGATCAGGATCGGCCAGATCCCGAACATCGCGACGACGATCACCTTCGCGCGAAACTCGAAGCCGAACAGCGAGAGGATGTACGGAATCAGCGCGAACATCGGCGTCGCATAGAGCATCAGGATGTACGGCTCGAGCCCGATGCGCAGCACGCGGATGCGCGCGAGCAGAAGGCCGATGAAGAACCCGAGCACGAGCGCGATCGCGAGGCCCACGCCGAACAGCTCGAGCGACGACTCGGCTGCGCGCGGCAGCTCGCCGCTCTTCGTCATCCCCCAGAGCGCGCCGACGGTCTTCGAGAACGGCGCGAACGACGACGCCTGCGAGCGCCGCCCGATCAGCTCCCAGACGCCGGCCCCGATCGCGAGCCCGAGCAGCGAGACTGCCCCGCCGCGGACGCTCTGCGGCACGATCATGCGCGGCTTCGGCTCTCTCGCCTGGACGGCGCTCACGGGCGCGGCCTCGTGTCTATCGTCAGGAGCTTCAGCTCCGTCATCTCCTCGATCGCGTAGCGGAGGCCCTCGCGGCCGGAGCCCGACGACTTGACGCCGCCGTAGGGCATGTGGTCGATCCGGAAGGTCGAGACGTCGTTGACCATCAGCCCGCCGACGTCGATCCGGTCGAATGCACGCTCGATCACGCGGACGTCGTTCGTGAAGATCCCCGCCTGCAGGCCGAAGTCGCTGCGGCCGGCAGCGTCGATCGCCTCGTCGACGTCGTCGAAGGGCGTCAGACCCACGAGCGGAGCGAACACCTCGTCGCATGAGACGCGCATTTCCTCCGTCGGGTTGGCGAGCACGACCGGCCGGACGAGCGAGCCCTCGCGCTCGCCGCCGCTCAGCACCTCCGCGCCGCCGGCCTTCGCCTCCTCGAGCCACTCCTCGACGCGCTCGGCGGCGGCCGCGTCGACCAGGGGGCCGACGTCCGTGTCCTCGTCGAGCGGGTCGCCGACCTTCAGCGCCTCGACGAGCTCGAGGAGCCGGCTGCGGAACTCGTCGTAGACGTTGCGGTGGACGAAGACGCGCTGCACCGAGATGCAGGTCTGGCCGGCGTAGGTGAAGCCGCCCCAGGCGACGCGCTCGGCCGCGTACGCGACGTCGGCGTCCTCGTTGACGATCACGGCGGCGTTGCCGCCGAGCTCGAGCGTCACGCGCTTGCGCCCGGCCCGGCTCCTCAGGCTCCAGCCCACCGGCGGCGAGCCGGTGAAGGTGAGGAGCTTGATCCGCTCGTCCTCGACGAGGGGCCGCGCCGTCTCGGTCGTGCAGGGCAGCACCGCGATCCCGTCCTTCGGCCAGCCCGCCTCGACGACGATTCGCCCGAGCAGCAGCGAGGTCGCCGGCGTCTGCGAGGCCGGCCGCAACAGGATCGGATTGCCGGCCGCCAGCGCAGGCGCGACCTTGTGCGCGACGAGGTTGAGCGGGAAGTTGAAGGGTGTGATACCCACGATCGGCCCGAGCGGGACGCGGCGAATCTCCGCGCGGCGCCCCTCGTTGCCCGGCAGCCAGTCGAGCGGCACGATCTCGCCGTAGATCCGCTTCGACTCCTCCGCGGCGACCTTGAACGTGAACGAGGCGCGGTCGACCTCGACGCGGGCGGTCTTGATCGGCTTGCCGGCCTCGAGCGCGATTGTGCGCGCGAGCTCGTCCCGGTGGGCGGAGAGCGCCTGCGAGATCCTCGTCAGCACCTCCTCTCGCTGCCACGAGGCCAGCTGCCGCGTTTGCTGGAAGGCCTCGACGGCGCCGGCGATCGCGCGCTCGACCTCCTCCGGCCCCGCGCGGTGGACGATCGCCACCGGCGAGCCGTCGTAGGGGCTGCAGGTCTCGTACGTCTCGCCGGTCTCGCGGCTCTCGCCGCCGAGCAGGATTCCGAGCTCTCCCAGCGCGGTCTGGACAACACTCATCGCTATGCCACCAATCCCGCCGGCTCGTCGACGAGCGACGCCAGCGTGTCGAGGAACTCCGCCCCCCTCGCACCGTCCACGACGCGGTGGTCGAAGGAGACGGACAACGTCAGGACCGGGCGCACGACCACCTCGCCGCCGACCGCCCACGGCCGCGCCGCCGTGCGGCCGACGGCGAGGATCGCCGCCTGCGGCGCGTTGACGATCGCCTGGAAGGCGTCCACGCCGTACATGCCGAGGTTGGAGATCGTGAACGTGCCGCCCTCCACGTCCTGCGGGCGCAGGCGGCCGGCGCGCGCGGACTCGACGAGCTCGCGGCGGCGGGACGAGACTGCGGCGAGGTCGAGGGTGTCGGCAGCGCGCACGACGGGGACGACGAGGCCGGCCTCGGTCGCGACGGCGATCCCGACGTTGACGCCGCTGCCGGCGACGATCGCACCCTGGTGCCAGGACGCGTTCACGCGGGGATGCCGCCGCAGCGCCTCGGCGCACACCCTCACGAGCAGGTCGGTGTGGCTCACGCCCTCGCAGCCGGGCTTCTGCCGCGCCACGGCGCGCCAGCTCTCGAGTCGGGAGGCATCGACGTGGCGCGAGAGCACGAACTGCGGCACCTCCTGCCAGGCGCGGGTCGTGCGCTCGGCCATCACACGCCAGACCGAGCCGACCTCCAGCAGCTGCTCGTCTCCGCCCCCGCCCACCGGTGCAGCGGCCTCGACGTCGGCCGCCGTCACCGCTCCGTTGGGACCGCTGCCGGCCAGCGTCTCGAGATCCACGCCGCGCGCAGCGGCGACCTTCCGCGCCTTCGGGGAGGCCAGCGTGCGGCGGGGCCGCGTCTGCGCCCGCGGCGGGCTGTACACGGCAGTGACGGCGGTGTCCGCCCGCACTGCCGCCGGCTCGTCCTCTGCCACCGGCTCCTCCCCCTCGGCCAGCACCACGGCGATGCGGGTCCCTACCGGCACCTCGGCGCCCGCGGGCGCGCGCAGGCCGGCGAGGGTGCCCGCGGCCGGCGACTCGATCTCGACCGTCACCTTGTCGGTCTCGACCTCCAGCAAGGGCTCGCCCTTGGCCACGCTGTCGCCGTCGCTCCTCAGCCAGCGCAGCACCTTGCCCGTGTCCTGGGCCATGCCGAGCGCGGGCATGATCACGTCAGCCGGCATGCGCTCCCTCGAAGCGCGCCGAGTCGACGACCGCGTCGGCGAGGCGCGGGTTGTTGAGGTTGGAGGTCACCTCGCGCTCGCCCGCGAGCGGCCCGGCGACCGTGTACTGCCCGCCGGCGGTGACCAGCAGCTCCTCGGCCGGGAAGCGCGTGATCACCTCGCAGCCCGTCCTGGTGACGACCAGTTGCTCCTCGATGCGCGCGGCCGACCAGCCGTCGCTCGCCGGCCAGAAGGTCTCGAGCGCGAAGACCATGCCCTCCTCGATCGTCTCCGGGTAGTCGAACGAGACGAGGCGGCTGAAGATCGGCTTCTCCCAGATCGAGAGGCCGACGCCGTGCCCGTACTGCAGCGCGAACGCCGCTTCCTCGTCCGGGAACCCGAACTCCTCGGCCCGCGGGAAGATCTCCACGACCTCGGCGGTGGTGACCCCGGGGCGGACGGCCGCGATCGCGCGGTCGAGGATGTCGCGGCAGCGCGCGTAGGCGTCGACGAGCGCCCGCGAGGCGGACCCGACGGCGAACGTGCGGTAGTAGCACGTGCGGTAGCCGTTGTAGGCATGCAGGATGTCGAAGTACGCCGGGTCGCCCGGGCGCAGCATGCGGTCGGTGAAGACGTGCGGGTGCGGGCTGCAGCGCTCGCCCGAGATCGCGTTCACGCCCTCCACGTGCTCCGACCCGAGCTCGAAGAGCACCTTGTTCACGAGCGCGACGCAGTCGTTCTCGCGGAAGCCGGGCCGCATCGCCCGGTAGAGCTCGTCGTAGGCGGAGTCGACCATCGCGCACGCCGTGTTGAGCAGCGTGATCTCGTCCCGCGTCTTCAGCTTGCGAACGTCCTGCATCAGCGCCTGGCCGTCGACGACCTGGATCCCCTCCGCCTGGAGCGCGGCGAGCACCGGCAGCTCGATCATGTCGACCCCGAGCGGCTCGCCGAGCAGCCCGCGCTCCTCCAGCTCGACGCGGATCTTCTGCGCGACCGACTCGGCGCGCCCCTCGACCGCTCCTCGAAGCGTCGAGATGCCGGCGCGCGAGCGGCCGTCGCCGAGCCACGGGTTGTAGAGCGTGTGGTGGCGGGCGGCGGAGCCGAAGTCCCACAGGATCGGCTCGTCGTCCTGCGGCAGCAGGCAGAACCGGATCAGCTTGTCCATCGCCCACGTGCCGATGTGGGTCGCCGTGAGGTAGCGGATGTTCGCCATGTCGAAGCAGAGGAGCGCGCCGAGGTCCGAGCGGCGCAGGTGCTCCTTGGCGCGGGCGAGCCGCTCGCGGCGCAGGCGGTCGAGGTCGGCCCGCTGCTCCCAGTCGACCTGCATCGTCCCGTAGGTGCGCAGCGCCATCTCCGCCTCCTCTACTTCCTGCAGAGCTCGCGCGCGGTTTGCGCGACGACCTCCGCCGTGGGCACGGTCACGTCCTCGAGCGGCGGCGAGAACGGAATGGGGACGTCCAGCGCGCCGAGCCGCTTCACCGGCGCGTCGAGGCTGTAGAAGGCGCCGTCGGCGATGACGGCCGCAAGCTCGGCCGTCACGCCGTAACGCCGGTGGCCCTCGTCGACGACGATCGCGCGGCCCGTCTTCTCGGCGCTCCGCACGAGCGCCCGCTCGTCGAGCGGGGAGAGCGTCCGCGGGTCGAGCACCTCGGCCGAGATGCCGTCCGCCTCGAGCTGCTCGGCGGCGGCGAGGGCGACGCGCACCATCGAGCTCGTCGCCACGACTGTCACGTCCTCACCGGCGCGCTTCACCTCGGCGACGCCGAACGGGATGGTGAAGTCGTCGTCGTCGGGGACCTCGCCCTTGACGGCGTAGTCCATCTTGTCCTCGATCACGACCACCGGGTTGTCGTCGCGGATCGCGGTCTTCAGCAGGCCCTTCGCGTCGGCGGGCGTCGCCGGCAGCGCGACCTTCAGGCCCGGCACGTGCGCCACCCACGCCTGGAGGCTCTGGCTGTGCTGCGCCGCCGAGCGGCGGGTGGCCCCCATCGTCGTGCGCAGCGTCAGCGGCACCTTGAGCCTGCCGCCCGACATGTAGTGCGCCTTGGCGGCCTGGTTCGCGAGCTGGTCCATGACGAGCGTCAGGAAGTCGCCGAACATGATGTCGACCACCGGGCGCATGCCGGTCATCGCGGCGCCCACGCCGAGGCCCGTGATGCCGGCCTCCGAGATCGGCGAGTCGAGCACCCGCTCGGGCCCGAACTCCTCCACGAGCCCGGCGAGCACCTTGAACGGCGTCCCGGCCTCCGCGACGTCCTCGCCGACGACGAAGACGCTCTCGTCACGGCGCAGCTCCTCGGCGAGCGCCGCGTTCACCGCCTGCGCGAAGCTCAGCTCAGGCAAAGACGTCCTCCGTCACCTGGCTCGGGTCCGGGAAGGGCGCGTCGAGGGCGAAGGCGAGACCGCCCTCGATCTCGGCGCGCGCCTCGTCCTCCAGGCGTTTCAGGTCCTCGGGCGACGCCAGCTTCTGCTCCTCGAGCCAGGTGCCGAGCCGCTGGAGGGGGTCGCGCGAGCCGCGCCACAGCTCCTCCTCGTCCTTCGAGCGGTAGTACGCGCGGTCGACGTCGCCGACGTGGTGGCCGTGGTAGCGGTAGGTGTTGCAGAGGAGGAACGCGGGGCCGCCGCCGGCGCGCGCGCGGGCGACCAGCTCGGCGGTCTGCGCGTGGACGGCGCGGACGTCCTGGCCGTCGACCTCGCGCGACTCGATCCCGAACGCCCGCGGCCGCGCGAGGACGTCGCCGGCCGTGACGTCGAGGTAGTGCGTGTACTCGTTGTAGAGGTTGTTCTCGCAGACGTAGACGACCGGGAGCTCCCAGAGCGAGGCCATGTTCATGACCTCGTAGAGGAGCCCCTGGCCGAGCGCGCCCTCGCCGAAGAAGCAGACCGCCACCTCGTCGGTGCCGCGGCGCTTGGCGGAGAGGGCGGCGCCGGTCGCGATGCCGGTCGAGCCGCCGACGATCGCGTTCGCGCCGAGGTTCCCGTTCTCGTGGTCGGCGATGTGCATCGAGCCGCCCTTGCCGCGGCAGTAGCCGGCCTCCTTGCCGAGCAGCTCGGCGAACATGCGCCCCACCTCGGCGCCCTTGGCCAGGCAGTGGCCGTGGCCGCGGTGCGTCGAAGTGATCCAGTCGTCGCGGCGGAGGGCGGAGCAGACGCCGACGGCTACGGCCTCCTCGCCGATGTAGAGGTGGGTGAGGCCCGGCATCTTCGCGCTCCGGTAGAGGTCGTTGGCCTGCTCCTCGAACAGGCGGATCAGCGTCATCTTTCGGTACGCGTCCAACCAGACGTGTCCCCGGACCGGGTCGCGGGTCGTCGCCGTTCCAGTCGCGCTCACGCCAGCACCTCCGTCTTGACGCCCGCCATCGCGGCGAGCACGTCGAACAGCACCGCGAAGTCCTTGTCCCCGATACCCATCCCGTTAGCCGCCGTGAGCAGCTCGTTGGTGACCGCCGTCGTCGGCAGCGGCACCTCCAGCTCGCGCCCGAGCTCGAGTGCGAGGTTCATGTCCTTCTGCATCATGTGACAGTCGAACCACACCTCGTCCGGATGGCCGAGCACGAGGGGCCCACGGTAGGCCACCATCGGCGACGCGATCACCGAGCCGAGCATCGCCTCGACCGCGTCCTCCCGCGGAACGCCGCTCTTCTCGGCCAGCAGGAGCCCCTCGCTGAAGGCGAGCATCTGCACCGCGAGCGAGAGGTTGATGCCGATCTTCAGGGTCACGGCCGCGCCGCTCGCGCCGACGTGGAAGACCCTGGGCCCGATCGCCTCGAGCACCGGCCTCGCGCGCTCGAACGCGTCGGCGTCGCCGCCGACCATCACCGACGCCTTCCCCTGCTCGACCGTGATGGAGGTGCCCGACACCGGCGCGTCGAGCAGGTCGGCGCCGGCGGCCTCCACCTTCCCGGCGAGCGCGCGCGTGTTCGCCGGGCTCGCCGTGCTCATGTCCACGTAGATCGCGCCGTCGCCGAGGCCGGCGAGGATGCCGTCGGCTCCCTCGGTCACCGCCTGCACCGCCTCGGTGCTCGTGACCATGGTGAAGACGATCTCGCTGCGCTCCGCGACCTGGCGCGGGCTGTCGGCCCAGCGGGCGCCGGCCTCGAGCAGCGGCTCGGCCTTCTCGGGCGTCCGGTTCCAGACGGTGAGGGCGTGGCCGGCGTCGAGGAGGCGGCGGCTGACGGCGCTGCCCATGACGCCGAGGCCGACGTAGCCGAGCTCAGTCATGCACGACCCCCTTCTCGACGTCGGTCTCGACGCGGGCGAGGTGCGCCCGCATCTGCTGCCGCGAGCGCGAGGCGTCGCCCGCCGCGATCGCGGCGCGGATCGCCCGGTGCTCGCCGACGGCGCGCTCGGGGCTGCGGGGGATGAGGAAGACGGTGAGGAGCGCACGCCGGACGACGTCGCGAACCGCCTGCATGCTGTGCAGCACCAGCCGGTTGCCCGTCGCCTCGGCGACGGCGAGGTGGAAGCTGAGGTCGGCCTCGATGAAGCGGTCGCCGCGGCCGGATGCCGCGAGCGCCGCGGTCATCTCCTCCACCGCCGCCTCCATCTGCTCGAGGTGCGTCTCGGAGCGGCGGTCGGCAGCCAGCGCGGCGGCCTCGCACTCGAGGATCCGCCGCAGCTCGAACAGGTCGTGCATCCCGGCGCGCTCGTCGAGGGTGAACAGGAGCCGCAGCGAGCTGTTGAGCGGGTTGGCGGCGTCCGCGACGACGAATGCGCCGCCGTTGGCAGGCGTGATCACGCCCTGCGACTCGAGCATCCGCAGCGCCTCGCGGATCGAGGAGCGGCCGACGCCGAAGCTCTCGGTCAGCTCGCGCTCCGGCGGGAGCGAGTCGCCCGGCTTCAGCGCACGGCTGCCGATCTGGCCGAGGAGCTGCTCGGCGATCTGCTCGTACACCTTGCGGCGCTCGAGCGGCTGGTAGTTCCCGGACGTCTCCATCGTGACCGCGTCGGCTGTCGGACCAGCAGACGACGCGGCAGATTACGTGCTTCGGGCTCAGACCGCAAGAGAGCAACTGAAGATGTTTCTGAGCAGGCAGTTCTCGATTGGCTTGCGGGGGGCAGCCGGATCTGCTTCAATCGCCCGCTGTCTGATCGTCTGACGAAGTAGCTGCAGCCCGACGAAGGAGGCTGGCTCGTGATCAGGATCACCTCTGCTCGGCTCGCCGCCGTCGCTGCCGGCGCGGCACTCGCCGCCGTAGCAGCGACGGCCGGTGGAGCGGCCGCGCACGGCGCGGCAGGTCCGGTGAAGATCGGCATCTCGCTCTCGCTCTCGGGCGACTTCTCCGACTCCGGCAAGGCCGCGCGTCGGGGCTACAACCTCTGGGCGAAGATCGTGAACGCCCACGGCGGCCTCCTCGGCCGCAAGGTGCAGCTGCTCGTCCGGGACGACACGAGCAGCCCGACGCAGGCCCGGACGAACTACGAGAGCTTCATCACGAAGGACCACGTCGACCTCGTGTTCGGCCCGTTCTCGACGCTGCTCTCGGCGCCCTCCGCGGTGATCGCGAACCGCTACGGATACGCGTTCGTGGAGCCGGCCGGCGGCGGCCCGGCCGTGTTCCAGGAGAAGCTGCACAACGTCTTCTTCACCCAGCCGGCGCCGGTGCTGCAGAGCGGAGACGTCTTCGCGAGGTTCCTGCTCTCGCTGCCGAGGTCGCAGCGGCCGAAGACCGCCGCCTATCCCTCGCTCGACGACCCGTTCGCGTCGCCGATCGCCGACCGCGTACGCGGGATCCTGCAGAGGGCCGGCGTCAAGACCCGCTACAAGACGATCTACCCGTCCGAGACGACCGACATGACGCCGATCGTGCAGAAGGTCGCGTCGAAGCACCCGGACGCCGTCATCGGCGGCACGCAGAACGGCGACGCCTACGCGCAGGTCAAGGCAATGGTGCAGCTGAAGTTCAGCCCGAAGTTCCTCTTCCTCACGAACGGCCCCAACGACCCCGCGGAGTTCCCGAGCAAGGTTGGGGCCAGGAACGTGAACGGAATCTTCTCCACCGGCGACTGGTTCCCGCAGGAGCGCTCGCCTGGCAACGCGGCCTTCGTCAAGGCGTATCTCAAGACCTACGGCGGCAGCAGGTTCACGATCGACCCGACGTCGGCCGAGGCGTACGCGGCGGGCCAGGTGATCCAGACGGTGACGAGGAAGCTCCACTCGCTGGACAACAAGAAGATCATCGCGAAGCTGCACACGGGCAGCTGGCCGACGGTCGAGGGGGTCCTGCGGTGGAACTCGATCGGCGAGCCGCAGGGCAGCGACCTGCTCGTCGAGTGGATCCACGGCCGGCTGTATCCGGTCTTCCCCAAGAGCGTGGCCTTGCACAAGCCGCTCGTGCCCAAGCCGGGCTGGGGGAAGTAGCGGGCGGGGGTCGACGTGCACGAGGTCGTCCAGGCACTCATCCTCGGGCTGCTGACCGGGGGCGTCTACGCTCTCATGGCGAGCGGGCTGACGCTCGTGTTCGGGATCATGAGGGTGATCAACGTGGCGCAGGGGGCGCTCGTGATCCTGGCGGCGTACCTGAGCTACACGCTCTTCTCGCACTTCCACGTCGACCCCTTCCTCTCCATCCTCGTCGTGACGCCGGCGATGTTCGTCCTGGGCGTCGCCGTGCAGCTCCTCTTCGTCCGCACGCTGCGCGGTCCCGACGCGTCGGAGCTCTCGCTGCTCGTGACGTGGGCGCTCGCGCTCGGCATCGAGGGCGTGCTCAGCGTCGTGTTCAAGACGACGTACCGCGCCACCAACCCCTCGTACGCCGACCATTCGTGGGACATCCTCGGCTACCGGGTCAGCGTCGTGCGGGTCCTCGCCTTCGGCGCCTCGGCGTTGCTGCTCGGGCTCCTCTCGCTGCTGCTGACGCGCACGCGCTTCGGCCGCTCGGTTCGCGCCACGGTCCAGAACCCCACGGCCGCGACGCTCCTCGGCGTCGACGCGGACCGCGTCCGCACCCTGAGCTTCGGCCTCGGCGTCTCGATGGCGGCCGCGGCCGGCGCCGTCTACGGCGTGCTCTATCCGTTCAACCCCGGCAGCCACTACGACCTGATCTCGCGGCTGCTCTCGATCGTCGTCCTCGGCGGGCTCGGCAGCCTCGGCGGCGCCGTCGTCGCCGCGCTCGCCATGGGCTCGATCGAGGCGGTGGTGGCGGTGGAGATCTCCCCCACCTGGGCGGCGTTCTCGTTCTTCGTCGTCCTGATCGCCTTCCTGCTGGTGCGCCCGCAGGGGATCTTCGGCCTCCGGGAGCGGACGCTGTGAGCCGTGCGACCGCCGCCGGCCTCCTCCGCGGCGGCGCGTTCGCGGCGATCGGCATCGCCTTCCCGTTCGTCGTCCACGCCGCCTGGATCGTGAACATCGGGGTGCTCGCGCTGATGTACGCCGCGCTCGCGACGGCGTGGAACCTCTTCTCCGGCTACACCGGCTACATCTCGCTCGGCCAGGCCGCCTTCTTCGGCCTCGGCGCCTACACGCTGGCGATCGCGTTCGAGCACTTCGGCGTCGGGTCGGGCTACAAGCCGTTCTGGGCCCTCCCGCTCGTCGGCGCCGGCGTGGCGCTCGCCTCGCTGCCGATCGCGTGGATCGCGCTGCGCACGCGGCACATGACGTTCGCGATCGTGACGCTGACCCTGCTGTTCGTCGTCCAGCAGCTCGCCTTCAACCTGCGCTCGCTGACACACGGGTCGTCGGGGCTGATGCTGCCGACTCCGAGCTTCGGGATCGACAACTACGACCGGCCGTTCTACCTCGCCATGCTCGCGCTGCTGCTGGTCGCGCTCGGCCTCTGCTGGCTCGTGCTGCGCAGCAAGCTCGGTCTGATGCTGCTGGCCATCCGCGAGGACGAGGAGAAGGCACGCGGCCTCGGGATCCGCGTCACCGGCGCGAAGCTCGTCGCGTGGTGGCTCAGCATCGCGGTGACCGCGATGGTCGGCGGCGTCTGGGCCTACTACCTGACGTTCATCTACCCCGAGCCGGCAGTCGACCCCCTCGTGATGATCGGAGCGGTGCTGATGACGTTCCTCGGCGGCCGCGGCACGCTCTGGGGCCCCACGATCGGCGCCCTCGTGCTGGTGCCCGCCCAGCAGTACCTGCTCACGCGCTGGGGCGCCAGCCAGTGGTATCTCGTCGGCTACGCCGCCGTCTTCATGATCGTGCTGCTCGTGCTGCCGCGGGGGATCCTGCCCTCGCTGCGCGACGGGCTCGTGCGCCTGCGCGAGCGGCGGCGGACGCGCCGGCGCGGCGTGATGCGGCGGGAAGCGGCCGCGTGAGCGCGCTCCTCGAGGTGGAGGGCCTGACGAAGCGCTTCGGCGGCGTCACCGCCGTCGACGCCTGCTCCTTCTCCGTGCCGGAGGGGTCCGTGACGGCCCTGGTCGGGCCGAACGGCTCCGGCAAGACCACCGCGTTCAACCTGATCACCGGCTACGCCCGCCCCGACGCCGGCGCGATCCGCTTCGCAGGCACGCCGGTGCGGCGGCCCGACCCGATCAGGCTGGCCCGCCGTGGGCTCACCCGCACCTTCCAGCAGGCGCGGATCTTCGCCGACCTCACCCTCGTGCAGAACGTCGTGGCGGCCCTGCAGCAACCATGGCACGCCGCGCTGCGAAGGGCCGTCAAGCGGCTGGAGCGGGCGCGCGCGCTCGAACTGCTCGAGGAGTTCGGCCTCGCGCGGCTGGCGCACGAGCGCGCCGGCAGCCTCTCGTACGGGCAGAAGAAGCTGCTCGAGTTCGCGACCGTCCTCATGGCGGAGCCGCGGCTCGTGCTGCTCGACGAGCCCACAGCCGGCGTCAACCCGGTCCTCGTCGAGCAGATCGAGCAGCGCGTGCGCGACCTCAATGCCCGCGGGCTCACCTTCCTCGTCGTCGAGCACAACATGAACCTCGTCATGCGCCTGTGCGACCCGGTGGTCGTGCTCGACCACGGCACGAAGCTCGCGGAGGGGCGGCCGGACGAGGTCCGGAGCGACCCGCGCGTCCTCGACGCCTATCTCGGCGGATGAGCGCGTTGCTCCGCGTCGAGGACGTCGTCGCCGGCTACGGGCGCGGCGACATCCTGCGCGGGCTCGACCTGACGCTGGAGCAGGGAAGCATCACGTGCCTCGTCGGACCGAACGGCGCCGGCAAGTCGACGGTGCTGAAAACGCTGAGTGGGCTGCTGCGGCCGCGCCAGGGGCGGATCCTGCTCGACGGGGACGACGTCTGCAGGCTGGCGCCGGCGCGGATCCTCCAGCTCGGCATCGTGCACGTGGCGCAGGAGCGGAGCCTCTTCCCCCTGATGACGGTATGGGACAACCTGCTGATGGGCGGCCACGTACTGGCCGACGCCGCTCTCGTGCGCCGCCGCGCCGAGTCGGTCGCGGAGCGCTTCCCACTGGTGGCGGAGCGCCGGCACGAGCGCGCGGGCGCTCTGTCCGGCGGGCAGCAGAAGCTCGTGGAGATCGCGCGGGCGTTGATGCTCGAGCCTCGTCTGATCATGCTCGACGAGCCGACGATGGGCCTGGATCCGAAGTCCCGGCACCTGATCTTCGAGATGGTTCGCGGGTTGAACGCCGAAGGCCGGACACTGCTGCTCGTCGAGCAGAACGCGCGGGCGGGTCTCGCGATCGCGCACCACGGCGCCGTGCTCGACGAGGGCCGTGTCGCGCTCGCCGGCCCCGGGCCGCGGCTCCTCGACGACCCCCGGGTCGCAGCGCTCTATCTGGGCGGCGCGGCGGCGTAGCCGCAGGCGTCCGCGGTGTCCGGAGCGGCGGCGCGCACCGGCTCGGGCTCGGGCTCGACCGGCTCGTGCCGCACGACGAGCGCGACGCACGCGAGCACGAGCGCCGCCCCCACCCCGATCTCCCACGTCAGCGACTCGTGGAGGACGGCCGCACCGAGGGCGATCGCGACGACCGGGTTCACGTAGGCGTACGTCGCCACCGTCCCGAGCGGCACGTTGTCGAGCAGCCAGACGTACGCGGTGTAGGCGACGACCGACCCGAAGCTGACGAGGTAGACGAAGCCGAAGATCGAGCGGCCGGAAACGTGGGCGAGATGCGGCTGCGCCGTCGCTAGGCCGATCGGGAGCAGGATCGCTCCGCCGGCGAGCATCTCGTACGACGTCGCGGCGAAGCCGTCGGCGGGCAGCGGCAGCCGGCCCGAGAGGAAGGACCCGGTCGCCCACATCACCGCCGCGACCACGAGGAGCAGCATCGCCCACAGCGGCGCGCCGCCGCTCGGGCGGACGAGCAGCACGAGCCCGCCGAAGCCGGCGAGGACGCCCGCGAGCGCGGCCGCCGGCGGCCTGTCCCCCCTCAGCACGCGGAGCAACACGATCCAGAGCGGCACCGAGCCGATGATCAGCGCGGAGAGGCCCGTCGGCACGTGGCGCTCGGCGACGAAGACGACCGCGTTGGCCCCGGGCAGGAGCGCCCCGATCAGGATGCACGTCCCGAGCTCGGCGCGGCCGATGCGGAGCACCCGCGGCCCGCGGCGCCAGGCGGTGAACGCGGCCATCAGGAGGCCCGCAGCGACGAAACGCGCTCCGGCCGCGAACAGCGGCGGGATCGTCTCTCCCGCGAGCTCGATGGCGAGGTACGTCGAGCCCCAGACGACGTAGACGGTCGCGAGCGCGATCCAGACGCGGGCGCGGTGGCTCACCTCCCCACACTGCCGGAAGCGGCGAAGGCTGCGCCACGGTCACGTCGAAGGGAGTGCCGTGGACGCCCGCCGAGCCGCCGCCCGCTTCCTCGACTCGCCCTCGCTCTCGGAGGCGACCCGCCGCGCGTACCGCGTCGACGTCGATGAGTTCTGCGGCTGGCTCGGCGCGCGTGGGACGACCCTGGAGGAGATCGACGTGCGGACGCTCGTCGAGTACGCCGCGCACCTGGGCCGCCCGCGGCCCGGCCGCCGGCCCGGCCGGCTCGCGCCCGCCAGCGTGGCCCGCAAGCTGGCGGCGGTGCGCTCGTTCCTGCGCCACGCGCTCGGGGCCGGGCGCGTACCGCAGGCGGGCGCGGCGCCTCGCCGCGGCCGCCGGCTGCCGCAGGCGCCGCGCCCCGCCGAGCTCGAGCGCGAGCTCGCGGCGCTCGAGGGCGACGGCCCGATCGCGCTGCGGAACCGCGCGCTCGTCGAGCTCGTCTACTCCGCCGGTCTTCGCAGCGCCGAGGCAGTGGGGCTCGACCTCGCGGACGTGGACTTCGAGCAGGAGCTCGTCCACGTCCGCCGCGGGAAGGGCGGCAAGGAGCGGGTGGTGCCGCTCGGCGAGCACGCCGCGTCCTGGCTCTCGCGCTACCTGCACGAAGCGCGTCCCTCGCTCGCGCGAGGCGCCGAGGACGCGCTCTTCCTCTCCGTCCGCGGACGGCGGCTCGACACGAGCACGCTGCGGCGCCTGGCCCCGCACCCGCACCGCCTGCGCCATGCGTTCGCGACGCACCTGCTGGAAGGCGGCGCCGACCTCCGGACGATCCAGGAGCTGCTGGGCCACAGCTCGCTCTCCACGACCCAGGTGTACTCGCACGTGGACGCCCGGCGCCTGCGGAAGGTCTACGACCACGCGCACCCGAGGTCCTGAGGGGCTCGTAACAGACTGTTACTTGCGACTGTTTCGTGAGGGTTCCGCCGCCACA
Source organism: Actinomycetota bacterium (assembly GCA_039648875.1). Lineage (GTDB taxonomy): Bacteria > Actinomycetota > Thermoleophilia > Gaiellales > Gaiellaceae > Palsa-739. Next base: position 14,929 of record JBBWZD010000199.1, read on the forward strand.
GTTGAGGTGTGACGACTTCGGCCCCGCGGATCCGACCGCCGCTCCTGGAGGCACTCGCCGGGCACGACGACCCGCGGGTTCCGATCGCAGAGGTCTGCCGAAGGGTCGGCGCCGAGGCGGACCGGCTCGGGTTGACGAGGCCGAGCTACGAGCGGATTCGCGAGCTCGTGCACCTCCTGCGCCGGCTGAGACAGAAGCCGCGGCGAGGGCCGTCGATGCTCCAGCTCTTCCTGGAGGCCGGCGCGGGTCTCCGCGGCGGCCCGAGCCTCGGCGACCAGGTGTTCCGTCCGCGCGAGGAACGGTTGTAGCCGAGAGCCAGCGCAAGTAACAGTCTGTTACAAGCCGAGCAGGGCAGGCGTGCGTGAGGCCGGAGCGAACTGAGAGCTCGACGTGGACTCCGAGGTCGAGACCTTCCTCACGCTGTCGGCGGGGCGGCTGGCGCCGCGGACGCTCGACGCGTACCGGCGCGACCTCGCGCACTTCTGCGCCTGGCTCGACGGCTCGCCCGCCGACGCCACTGCCGACCAGCTCGCCGCGTACGTGGCAACGCTGCGCGCGGCCGGGCTCGCGGCCACCACCATCGCTCGCCGCGTCGCCGCGATCCGCAGCTTGTACCGGCACCAGGTGCTGCTCGGCACCCGCACCGACAACCCCGCTGCCGAGCTCGACCTGCCGCGCCGGCGCCGCACGCTGCCGCGAACGCTCTCGGCCGGAGAGGTAGAGCGACTGATCGAGGCCGCAGCCGGCACGACGCCGCGGGCGCTCCGCGACCGCGCGCTCGTCGAGCTGCTGTACGGAGCCGGCCTCCGCGTGGGCGAGGCCGTCGGCCTGGAACGCGCCGCGGTCGACCTCGAGGAGCGGATCGTGCGCTGCGTCGGCAAGGGATCGAAGGAGCGGATCGTCCCGATCGGCCGCGAGGCCGTCGAGGCCCTGCGGCGCTACCTCGCGCGGGGGCGCCCGTACCTCGACAAGCGCCACCGGTCCGAGCTCTTCCTCAACGCCCGAGGGGGCGGCCTCACACGCTCGGGCGCCTTCATGATCCTGCGCCGCCTGGCCGCCGCCGCGGGGCTCGAGCCGGCACGCGTGCATCCGCACCTGCTGCGCCATTCCTTCGCGACCCATCTGCTCGAGGGCGGCGCCGACCTGCGCTCGGTTCAGGAAATGCTTGGACACGCCGATCTGGCCACCACCGAGCTGTACACGCACGTATCCGATCGACGGCGTCGCGAGTTGTACTTCCGAGCGCACCCCCACGCTCGGAAGAAAGCGTGACCGTCCACCGCGACCCGAGGTACACGATGATCTTCGCTCCCCACGCGATGACCCTCGCCGCCGCGACGCTCGGCGTCGGCTCGCTGATGGCGCTCGCCGGCCTGCAGAAGAGCGCGCTCGAATGGCGGCGTCGCCGCCGCATCTGCCCGTCGTGCGGGCGCGAGATCCAGGCGCGGATCTGCTCGACCTGCTGCTGAGCTACCGCCGCGGCTGCTGCTTGCGCTTGAGCGTCTGAGCGACCTTGGTGGCCGCCTGCCGCAGCTCGCGCTCCGCCTCGTCGTCCGCCGCGACCCCGTCCAGCAGCACGATCGTCTCCCGCTGCGGCGAGCCGTTCCGCAGGCAGACGACCGCCAGCCGCCGCACCGCCGCGTTGCCGTCCGATGTCGCCAGCGTGTGCAGCAGGGAGCGGACGCCGTTGACCGTGCTCGGATGGTCGCGGGAGAGCAGCTCCAGCGACAGCAGCGCCGAGCCGCGGCAGGCGGGGCTCTCGTCGTCGAGCCCGCGCCGCAGGAGCTCCTCCTTGGCGCGCCAGCGAAACTGACCGATCGCGCGGAACGCCGCCGCCCGGTGGCGGAAGTCGGACGCGCGCACCGCGGCCTCCACCTCGTCCGCCCATTCGGAGCGCAGATCCGCCAGCTCGCGCTCCGCCCCCGCCCCCGCGAGCGCCTCCGCGCGGGCCGCCGCCTCCTGCAACGTCACGCGCGGGACTTTACGTAGACTCGCCGCCCGTGGCGCACCGAGTCGTACTGATTCCCGGTGACGGGACCGGGCCGGAGCTGACGGAAGCGACGCGCCGGGTGCTGGAGGCGACCGAGGTCGAGCTCGAGTGGGACGTGCAGGAAGCCGGCGCCGACGTGATGCACCGCCACGGCGGCAACCCGCTCCCGCCGCACGTCCTCGAGGCGATCGAGCAGGCGGGCGTCGCGCTGAAGGGCCCCATCACGACCCCGGTCGGCGGCGGCTTCCGCTCGGTCAACGTGGCGCTGCGGAAGGAGCTCGACATGTACGCGCAGGTGCGGCCGATCAAGAGCTACCCCGGCGTCCGCAGCCGCTTCCAGGACGTCGACCTGATCATCGTCCGCGAGAACACCGAGGACCTCTACGCGGGCATCGAGTACGAGCAGGGCAGCGAGGAGGCGGAGGAGCTGATCGGCTGGATCGAGTCGAAGGGCGGCAAGCTGCGCCACAGGGACGCCGGCATCTCTATCAAGCCGATCTCGGTCACCGGCACGCGCCGCATCTTCGAGTTCGCGTTCGACTACGCGCGCCGCAACGGGCGCAAGAAGATCACGGCCGTGCACAAGGCGAACATCATGAAGTTCAGCGACGGCCTCTGGCTGCGCGTCGCGCGGGAGGTCGCCGCCGAGAACGAGGACGTCGAGTTCGACGACCGCATCGTCGACAACATGTGCATGCAGCTCGTCCAGCGGCCGGAGGAGTACGACGTCCTCGTGCTGCCGAACCTCTACGGCGACGTCCTCTCCGACCTCGGCGCCGGCATGATCGGCGGGCTCGGGCTGGCGCCGGGCGCGAACTACGGCGAGCGCGTGGCCGTCTTCGAGCCGACCCACGGGTCTGCGCCGAAATACGCGGGGCAGAACAAGGTCAACCCGATGGCGCAGCTGCTCTCCGGGGTGCTGCTGCTGCGCCACCTGGGCGAGCAGGCCGCGGCGCTGCGCCTCGAGCACGCGATCGCGGAGGTGATCGCCGCCGGCGAGAGCGTGACCTACGACATGAAGCCGTCCCGTGACGACCCCACCGCGGTCGGCACCAGCGAGGTGGCCGACGCCATCGTCGAGAAGCTGGAGACCGCGGTCACGGCATGAGCGCGCGGCGCAAGGTGACCGTCGTCGGCGCCGGGAACGTCGGCGCGACATGCGCGCAGGTGCTCGCAGTGCGCGACTACGCCGACGTCGTGCTGGTCGACATCAAGGAGGGCCTACCGCAGGGCAAGGCTCTGGACATCGACCAGATGGGCGCCGTGCTCGGCTACGAGCCGAACGTCGTCGGCTCGAACGGCTACGAGGAAACGGCCGGCTCGGCGGTCGTCGTGATCACGGCCGGGCTGCCGCGCTCCCCCGGCATGTCGCGCGACGACCTCGTCTCGACGAACGAGAAGATCGTCAGCGAGGTCACGGAGAACGTGGCCGCGCAGAGCCCGGACGCGATCCTGGTCGTCGTCTCGAACCCGCTCGACGCGATGTGCCACGTCGCCAGGAACGTCTCGAAGTGGCCGAAGGAGCGCGTCTTCGGCATGGCCGGCATCCTCGACACCGCCCGCTTCTCGACCTTCATCGCATGGGAGACCGGCTCGTCGGTGAAGGACGTGCAGGCGATGGTGCTCGGCGGCCACGGCGACCAGATGGTGCCCGTCGTGTCGGCGACGACGGTCGGCGGGGTCCCCCTGCGGAAGCTGGTCGGCGACGACGCGATCCAGAGGATGGTGGAGCGGACGGCCAAGGGGGGCGGCGAGCTCGTCAACCTGATGGGCACCTCCGCCTGGTACGCGCCGGGCGCGGCCGCGGCGCAGATGGTCGACTCGATCATGCTCGACGAGAAGCGCGTGCTCCCGTGCACGGCGTACCTCGAAGGGGAGTACGGGATCGACGGGCTGTACATGGGCGTGCCGGTCAAGCTCGGCCCCGGCGGGATCGAGCACATCGTCGAGCTCGACCTCTCGGACGAGGAGCGGCAAGCGCTGAGGGCGTCCGCCGAGGCCGTCCGCGAGGTCGTCGGCGTCCTGACGACCTGAAGGACGCTCTCGCAGTGCGAGAGCGCGCGCGGCAGCGTCGTTCTGCTGAGCTCGCGAGCGCACCTCGCCCCGATGACGGGCGAGCTCGCGTACGCGGTCTCCAAGGGAGCCCTGGCGGTGGCGACGTCGACTCCGAGGGCGGCTTCCGCCGCTGGGTACCCTCCGGCTCGTGATCGATACCCTCGACAACCGCTTCTCCGGCCGCGAGTACCTCGTCGAGCTCGAGGCGCCCGAGTTCACGTCGATCTGCCCGCTGACCGACGCGCCCGACTTCGGCGAGCTGACCATCCGCTACGTCCCGAACGAGAAGCTCTTCGAGCTGAAGTCGCTGCGCGACTTCCTGGGCGGCTTCCGCGGCCGGCCGATCTTCCAGGAGGAGGTCGTGAACGAGGTGCTCGACCGGCTCGTCGCGGACGGCGCACCGCGCTTCGTGGAGGTGGAGGGCGTCTTCAACGCGCGCGGCGGCATGACGACGCGCGTGCTTGCAAGCTCCGGCACCCGACCTGCGTCGTGGATCTCGGACTGACGGGCCGCACCGGGCTCGTCACGGGCGCCTCGTCCGGCCTCGGCCTCGCGACCGCCGAGGCGCTCGCCGGTGAGGGCGCGAACGTCGCGATGCTCGCGCGGCGCCGCGACGTGCTCCAGCGGGAAGCCGACCGCATCGGCGCGCTGGCCGTCCGGGGCGACGTCACGATCGCGCACGACCTCGAGCTCGCGGTCGAGACGGCCGTGCGCGCGTTCGGCGGCCTCGACGTCCTCGTCTGGAACGCGGGCGGGCCGCCCCCGGGAACCGGCACCGAGGTCACTCCCGAGTCGCTCGAGCAGGCGCTCGAGCTGCTGCTCCTGCCCGCGGTTCGCCTCGTGCGGCTGTGCCTCCCGCACCTCGAGCGCAGCCCCGGCGGCCGCGTCCTCGCCATCGGCTCGCTCGCGGCAAAGGAGCCGACGCCCCACCTCGCCCTGTCGAACACCCTCCGGCCCGCGGTGAGCGGGTGGCTCAAGACGCTCGCGCGGGAGCTCGGGCCGCGCGGCATCACCGTCAACTCCGTCGCGCCCGGGCGGA
>JBBWZD010000061.1:0-2795 GCA_039648875.1 Actinomycetota bacterium
GATGACCGTCGGCTCGCCGCCCTCGAGCACGGCCATGCACGAGTTCGTGGTGCCCAGGTCGATGCCTATCGTCTTTGCCATAGTTCCTTCTTCCTCCTAGTGAGAAAATCTGAGCCTTGTTATAGCAGATCTTGACGAGCGGCGCGGCGGGGCGTATCGTCGGTGCATGCTGGAGCGCAGGGACGTGGAGGCGGCGCTCGAGGCCCGCCGGGAGCTCGGGCCCGACTACGAGCCGGAGATCGTCGAGGCGATGGTCGACCGGATCGAGAAGCGGCTCGAGGAGCGGCTGCGGACGCGCCCGGTGCCCGAGAAGCAGGAGCACCACGCCGTCACGCCGCTCATCCTCGGGTCGATCGGGCTCGGCATCCCCGTCACCGCCGTGGCCCTCCAGAACGCGCCCGGCGGCGGCGGCATCGCCGTCGCGATCGTCGCCTGGATCGCGATCGCCGGCGCGAACGTGGCCGCGGTGCTCTTTCGTCGTTAGCGGAAGACCCCGATGAGCGCGCCGCCGGCGACGATCAGGAGCGTGCCGAGCAGCAGCCGCCGGCCGACCAGCTCCGTCCGTCGGAGGAAGAGCACCGAGAGGCCGACGCCCCAGAGGGACTCGGTTGCGACGAGCGGCGAGACGACGCTGACCCGGCCGCGGTAGTAGGCCTCGTAGAGCGAGACGTACGAGAGCCCGAAGAGGACGCCGGCGCCGAGGAACGGGTACGCGTGCCGCAGGGACGCCCCGCGCACCCGCGGCCCGAGCACGAGAGCGACGAGGAGGGCGCCGCCGAGGAGGGCGGCGACCGAGGCGACCGCCGGCGGCACGGGCGTGTCGCGCGAGAGCCAGCGCAGGAGGTTGTCGCGCACCGAGAACATCACCGTGGCGCCGAAGGCGAAGAGCAGCCCGACGCGTCGCAGGTGCTCCGGCCTCCCCCGCTCCCACGCGAGCTCGGCTCCCCCGAGCACGATCAGGACGGCGCCCGCGACGAGCGGCGCCCGCACCGGCTCGTGGAGCGCGACGAGCGCGATCGTCACCGCGACGAGCGGCGCGGCGCCGAGCACGATCGACACGCGCGACGCGCCCGCCTCCCGGATCGCCACCGTCACGAGAATCTGACCCGCACCGGGCGAGAGCAGGCCGGCGAGCACGAACGGCCACGCTGCGGCGGCGTGCACGCCCCGGTGGGGAGCCTCGGCCGCAGCCGCGACGAGGGCCACCACGAGAGCCCCCGCGACCGTGGCGAGGGTCGCGAGGTCGGTGTCGGGGTAGCGCGTGAGGCCGATCCGCAGGCCGACGCTCATCGCGCCGAACAGGAGGGCCGAGAGGCAGGCGAGCGCGACCGCCGTCAACGCAGCGCGCGCTCCGCGGCCGCGAGCCACCGGCGGCGGACCAGCGCGGAGAACTGCCCGACGGCGAGCCAATAGCGCCGGAAGGCGCGGCGGGAGGCGGCGTCGGTGGCCTCGACCCGCGTCTCCGTCGCCAGTTCGTGCCGGTCGCGCACGTCGATTCCGGGGAGGACCTCGTCGAGACGGGACATGCGGCGAGAAGCTACTCGACCCGTGCGTAGACTCCGGGCAATGGCAACCGGCACCGAGGCGACGCTCGCCGCGCAGCTCGCGGAGGACGCAGCGGAGCGGTTCCTCCGCTACGTCCGCATCGACACGCAGTCGAGCGAGGACTCCGAGACCTACCCCAGCACGGAGAAGCAGCTCGACCTGCTGCGCCTGCTCTGCCGCGAGCTGCAGGAGCTCGGCGTCGCCGACGCCGGCATCGACGAGCACGGCTACGTGACCGGCACCGTGCCTTCGACGGTCGAGCACGAGGTGCCGGCGATCGCCTTCTTCGCGCACGTCGACACGGCCCGCGAGGTCAGCGGCGCCGGAGTGCGGCCGCAGCGGATCCGGTACGAGGGCGGCGACATCCAGCTCGGCTCCTCCGGCCAGGTCATCCGGCCCGCCGAGTCGCCGCAGCTCGAGCACCACGTCGGCCACGAGCTGATCACGACCGACGGCACCACGCTGCTCGGCGCGGACGACAAGGCCGGGGTGGCCGAGATCATGGCGGCCGTCGGACATCTCGTGGCGCATCCGGAGGTGCCGCACGGGCCGGTGAAGGTCGCGTTCAACCCGGACGAGGAGGTCGGGCGCGGCGTCACCCACTTTCCCGTCGGGCCCTTCGGCGCGGTCGCCGCGTACACGCTCGACGGCTCGACCGCGGGCGAGATCCAGCAGGAGACGTTCTCGGGCGCCCAGGTGCGGCTGCGGATCCGCGGCCGGGCGATCCATCCCGGCTGGGCGAAGGGCGAGCTCGTCAACGCGATCAAGCTCGTGGCGGCGATCGTCGAGCGCCTGCCCGAGGACCGGCTCTCGCCCGAGACGACCGAGGACCGCGAGGGCTTCGTCCACCCGGTTCTCGTCTCCGGCGACTCCAGCGAGGTGGAGCTTCGCTTCATCGCCCGCGACTTCGACGACGACGAGCTCGACCGGCACGTCGAGTACCTGCGCAGCCTCGCCGGGGAGGTCGCGGCCGCCGATCCCCGCTGCTCGATCGACGTCGAGTCGCGCATCCAGTACCGGAACCCGCGCGCCGCGCTGGAGCAGCGGCCGGAGATCGTCGCCAACCTGGCGGAGGCGGTGCGCAGGGTGGGGCTCGAGCCGAGGCAGACGCCGATCCGCGGCGGCACCGACGGCTCCGCGCTGACCGAGATGGGGCTGCCGACGCCGAACGTCTTCACGGGCGGCCACGACGCCCACAGCCCGCGCGAGTGGATCTGCGTCGAGGACATGGGCCTGGCCGCAGCCACCGT
>JBBWZD010000083.1:0-8424 GCA_039648875.1 Actinomycetota bacterium
GTGCGCACGCTGCTGACGGCGGTGAAGTGCGCGACCGGCCCGAGGAAGAGGACGTAGGCGTCCGTCACCCAGCGGCGGAAGCCCGGGCCGAGCGTGGTGTGCGGCGTGGGGTCCTCGGCGAACTCGCGCAGCTCGGGTGAGAGCGTCACTCGTGCGGGTCGAGGAGCACGTCGATCTCGGCGACGGGGACGAATCCCAGCCGCTCGAGGATCGGCCTCGACTGCGAGCCGGCGTGCGTCGTCAGCGCCGCCGTCCCCTCGGCGACGGCGTCGTCCCACCGCGCCCGCACGAGCGCGCGGTACACGCCGCGGCCGCGCGCGCGCTCGAGCACGCCGCCACTGATCAGGAGCGCCGCGACCGGGTCGAAGACGGCGCGCGCGACGCCGACCGGCTCGCCGTCGACGAACGCGAGGTACGTCCGCGGCGCGTGGCCGCGCCGCTCCGCCTCGAAGCGCTCCTCCGCGATCGCGTCCCACGCCGCGCGCTCCTCCGCGCGCGCGCCGAACGCCTCCGCGGAGACGGCGTTCGCCGTGCGGTACTCCTCGAGCGACTCGACGCGGCGCGCGACGATCCCCTCCGGCGCGGGCGGCGGCTCCTCGACGAGCGCCATCGCCGTCGCGTGCGGCTCGGAGCCGGGGCGGTCGTCGGGGACGAGCCCGTGCGCGACGAGCCGGTCGGCGAGGTCCGACGGCGCCGCGGAGTCGCCCACCCACCAGATCGCGTCGCGGTGGCGGCGGCCCGCGACGAGCGCGCGCACCTCCGCGAGCGCCTCCGCAACCTGGTCGGGGTCGAGGCGCAGCCGGCTGACGCTCGTGAACGTCGGCACCGGCCCGAGCACGATGCAGTAGCGGTCGGTCAGGATCCGCGTGAACCCCGACTCGGGCGGGAGCTCCGGCCCGTGCGCCGCGGGATCCTCTGCGTAGCGGCGGACGTCCTCCGGGATCACGCGGTGGTGTCTAGCAGAACTCCGCGCGGCTCGGCCGCTCCGGCCACGGCCGCCGCGTCCGCCCCCCGGTGTCGGACGCCGTGCCCGAACCGTCACGCGGTCGCCCGGGCGCGGTCGGCGTCACGTGCCCGTCAACGGGTTCACCGCACGCGTCGCGCGGCGCGCGCTCCGGCCGCTCCCCGGTGTCAGACGCCGGAACGGACCGCGCACGAAAGCGTGACGGAACGGTCACGGCGGGCGTGGTCGGGACAGGTCCGGCGAACGCCTAGGCGCAGAACTCGTCGGCCACGGCGAGCGCGTCGTCGAGCGCCGCGAGTCCCTCCTCGGCCTCCTCGCGCGTGATCGTCAGCGGCGGGCACACCATCACGACGTTCCAGTGCGACATCAGGTACAGCCCGCGCTCGAGCCCGCGCTTCATCAGCGCCGCGATGGGCTTCGCCGCCTCGCCGGTCGCGTTGAAGGGGACGAGCGGCTCGCGCGTCTCGCGGTCCTTGACGAGCTCGAGCCCCCAGAAGCAGCCGAGCCCGCGCACGTCGCCGACCGACGGGTGGCGCTCGGCGAGCTGTGCGAGCTCGCCGCGGAAGAACTCGCCCATCTCGGCCGCGTTCTCGACGATCCCCTCCTCGCGGAAGGCCTCGATCGACGCGACGGCCGACGCGCACGCGAGCGGGTGCCCGGAGTACGTGAGCCCGCCGGCGAAGTAGCGCGAGCGCACCCACTCGGCGATCGGCTCCGACACCGTCATCGCGCCCAGCGGGACGTAGCCCGAGTTGATCCCCTTCGCCATCGTGAGGATGTCGGGGACGACGTCCCAGTTGTCGACGGCGAACCACTTCCCGGTACGCCCGAAGCCGGCCATCACCTCGTCGCAGATGAGCAGGATCCCGTGCCTGTCGCACGTCTCGCGGATCGACTGCAGGTAGCCGTCGGGCGGCGGGATGATCCCGTTCGTGCCGGTGACCGTCTCGAGGATCACCGCCGCGACCGTCTCCGGCCCCTCGTACATCAGGAGCTCCTCGAGGTGCGGCGCGCCGGTGCAGACCGGGCAAGGGTCGGGGTGGCCCGCGGGGCAGCGGTACGTGTACGGGTCGAGCATGCGCACGACGCCCGGGATGCCCGGCTCGGCGGGCCAGCGGCGCGGGTCGCCGGTGAGCGAGATCGCGCCCGCGGTCGCGCCGTGGTAGCTGCGGTAGCGCGCGACCACCTTGTGCCGCCCCGTGTACCACCGCGCCAGCTTGATCGCGTTCTCGTTCGCCTCGGCGCCGCCGTTGGTGAAGAACGTGAGGGAGATGTCGCCGGGCGTCACCTCCGCGATCAGCCGCGCGAGCGTCGAGCGCGGCTCGGTCGCCATCGGGGGGCCGATCGTGCAGAGCGTGTCGGCTTGCTCCTTGATCGCCGCGACGAGCTTCGGGTGCTGGTGGCCGATCGAGACGTTGACGAGCTGCGAGGCGAAGTCGAGGTAGCGCCTGCCCTCGTAGTCCCAGAAGTAGCGGCCCTCCGCGCCCGCCACCGGGAGCGGGTCGAGCGCGTCCTGGACCGACCAGGAGTGCAGCACGTAGCGCTTGGCGTCCTCGCGGACCTGCTCGCCGAGCTGCGGATTCGTCTCGATCGTCGCCACGCGCGCTCCTCTCCTCGGGAGACGACGATCTTACGCACCCGGCTACGCTGGCCCTGCCCGTGACCCGCCGCATCCTGCTCTCGACGCTCGCCGCCGTCCTGCTCGCGGCCTTCGCCGCCGCCGCGGGCGCGACGCTCGCCGGAGGCCCGCCGCGTGCGCCGAGGCCGAAGAGCGGCGCCGCGCCCTGGCCGGCCCCGCGTGACGCCATGAAGAGAGCGCGGCTCGCAGGGCTCGTGCCGGAGCCAGCCGAGCAGCTCGCCTACCACGTCCACTCCCACCTGGACGTGTTCGTCAACGGCGCCCACGTCCGGGTCCCCGCCGGCATCGGCATCAACACCCACGACCCGCGGGTGCACCACGGCACGCTGCCGGACGGCACGGTCGGCTACGGCGGCATCAACCCGGCGTGCCGCCATCCGTGCATCTCGCCGCTCCACACCCACGCGTCGTACGGGCTGCTGCACACGGAGACGAGGACGCGCACTCCGAACCGGCTCGGCCAGTTCTTCGTGGAGTGGGGCGTACGGCTGAACCGGCGCTGCGTCGGCGGCTACTGCAAGCCGGACAGCATCCGCGTCTACGTGAACGGCAAACGCTACCGCGGCGACCCGCGCCGGATCCTGCTCGCGAACCACACCGAGATCGCGGTCGTGATCGGCTCGCTGCCGAAGCACATTCCCAGCAAGTTCCCGCCCGTCCCGCTGTAGTCTGGCCTCCGAACTCCAAGGAGGCGATTCGACATGACCGAGCTCGCAACCCCGCCCGTCGAGGAGCGCGCGGGCGTGAAGCGGATCAGCCACTGGATCGGCGGGCGCATCGTCGCCGGCGAGTCGGGCCGCAGCGGCCCGGTCTTCAACCCCGCGACGGGACGTCACTCCGGCAGCGTCGACTTCGCGACGGCCGAGGAGGTCGACCGCGCCGTCCGGGCGGCGAGGGACGCCTACCCGAGCTGGCGCGCCGTCTCGCTCGCAAAGCGCGCCGAGCTCTTCTTCCGCATCCGCGAGCTCGTGCACGAGCGGCGCGAGGAGGCGGCGAAGCTCCTCACCGCCGAGCACGGCAAGGTGCTCTCCGACGCGCTGGGGGAGGTCACGCGCGGGCTCGAGGTGATCGAGTTCTGCTGCGGCATCCCGACGCTGCTGAAGAGCGAGTTCTCGGAGCAGGCGTCGACCGGCATCGACGTCTACTCGATCCGGCAGCCCCTCGGCGTCGTGGCCGGTATCACGCCGTTCAACTTCCCGGCGATGGTGCCGATGTGGATGTGGGCTCCCGCGCTCGCGTGCGGCAACACGTTCGTGCTGAAGCCGTCCGAGAAGGACCCCTCTGCGTCGCTCTGGACGGCGGAGCTGCTGCAGGAGGCGGGCGTGCCCGACGGCGTCTTCAACGTCGTCCACGGCGACAAGGTCGCCGTCGACGCCGTGCTCGAGCACCCGGAGATCGCCGCCGTCTCCTTCGTCGGCTCGACCCCCGTCGCACGCTACGTCTACGAGACCGCGACGCGGCACGGCAAGCGGTGCCAGGCGCTCGGCGGAGCCAAGAACCACATGATCGTGCTACCCGACGCCGACATCGGTATGGCCGCCGACGCCGCGATCTCGGCCGCGTACGGCTCGGCCGGCGAGCGGTGCATGGCGATCTCGCAGGTCGTCGCCGTCGGCGACGCGGCGGGGCCGCTGGTCGAGGCGATCCGAGACCGGATCCCGAAGGTCAAGGTCGGCGACGGCATGGATCCGGCGTCGGAGATGGGGCCCCTCGTGACGAAGGAGCACCGCGACCGCGTCGCCTCGTACGTCGAGAACGCGCCCGGCGAGGGCGCGACGGTGCTGGTCGACGGGCGCACGGACGTCCCGGGCGAGGGCTTCTTCCTCCGGCCGTCGCTCCTGGACGACGTCGGGCCCGGCATGAAGGCCTACGAGGACGAGATCTTCGGGCCCGTGCTGGGGGTGACGCGCGTCGCGACGTACGACGAGGCCGTGCGGCTCGTCAACGAGAGCCCGTACGGCAACGGCACCGCCATCTTCACGCGCGACGGCGGGGTCGCCCGGCGCTTCCAGTTCGACGTGCAGGCGGGCATGGTCGGGATCAACGTGCCGATCCCGGTGCCGGTCGCCTACTACTCCTTCGGCGGCTGGAAGGGCTCGCTCTTCGGCGACCGTCACGTCTACGGTCCCGAGGGCATCGACTTCTACACGCGCGGCAAGGTCGTCACCTCGCGCTGGCCCGACCCCGCCACCTCGCAGGTCGACCTGGGCTTCCCCCAGACCCGCTGACCCGCGCTACCGCGCGCGGCCGACGAGCGTGAGGGCGCCACTGCGGCCCCACGGGTCTCGCGCGGTGAGGCGGACGCGCACGAGCGCGCCGCGGCCGAGGCCAGGCCCGGCGACGCGCAGCTGCATGGTGAAGCCGCCCGGCGCGAGCACGTCGAGCGGCGAGCCGGCGAGGATCGTCGGGCGCGCGCCGCGGGTGGCGAGAGCCGTCGCCTTCACCTGGGCCTGTGACGTCGTGGAGAGGCGAGCCGCGAGCAGGACAGCGTCCGGTCCCAGTCGGGTCACGTGCGCGCCCGTCGACGCGCGGAGCACGGGCGGCCGCGGCGAGATGCGGCGCGGGTCGCCCCAGCCGCCCCGCCGGAAGAGCGCGATCCGGCCCGCCTGGCGAGTCAGCACGTGCAGCGTCGAGCCGTCGGCGTAGACGCCTTGGCTCAGGCCCGCCGGCAGGGTCGGCGTCGCGAGTGTCCCGAGCGGCAGCCAGGCCGGGCCGGCGGGGGAGAAGCCGGCGATCTGCTGCAGGGGTGCCGCGGGATAGGCGACGTCCAACGGCCAGGGCAGCATCCGGCGCGCCGGCGTCAGCGTCAGCGACAGACCCGTCCGCGGCAGCGCCGGCGGGCCGTCGGTCGGGCGGAGGGAGACGGTGGTGCCGGCAGGAACGGCTCCCGGCTGCCAGGTCACCGTGGCCCGCCCGTCGCTCGCGACGACTGCGCCCGCCAGCCCCGGCTGCGCCACGAGCGAGCCGGCGACCGCCCGCGGGACCGGGGCCGCCACGACGACGGCGCTCGTGGGAGCGGTCGCCGACTGCGCGCCGCCGGGGCCGGTCGCGGTGACGACGAGCGACAGCGTCGCGCGAAGGTCGCCGGGCGTGGCCGTGTAGCCGGGCCCGGTCGCGCCCGCGATGGCCGCACAGCTCGCTCCGGCGGTGTTGCACCGCCGCCACCGGTAGGCGAATGAGGTGGGGGAGCCGCTCCAGGTGCCCGCGGTGCCGCGGAGCCTCTGCCCGACCTGCGGCGCGCCGGAGAGCTCGGGCGGGGTGAGCGCGACCGGAGAGGAGGCCGTTCCCGAGGCGGCCGGCTTCACGGGGAGGCTCGGCGGCGAGGCGGTGGTCGCGCTGCCGCCGTCGCCCGTCGCGGTGACGGAGACCGCGATCCTGCGGCCGAGGTCGGCGGCGGTGGGCGCGTACGTGTCGAGGGTGGCGCCGGGAAGCGGCGCGCAGCCGCCGCCGGCGGCGCCGCATCTCTGCCACTGGTACGTGAAGGAGACCGGCTTGCCGCCGCTCCAGATCCCGGCGACGGCGGCGAGGCGGGCGCCGACCCTCGCGGCTCCCACGATCGTCGGCGGCGAGCTCGCAGCCGGTGCGCCGCGCGGGAAGACGGGCAGCGTGAACGGGAGGACGGAGGGGCCGTTCGCGCGGTCGCCGTCGCTGCAGTGGGCGACGCCGGGCACCCGCGCGCAGTCGGTCCACTGCCAGAACGTCCAGCCGGTGCCGCCCCAGTTCGCCGCCGGCACGGACGGCGCGCCGCTCGTCGTCCAGTGGGCGACCCACAGCTTGTGCCCCTGGCCGGCGAAGAACGTCGTGTCGCCCAGCGAGCTCTTCCAGAAGGCCGGAGACGCGTAGACGACGCCGCTGACACCGGTGCGGGCGAGCACCTCGTCGAGCCATGCCTGCGCCCAGCGCGCCAGGCGGCTCCGGCCGAGGCCACCGTTCGCCTCCAGGTCGAGCACCGGCGGCAGGTCGCCGGCCTTCGGCTGGGCGACGTCGACGAAGTGGTCGGCCTGCGCGGTGGCGCTCGCGACCGCGGCAGCGTCGCTCGCGCCGGCCGGGCGGGCGAAGTGGTAGGCGCCGAGGCGAAGGCCCACCCCCTGCGTGCCGAGGCGGTTGACCGCGTAGGTGACGTCGACGAACGTCGTCGACTCGGTCGCCTTGGCGAACAGGAAGCTGTAGCCGTCGCCGACGACCTGCAGCCAGTCGATCGGGCCGTTCCAGCGCGAGACGTCGACGCCCTTCGCGTAGCTCGCGGCGGGCGCGCCGCCGGGAGCCGCCACGGCCGCCGCGGCCAGCGCGGCGAGGACGGCGACGCTCCTCCAGACCCTGGACGCCACGACCGCGCCGACGGTACGTCAGCTTTGTTTGGGCGACGTTAAGGCGCGACGGCTGCGGGCCGGCGCGTCAGCTCCCGCCCGAACGGCGCCCGCGCCACGAAGCGCCCGACTCCGGGAGCGGCCAGCAGCTCGTCGTTCTCGACGAGCACGTGCCCCCGCAGCAGCACGACCTCGGGGGAGCCGGTGACCTCCGAGCCCTCGAACAGGTTGTAGTCGGACCTCGAATGGTGCGTGGCCGCGGAGATCGTCACCCGCCTCTCGGGGTCGAAGACGACGAGGTCGGCGTCGGAGCCGACCGCGACGGTGCCCTTGCGCGGGTAGAGCCCGAACAGCTTGGCGGGGTTGGTGGCGAGCAGCTCGACCATCCGGTTGAGCGAGATCCGGCCGGCGCGAACGCCGTGCTCGTGGATCATCTGCAGCCGGTTCTCGAGGCCGGGGGCGCCGTTCGGGATCTTGGAGAAGTCGTCGCGGCCGAGCGTCTTCTGGCCGTCCCAGAGGAAGGCGCAGTGGTCGGTCGAGACGGCCGAGAGCACGTCGCTCCGCACCGCGTTCCAGAGCACCTCCTGGTTCGACTTGTCGCGCGGCGGCGGCGTGTAGACGTACTTCGCGCCCTCGAACCCCGGCTTCTCGAGGTACTCGGAGTCGACGAAGAAGTACTGCGTGCACGTCTCGCCCCAGACGTCCCACCCCTTCTCCCGCGCGAGTGCGATCGGCTCGACCGACTCCTTGCACGAGACGTGGACCACGTAGAGGGGGCAGCCGGCGATCCGGGCGAGCTGGATGGCGCGGTTGGTCGCCTCGCCCTCCGTCTCGGGCGGCCGCGTGAGGGCGTGGTAGCGGGGCTCCGTCTTCCCCTCCGCCAGCGCCCGCTGTACGAGCACGTCGATCGCGTCGCCGTTCTCGGCGTGCACCAGCACGAGCGCGCCCGTCTTCGCCGCGACCTCCATCGTCCTGAAGAGCGTCTCGTCGTCGACCATGAGCGCGCCCTTGTAGGCCATGAACAGCTTGTAGGAGGTGACGCCCTGCTCCGGCAGCGAGGCAAGCTCCTCCAGCGTGCCGCCTTCCTTCAGGTCGGTCACCGCCATGTGGTAGCCCATGTCGATCAGCTGCTTGCCCTCGGCCTTGGCGCGCCACTGCTCGAGCGCGGCCCCGAACGTCGAGCCCTGCGGCTGGATGACGAAGTCGACGTGGCACGTCGTGCCGCCGAACGCAGCCGCGGTCTGGCCGGACTCGACGTCGTCGATCGTGACCGTGCCGCCGAACGGCATGTCGAGGTGCGTGTGCGGGTCGACGCAGCCGGGCAGGACGTACTTGCCCCGGGCGTCGATCACCCTGTCGGCTGCCAGGTCGAGCGACTCGCCGATCAGCGAGATCGTCTCGTCCTCGACGTAGAGATCCGCGACGTAGTCGTCGGCGGCGGTGACGACGCGACCGCCGCGAATCAGCACCGACATCTGGTCCTCCTCCTCCGGAACGTCTCGGGGGCGCCCCCG
>JBBWZD010000121.1:0-4565 GCA_039648875.1 Actinomycetota bacterium
CCTGAACGAGACGGTGGCGGGCCTCCAGCTCGGGACGTCGCTGCTGCGCCGGCGCTTCGAGGATCCCGGCCTCGCCGCGCGCGAGCGCGCGTTCCTCGCGGCGCTCCGCCCGGCGTTCACGGAGCTCCTCTCGGCGGAGCAGCGGCTGTACGTGGGCGGCGCAGCCGACCTCCTCGGCGAGGTGAGGGCCGACGAGCTCGAGGCCTACCGCAACCTGTTCGAGCTCGTCGAGAAGCGGGCGGCGCTGCTCGACGTCCTCGGCGGCTCCTCGCAGGACCTCCGCCGGCCGTTCGTCCGCGTCGGCCGCGACCTCGACCACCCGGCGCTGCGCGAGGTGGCGCTCGTCGGCGCCTGCTACGGGCTCGTGCACCGGGCGCTCGGCGCCGTCAGCCTCGTCGGGCCGGTGCGCATGGACTACGAGAAGGCCCTCGGCGCAGTCCGCTCGGCCGCGTCCGAGCTCTCCCGCTTCGTCGAGTCGGTCTACGACGAACGCTAGCGTTCGCGGCGATGGCGACCACCGAGCGCGACTACTACGAGCTGCTGGGCGTCACGCGCGACGCGAGCGAGGCCGAGATCAAACGCGCCTTCCGCGGCCTCGCGCGCGAGCTGCACCCCGACGTCTCCGAGGCGCCGGACGCGGAGGAGCGCTTCCGGGAGATCGTCGAGGCGTACGAGGTTCTCTCGAAGTCGGAGACGCGCGAGCTGTACGACCGCTACGGCCATGCCGGCCTCCGCGGCGGCGGCTTCCAGCCCGGCCACTTCGACTTCGGCAGCCTCTCGGACCTCTTCTCGGCGTTCTTCGGCGAGGACGTCCTCGCCGGCGGCTCCCGCGGGCGCACGCGCGGCGCGGACCTAGCGGCGGCCGTCGAGATCGACCTCGTTGACGCCGCGCACGGCACCACGCGCGAGGTGCCCTTCGAGGTCGCCGTGCCGTGCGCGCGCTGCAGCGGCGACGGCGCCGAGCCCGGAACGGCGATCACGACCTGCCCGAGCTGCGGCGGCGCGGGCCGGGTGCAGCACGTCTCGCGGAGCGTGTTCGGCGAGTTCGTCCGCACGCAGGCGTGCGGGGCGTGCGCCGGCTCCGGGCGGCTCATCCAGGAGCCGTGCACGGCATGCGGCGGCGCCGGCCGGCTGCTCGACGAGCGGCGGCTCGACGTGGAGATTCCGCGTGGGATCCACGACGGCCAGCGCATCAGGCTCACCGGCGAGGGCCATGCCGGCCGCCTCGGCGCCGGCGCCGGCGACGTGTACGTCCAGGTGCGCGTCAGGCCCGACCCGCGCTTCGTGCGCGAGGGCAACGACGTCTTCTCGACGGTCGACCTGACGATGAGCCAGGCGGCGCTCGGCGCCACCGTGACGATCCCGACGCTCGACGGCGAGGAGGCGCTCGAGCTCGCGGCGGGCACGCAGCCCGGGCAGATCGTCGTCCTGCGCGGCCGTGGCATGCCCGTCCTGCAGGGCTTCGGCCGCGGCGACCATCGCGTGCTCGTCAACGTCGTCGTGCCGCGGCACCTGTCCGAGGAGCAGCGGCGGCTGCTGGCGGAGTTCGAGTCGCACTCGGACGAGGCGACCTACAGCGCAGACGAGGGCCTGTTCGAGAAGCTCAAGAGCGTGTTCCTCCGCTGAGCGGCGGCATCAGACGGGTCGTTCTCGCCGGCGGCGAGCCGGAGCTGGCTCTGCTGCTCGAGCTCTTCCCGGCCGGCGTCGAGGAGGTCGAGGAGGGCTTTGCCGTCTACGCCGACGCGGCCGGAGAGCGTGCGCTAGGAGAGCGGTTCGACCGGGTGGCCGCCACGGCTGTCGCACCCGGCTGGGAGGACGCATGGCGCGCGTTCCATCACGGCGTGAGGGTCGGCCGGCTCTGGGTCGGCCCACCGTGGGAGCCGCCGCCGGACGATGCTCTTCCGGTCGTCGTCGACCCCGGCCGAGCCTTCGGCACGGGCGCGCACCCGACGACGCGGCTCTGCCTCGAGCTGCTCCAGGAGCTGCCGCCGGCCGGCCTCCTGGACGTCGGCTGCGGCTCGGGCGTGCTGGCGATCGCCGCGGCGAAGCTGGGCTTCGAGCCCGTGGGCGGCGTCGACGTGGACGAGGCGGCTGTCGAGGCCACGCTCGCGAATGCGCGCGTCAACGGCGTCGAGGTCGCTGCGCGCCGCGCGGACGCGCTGGTCGACGAGCTCCCGGCGGCGCAGGTCGCCGTCGCCAACCTCGCGCTGGACCTCGTCGAGCGGCTGGCGCCGCGTCTCGACGGGCGACTGCTCGTCGCCTCCGGCTATCTCGAGCGGGACGAGCCCCAGCTCCACGGGTGGCGGCGCCGGAGTCGCCGGACGTGCGGCGGCTGGTCCGCCGACCTGCTCGAGCGCACCTGATTACATGCCGCCGGTGGCGACGTTCTCGGTCCGCTTCCTCGGCTGCAAGGTGTCGCACGTCGACGCGCACGAGGTGCGCGAGCGGCTGCTCGCGGACGGGCACCTCGAGCGCGCCGACGGCGCCGACGTGGCGGTCGTCAACACGTGCTGCGTGACCGGAGAGGCCGTCGCCAAGTCGCGGAAGGAGGCGTCGCGGGCGGCGCGGACGCACCGCCGCGTGTACGTGACCGGCTGCGCCGCGAACCTCGCCGCCGACGCCTTCGCCGGCCTGCCGGAGAACGTCCTCGTCGTCCCGCGCCGCAGCGAGGAGACGCCCGACGTGGTCGCGCGCGACGTCGGCGCGATCGGCTGCGTGCAGGCTGACGCCCGCCTCGACCGCGTGCGGGCATTCGTCAAGGTCCAGGACGGCTGCAGCTTCTCGTGCAACTTCTGCGTGATCCCGCTCGTGCGCGGCCCCTCCCGCAGCCGGAGCGCGCCGGGGGTGCTGGCCGAGGTCGCGCGGCGCGTGGAGCAGGGTCATCGGGAGGTGGTCCTCACCGGCATCAACCTCGGCTGCTACCGCGACCGCGCCGCCGGCTACGACCTCCCGCGCCTCGTGCGGGAGGTGGGCGCGACGCCCGGGCTCAGGCGCCTCCGCCTCTCCTCGATCGAGATCAACCACGTCGACGACCGCCTCGTCGCGGCCCTGCGCGAGACGCCGGCGCTGGGCCGCCACCTGCACGTGCCGCTCCAGTCGGGCGACGACGCCGTCCTGCGCGCGATGGGCCGCCGCTACACGGTGGCCACCTTCCTGCGCCGCCTCGCCCCGCTGCGGGAGGACATCAACCTCACGAGCGACGTGATCGTCGGCTTCCCGACCGAGGACGAGCGGGCGTTCGAGAACACCCTCGCCGCCGTACGGGAGGCGGGCCTGACCAAGGTGCACGTGTTCCCGTACTCGCCGCGGCCCGGCACCGTCACCGCGGAGGACGACCTCGTCCCTCCGCGCGTGAAGAAGGAGCGCGCCGCCCGCCTCCGGGATGCGTCGCACTCGGCGTGCCTCGCCCGCTGGCGCACGAAGGTCGGCCGGGACGACGTCGTGCTCGTCGACCGGCCCGGCCGCGGCTACGGCGACGACTACACGCCGTGGCTGCTCGACGGCGCCGCTCCCGTCGGCGAGCTCGTCCGGGTCCGCGGCGCCGGCGTGACGGACGAGGGAGTTCTGGCGGCTTGAGCGACGAGTGCCTGTTCTGCAAGCTGTACCGCGAAGGCGACCACGTCGCGCGCATCGACGGGTTCGCCGCGATCCGAGACATCCAGCCGCAGGCGCCGACGCACCTGCTGGTGCTGCCCGAGCGGCACGTCGAGAGCTTCCACCACATCGCGGAGTTCTCGCCCGACGAGACGAAGCGGATGCTCGAGTTCGTCGCCGAAGTCGCTGCGCAACAGGGGCTGACCGATTACCGTGTGGTCGTCAACGCGGGTCTGGGGGCGGGGCAGACGATCTTCCATCTGCACTGGCACGTGCTGGGCGGCGGACTGACCGGGAGGATGGCGTGAGCCGGATCGACACGATCGAGTCGGAGCTGAAGGAGGCGATGAAGGAGCGGGACGCCGAGCGCCGCGACGCGCTTCGGCTGATCCTCAACGCGCTCAAGGGCTCGCAGAAGGAGCTTCAGCGCCCTCTCTCGGAGGACGAGGAGCTGCAGGTGCTGCAGCGGGAGCGGAAGCGCCGCGTCGAGGCGGCGGAGGCGTTCCGCTCCGGCGGCCGCGAGGAGCAGGCGTCGGCGGAGGAGCGAGAGCTCGCGATCCTCGAGGAGTTCATGCCCGAGCCTCTCGCCGAGGACGAGATCGAGGAGATCGTCGACGACGCGATCGCCGAGGTCGGGGCGACGAGCATGGCCGACCTCGGCCGCGTGATGGCCGACGTGATGCCGCAGATCGCGGGCCGGGCCGACGGCTCCGTCGTCAGCCAGATCGTGCGCGAGAAGCTGGCGTAGGCGCTACCGCAGCCGAACGGAGAAGCGGCGCGTGAAGCGGCGGCCGCCGACCGTCGCGGTAAGCGTGCCGCGGAGGAGCGCACCGCGAGCCCGCAGCGGCGTGTGCACGGCGCAGGTCGCCCGGCCGCCGACGACCCGTGCCCGAGCCGAGCCGGGTGCTGCGCGGCAGCGCGCGGAGGTCACGGCGACCGCGCTGCCGGCCGTGGTGTCGCGCACCCCGAAC
>JBBWZD010000160.1:0-3346 GCA_039648875.1 Actinomycetota bacterium
ACCTACGCGACGGCGGACGGGCGACACCTGACGGTGGGGGCGCTCGAGCCGAAGTTCTTCCGGCGCCTCTGCGAGCTGCTCGGCCTGCCGGAGCTCGCCGGGCGGCAATACGACGCCGAGCAGGAGGAGCTCGCGGCGGAGCTCGCAGGCGTTCTCGCTGCGAAGCCGCTCGCGCACTGGCTGGCCCTCTGCGACGACGAGGACGTGTGCGTCGGCCCCGTCGCGACGCTCGCCGAGGCCGCGGTCGATCTCGGCACCCCGCCCCCCGGCCGCGCCCCCGCCGCCGGCGCGCACACGGAGCGCTGGCGGGCGGAACTCGGGCTCTAAGTCGGAGTCGTGTCGTCCGAGCGGCCGCCGAGCGCGCCGCCGATGCGGCCGAGCGCCTGCTGGAACTCGCTGGGGATGATCCAGACCTTGTTCGACTCCCCCTGCGCGATCTGGGGCAGCGTCTGCAGGTACTGGTAGGCGAGCAGCTGTGGGTCGGGATTGCCCTCGTGGATGGCGCGGAAGACGGTGCCGATCGCCTTCGCCTGGCCCTCGGCCTGCAGGATCACCGCCTCGCGCTGGCCCTGGGCGCGCAGGATCGCCGCCTGCTTCTCGCCTTCCGCGGTGAGGATCGCGGACTGCTTCAGGCCCTCCGCCTGCAGGATCGCGGCCCGCTTCTCGCGGTCGGCGCGCATCTGCTTCTCCATCGTGTCCTTGATCGAGGCGGGCGGGTCGATCGCCTTCAGCTCGACGCGGTTGACCCGGATGCCCCACTTGCCGGTCGCCTCGTCGAGCACCCCGCGCAGCTGCGAGTTGATCTCGTCCCGGGACGTGAGCGTCTTCTCGAGCGCCATGCCGCCGATCACGTTGCGCAGCGTCGTCACCGTGAGCTGCTCGATCGCCTGGATGTAGTTCGCGATCTCGTACGTGGCCGCCTTCGGCTCGGTCACCTGGAAGTAGATGACGGAGTCGATGTTCACGACCAGGTTGTCTTCCGTGATCACCGGCTGCGGCGGGAACGAGACGACCTGCTCGCGCAGGTCGATCAGCGGCCGGAGCCGGTCGACGAACGGCACGACGATCGCGAGGCCCGGCGTGAGCGTGCGCTGGTAGCGGCCGAGGCGCTCGATCACGCCGGCGCGAGCCTGCGGGACGATCCGGATCGTGCGGGCGAGCACCACGAGCACGAACACGACGACCACGAGGACGATGACCAGACCCACCATGCGGAGCTCCTTTACTCGTAGACGAGCGCCGTCGCGCCCTCGATCTTCGCCACCTCGACCTGCACTCCGGCCTCGAACACCTGGTCCGGAACGTACGACCGCGCCGACCATACCTCGCCGCCGATCCGGACGCGGCCGCCCTGCCCGTCCACCCGCTGCACCACCGTCGCCCGCGCCCCCTCGAGCGCGGCGGAGCCCGTGCGGATCGCCGCCGGCATCGTCAGGTGTGCCCGTGCGAGCGGCCGCAGGAACGCCAGCGACGCGAGTGACCCGAGCGCGAACACCGCGAGCTGGAGCCACAGCGGCGCCCCGAGCACGGCGGCGACCGCGCCCGCCGCGGCCGCCAGGGCGACCGGCCCGAGGAAGAAGAGCCCGGGGGTGAGGATCTCGCCGACGGCCAGCAGAACCGCGGCGATCGCCCAGGCGAGCCAGGCTGCCATCGCTCAGAGTCTAGGGAGCCCCAAGGCCGCAGGTAGGGCCCAGAGGCTCTCGAGGCGGGGCTCGAAGTCCGGGTGCATGCCGAGCCGGTCGAGCAGGATCGCCTGCATGCCCATCGCCCGCGCGCCCTCGACGTCGTCCTCGACGGTGTCTCCGACCATCGCGGCGTCGGCCGGCGGGACCTCCAGCAGGTCCAACACGGCGCGGAAGATCGACGGGTGCGGCTTGGTCCTTCCGTGGTGGA
This sequence comes from Actinomycetota bacterium, assembly GCA_039648875.1. Classification (GTDB taxonomy): domain Bacteria; phylum Actinomycetota; class Thermoleophilia; order Gaiellales; family Gaiellaceae; genus Palsa-739. Next base: position 1,894 of record JBBWZD010000160.1, read on the forward strand.
ACGAGCTGATGCCCGCGTCTATCTCGAGCGCGTGGTGCCGGGCGAACTCGTGCAGGTCGCGCGCGGAGTTCGAGACGAGGCCGATCTTGACCCCCGCACGCCGTAGCTCCTCGAGCACGGGGAGCGTGTCCTCGTACAGCTCGAAGTTCTCGTGCCGCTCCCAGCCGCGCGTGATCTCGGCGGCGCAGTCGTGCGACGCCGGGCGCGTCCCGCCCATGCCCAGCACGATCCGCTCCGTGAAGGCGACCCAGACGGCGTCGTCGTGCTCCAGGTCCGGGCTGCGCTTCAGGTCGACGAGGGCAGTCGTCCGCGCCTCGTCGTAGCGCTCCGCGACCAGCTCGAGGCCGTGTCGCTCGCCCGCGCGCACGTAGCCCTCGGGCCCGAGCTCCGGCCCCGGGCGCACGAGCGTGAAGTCGACGTCGAAGAGGACCGCAGTGAGGGTCATGCGCTCTCGAGCAGCCAGCCGACGGCCTCGACGTGCGCGGGGACGTAGTCGTCTCCCGCGGACCAGGCGACGGTCTGCGCAACGGTCCACCCCAGCGCGCGCTCGCGGTCGAGGCCGAGCTCGGCGGTGAGCCGGTCGAGCCGGTGGAGCACCTCGCGCCTGCCGTGCCCCAGCTCGTCCGAGCGCACGATCGACGCGGCGGAGAGCTCGCGCTCGCCGGCGAGCGGCTTCGGGTCGATCACGAGCCAGGGCTCGCGCCGGGCGGCCAGCACGTTGTCCCCGTGCAGGTCCTGATGCAGCAAGACCTGCTCGCCCTGCGTCGGCGCGAGCTCGCGGATGTAGTGGAGCGCCGCGTCGCGGAGCCTGCGGTCGCGGACGTCCCGCGCGATCGAGTCGGCCCACCACGCCGCCTCGTCGGCGAGTGTGTGGAAGCCGTCGGCGCCCTTCCAGAGGCGCGGCAGCAGCCCTACCAGGACGTCCAGCGCGTCGGCGGACTCGGAGAGGAACGTCCCCGGCTCGCAGCGCTCGAGCAGCATCGCGTGCCGCGCGTCGTCCCGGGCGAGCAGCCGGACGGCGCCGTCGCCGTCCCACCGCTCCAGCGCGTCGGCCTCCTGCAGCGACTCGCGATGCGGGTTCGACAGCTTGAGGACCGCAGGCGTCCCGTCCGGGAGCTCGGCGCGGACCGCGTAGCCCGCCGCTCCGGGCGCATAGGGCTCGGCGAGGCGGAGCTCCCAGAGCTCGACGCACTCTTCGAGCAGGCCCGCGAGGCGCGGGAGCCACGCCTCGAGCGTCAGACCGGCGTCGGGCACGAGCGGAGCCGGTACGGCATGGGGCGAGGATAGCGTCGGCCGCCGGCGCGGCAGCCCTCCGGTACCCTTTGCCACTGCTCGGGGTGTGGCGCAGCCTGGTAGCGCGCTCCGTTCGGGTCGGAGAGGTCCCCAGTTCGAATCTGGGCACCCCGATCGAAGCGCGGGGGGACCCCAGGGTCCCCCCCGCGCCACAGCCCCA
>JBBWZD010000185.1:0-22464 GCA_039648875.1 Actinomycetota bacterium
GGCCAGACGCGGCGGCCGTCCAGCTTCACGTCGTACGGAATCACGGACGCCGGGGGCAGGTCGTCGACGAGGACGAGCGCGAAATGATGGTCCTCGACGCAGAACGTCCGCGAGCGATGATCGAGCACCTCGACCTCGCACGGCTGGCTCGTCTCGACCCAGAAGGTGGCACTGTGGGTGCCGGCGTACCGCAGCAGAGGGCCAAGCACGAGCTCGGCCGCCTGCGCCTGACGTTCGTGGCCGCCGGCGGCGGCGGTGTCGGCCTCCCTCGCCCCGATGCGCCGATCATATGCAGCCTTCGCAGGGGAGGCGCCTGCCTTAGCGACGGCGGACCGACACGAGGATCGCCAGCTCGTTGCCGCCCCTCACCGTCTGCTCACGCACCGTGCCGATTCCGCGCACGTAGAGCTTGTGGTCGATCACCCCCGGCTCGAGCGGCGTCCACTCCCGCGTGAGCAGGGCGTGACGCGACGAGACGAAGGGCGTCGCCACCGGGACGCTCCGCGCGAGCACGCGGAAGTGGTCCTCGGCGTGTCCCTTGTAGTACTCCTGCCGCCCGGACGCCCCGACGCTCGGGTGGGCCGGCATGTAGATCCCGGCCCGCGCGCCGTCGCGACCCGTGAGCCAGGTCCCCTCGCGGCTCGTCACGCGCCCTCGCCGGTCCAGCTCGGCCGTCTCCTCCCCGAGGTACCAGACGTTGCCGGACCGGTCCTGCGCGTACCAGTCCGTCGTCCGCTCCTCGAGGCGGCCGCGCAGGTAGAGGCGGTCGCGCACCTCCGTCGCCCGCACGCCCGCGATCGAGCGCGTCCGGCCGGTCACACGCACCACGTCACGGGACGGCTGCCCGTCCTTCACGCCGCGGTAGACGAACACGGTCCCCGGTCGGAGCGGGAACCACGGATTGTCGACGCGGCCGACGAAGGTCGACGGGAGGAGCGCCTGCGGCGCGGCGGGCGCACTCGCGGCGAGCAGGGTGAGGAGCGGGACGACGAGCAGGGTCATGCGGAGCATCGGCTACCTCCTCGCTGGGATTGCCGGACGCTACGCGGCCGGCCTAAGAGCACCCTGAGACTGCGTCGGGGAGCGCCTGCGACTCCCCGGCCCGCATAGGGTGCGGGCGTGGCGTTTCGGACGGTCGCTCCCGACGAGCTCGAGTGGACGACGCGCGAGCACCAGCCGGGCGAGGCGGCGCGCCACGTCGCCGAGCTGAGCCACCTCGCGCGCTTCGCCCACACCCGCGCGAACATCTGGCGCTACGACCCTGGAGCGAAGGGTCGTCGCCACAGGCATCCGTTCCAGGAGGAGACGTTCGTTGTCCTCGCGGGGACGCTCTCGATGTACGTGGGCGAGCCGCCGGAGCGCCGGGACGTGCCGCAGGGCGGGCTCATCCACGTGGAGCCGCGCACGCCCCTCCAGGCGGCGAATCACGGCGAGGAAGACCTCGTCCTCTACGCCTACGGCACCCCGCCCGAGCACGAGCACGCCGAGATCCTCGACCCCGCCGTCTAGGTAGGAGCCCGACGCAGCCCGGTGGCGGGCGGCGCGCTCAGGGCTTCTCGTAGACCGACACGTGCGAGCGGCTGAGGGCCGTGAAGGGCTCGCGCTTCCAGCCGGCCCAGCGGTCGCGCAGGCTCAGACCGGCGAGCTGCGCCATCAGGTCGAGCTCCGAGGGCCACGCGTACCGCCCCTCCACGGGGTAGGAGGCCATTCCCTCGGGGCCGAGCACGAAGTGGTGGGACGTCAGCCGCTGCGTCACCACGTCGTAGAGGTCGAACGACATCCCGCGCGGGCCGACGCCGATCACCGTGATCTCCTGTCCCGGCGGGAGCCGCTGGAGCTCCGGGACGGTGTTCTCGACGACGAAGTGGCCGCCCGGCGAGAGGTGCCGGGCCGCGTTCCGGAAGCAGGCGACCTGGTCGTCCTGCGCGATCAGGTTGAAGATGGTGTTGAAGACGAGGTAGACCAGCGAGAACTCGCCGTCGACGCGGGTGCTCGCGAAGTCGCCGAGCGCGACCGGGATCTCACCCCCTCCCGGCTTGGCGCGCAGGCGGGCCACCATCGCCTCGGATGCGTCGATGCCGTCGACGCGCACGCCGCTGCCGGCGAGGGGCAGCGCGATGCGTCCGGTGCCGATCCCGAACTCGAGCGCCCTGCCCTCGCCGGCCAGCTCCGCCAGCAGCTCCACGGTGGGGCCGACGACGGCCGGCTCGAACATCCCGGCCAGGTGCTCGTCGTAGACCGCCGCCTCTCGCTCGCCGAAGAACCGCGCGCCGCAGTGCTCGGACATCGTCCCCTCTCTGTCAGCCGCGCGGCCGAATCGAGTGCTACCCCTCGCTGCCGGCGTCGCGCTCGATGCCGAAGGCGATGTTCACGGTCGTCCGGTACTCGCTGATCCGTCCGCCTTCGACGCTCGCGCTCATCGAGACGACGTCGGCGCCGGTGATATTGCGGATCGTCCGCGAGGCCTCCTGCACCGCGGAGTCCGCCGCCTTCGCGAAGCTCTCCGGCGACGAGCCGATGATGGTCACGACCTTTGCGACGTTCGCCATCCTGACCTCCTGGGTTGGTGTGACGTCACGTTTCCCGTCGGCCGGACCCGTGAACCTCGGGCCTACGCCGCCGCCGCGGCCCGCTCGAGCTCCCCGATCTCGATCTTCCCCATGCTCAGCATCGCCTGCATGACCCGCTGCGAGCGCTCGCGGTCGGGATCGGAGAGCAGCTCGGGGAGCCGCGTCGGGACGATCTGCCACGACAGGCCGAACCTGTCCTTCAGCCAGCCGCAGGGGCCCTCCTCGCCGCCCTCGGAGAGCGCGCTCCAGAGGTCGTCGACCTGCTCCTGCGTCTCGCAGCTCACCTGGAACGAGACCGCCTCGCTGAAGGTGAACTGAGGGCCGCCGTTCAGGGCGACGAACCTCCGTCCGTCGAGCTCGAAGCTCACGGTCATCGCGGTCCCTTCCGGCCGCGGCCCGGCCGAGCCGTAGCGGGTGACCTCGAGGATCCTCGAGCTCGGGAAGAGCGACGTGTAGAACTGCGCCGCCTCTTCGCCTTCGGTGTCGAACCACAGGCAGGGGGTGATCTCGTGCATCGGCGTTCTCCTTGTCTCTCCGGCGAGGCTCGGACGGCGGAACGCCGTCTCCAGTCATTCGACGGCCGCTGCCGGGAGAAGTCATCGCTCCCCTCCGCCGCCTCGTCGCGGCCTGCGCAGCGCGTCGATGCGCCGGCGCGCCTGCTTCGTCGGGCGCGCCCCGAGATCGGCGCCGGGCGGACGGGCGAGGCGCCGCTCCTCGGACTGCCGCTCGCGCTCGGCGACCGACTCCGGCGTCTCCTCGTAGAGGGCCGCGGCGACCCGCGCCGGGCCGCGCCTCTCGGCCACGCTGCGCACCGTCACCGTCCACGTACGCTCCCCGACCCGAACCTCGACGGTGTCGCCGGGCCTGACCTCCTTCGCCGGCTTCACGCGCTCGTCGTTCAGGTGGACTCGGCCGCCGAGGACGGCCTCGGTCGCCGCGGCGCGGGTCTTGAAGAACCGCGCCGCCCAGAGCCACCTGTCGATCCGGATGCTCTCCACGGGCAGATCCTCCCGCAAGAAGGAGCGCGCCGCGAATCCGGCCTACCGATGAGTTCCCGCTTCCTCTACCGTCCAAGTCTCCGTGAAGCAACCCCTCCATACCGAGGCACAGCCGCTGCTGGCACGGCTCGCGCACGTGATCGTGCGCCGCCGGCGGGTCGTGATCGGCGTGTGGGTGGTGCTGACGATGCTCGGCGCGTTCTCCGCCGGGCAGGTCTCGAAGCGCTGGTTCGAGAGCTTCTCGATTCCCGGCTACTCGGCGTACGAGGCGAACCAGCGGACGCTCCGGACGTTCGGCACGGGCGAGCAGGCGCCCCTTCTGGCCGTCTTCCACACCTCCGGCGACGTGACGAAGGCGGCCGGCATCAAGGGCGCGATCGCCGCCGCGACGAGCGTCAACCCCGGCTCGCGCGTCTCGTCGTACTGGTCGACGGGCAGCCGCGCCTACGTCTCGAGCGACGGGCATACCGCCTTCGCCGAGATCTATCCGCCGGGCACCCCGTCGTTCAGCTCGTCGGTGCACATCGTGCAGGTCCGCGCCCGGCTGAAGGCGGCGACCCCCGCGGGCGTCCAGGCGCATCTGACGGGGCGCGACCCGATCATCGCCGCCTCCTCGGGCGGCGGCAGCGGTCCGAGCATCCTGACCGAGGCGCTGATCGGCGGGCTCGGCTCGCTCGTGATCCTGTTCTTCGTCTTCGGGACGCTGCCGGCGGTGCTGATGCCGATCGCGGTCGCGGTCGCGTCGATCCTCAACACCTTCACGCTCGTCTGGGCGCTGACGTACCTGACCGATGTCTCGATCATCGTGCAGTTCCTGATCGCGCTCGTGGGCCTCGGCGTCGCGATCGACTACGCGTTGCTGATGATCTTCCGCTTCCGCGACGAGCTGCGCGAGGGCGAGGACGTCGAGACCGCGCTCGTCGAGACGATGACGCACGCCGGCCGGTCGGTGATCGTGTCCGGCTCGACCGTCGCCGTGGGGCTGCTCTCGATGGTCATCCTGCCCCTCCCGTTCATCCGCTCGATCGGGATCGGCGGGATGCTCATCCCGGCCGTGTCGGTCGTCGCCGCCATCACGCTGATGCCGGCGCTGCTCGCGACGCTCGGCACCCGGATCAACAGCGTGCGGCTGCTGCCGAGACGGTTCGTCGACAGCGGCCATCCCGAGGACGGCCTCTGGGGCCGCTGGGCCTCGCTCGTCATGCGGCGGCCGATTCCCGTCGCCGCGATCGGGCTCGCCATCGTCGCGGTGCTCGTCTACTCCGGCCTGCAGCTGAACCCCAGCGAGGCGCAGGCGAAGGATTTCCCCGGCAGCGGCGACGCGATCGCCGGCCGCGGGGCTCTCGCCCAGGCCGGCATCTCGCCCGGCGTCATGGCGCCCTTCGTCGTGCTCGTCGAGGGCGGAGCGCGCCGCGGCCCGATCGTGGCGAAGCTTCGCGCAACTCCCGGCGTCGCCGCGGCCGTCGCGCCGCCGCAGTGGCGTGCCGGCTCCGACAGCCTCGTCGAGGCGTTCCCCGCGGCCGACGGGGCGGCCAAGGCGACGCGGGGGACGATCAAGCGCGTCCGCGCCGGGCTCGAGGGGACGGACGGCACGCTCGGCGGCGTCGCGGCCGAGGACCGAGACTTCGTCAAGGCCGTCTACTCGAACTTCCCCTACGTCCTGGGCTTCGTCGTCCTGCTCACCTTCCTCCTGCTCGCCCGCGCGTTCCGCTCGCTCGTGCTGCCGCTGAAGGCGGTGATCCTCAACCTCGTCTCGCTCGCGGCCGCCTACGGCATCATCGTCTTCATCTTCCAGCAGGGGCACGGCTCGCAGGCGATCTGGGGCGTGCACGCCACCCAGTCGATCATCCCGTGGATCCCGCTGATGATCTTCGCGTTCCTCTACGGCCTGTCGATGGACTACGAGGTGTTCATGCTGACGCGCATGCGCGAGGCCTACGACGAAACCGGCGACACGAGGCACGCGGTCGCCCGCGGCCTTGCCCGGACGGGGAAGCTGGTCACGAGCGCGGCGCTCGTCCTGATGTTCGCCTTCTTCGTCCTCTCCTCCGGTCCCGGAGTCGACATCAAGCAGTTCGGCATCGGGCTCGCGGCCGGGATCATCTTCGACGCGACCGTGATCCGGGCGCTGCTCGTGCCCGCGCTGATGCGGCTGCTCGGCCCCTGGAACTGGTGGCTGCCGCGCGCGGCCGCCCGGGCGCTCCTGGTCCGCCCGGCCGGCGCCACCCCAGACGTGCCGGCAACCGATCCGGCATGACAACAAGCCAAGTGGAGGTGAGGTAGATGCCGCAGACCCTTCTGCTCGTCGGAACCCGCAAGGGCTGCTTCCTGCTCGAAAGCGACGCCGACCGCCGCGACTGGAACGTGCGCGGCCCCTTCTGCGAGGGCTGGCCCGTCTACCACGCGGTCCGCGACGCCGACTCCGGCACGATCTACGCGGCGGCCGCAAGCGAGTGGCACGGCGCCGGCGTCTGGCGCAGCCACGACAACGGCGAGACCTGGCAGGTGTCCAGCGAAGGACTGACGTACGGCGACGACAACGGCCTGAAGCTCTCGAAGGTCTCGTCGCTGAGCGCGGCGCACGGCCGGGTGCGCGTCGGCGCCGAGGCCTGCGGCATCTTCGAGAGCAGCGACGGCGGGGCGACCTTCTCCCTGCTCAGCACGCTCGACGGCCAGCCGCACCGCGACCTCTGGAACGATCCCGCCAACCAGCCGCCCGGCCATCTCGGCCTCTCGGCGATCCTGGCGCATCCCGAGGAGGCATCCCGCTTCTGGGCGATCGTGCAGGGGCACGGCCTCTTCGAGACGACCGACGGCGGCACCTCGTGGACGCCGCGCAACCGCGGGCTGCGGGCCGACTGGCCGCTCGACGACCCGGAGGTCGGCTACTGCGTGCACAAGGTGGTGCTGGCGCCGGACCGCCAGCGGATGTACCAGCAGAATCACTGCGGCATGCACCGCAGCGACGACGCCGGGCAGTCGTGGACGGAGATCACGGAAGGCCTGCCGTCGGACTTCGGCTTCGCGGCGGCGGCCCACCCGCACGATCGCGACACCTTCTACGTCGTCCCAGTGGACCCCGGGCACGGCCGCGTGATGCACGAGGGGCAGGCGGCCGTCTGGCGCACGCGCGACGCCGGCAGCAACTGGCACCGGCTCGACCGGGGGCTGCCGCAGCGGGACGCCCACATCGGCGTGCTCCGCGAGGGGATGGCCATCGACGCGTACGACTCGCCGGGCCTGTACTTCGGCACGAGCACCGGCCAGGTCTTCGCGAGCCCGGACGAGGGCGAGAGCTGGAGCGAGATCGCGAGCTACCTGCCGGCGATCTCGTCGGTCGAGGTCGCGACGGTGGAGTGACGACGATGGCCGACCTGCACCTTCCGCCCACGCTGCCGCCGCTCTTCGACGACCTGCCGCGGCGGGTCGACGTCGACGCGGCGACGGTCGGCGAGGCCATCCAGCGCCTCGACGAGCGCTGGCCCGGCCTGCGCGACCGGCTCTGCGAGGCCGGCCCCGACCTGCGGCGGCACATCCACGTCTACGTCGACCGCGAGCGCGCCGGCCTCGACACCGCGCTCGACCCGCGCTCGCGGGTCGACGTCATAGCGGCGATCAGCGGCGGCTGACGCGACCTGGGGGTGGAGGCGCCGACGTTCGCCGACGTGCTCGAGGCGAGACGCCGCATCTCGCCGCATCTGCGCCCGACGCCCCTGCACCGCTACGCGGCCCTGGACGAGCTCCTCGGGGCCGACGTCTTCGTCAAGCACGAGAACCACCTGCCGACCGGCGCCTTCAAGGTGCGTGGCGGGGTCAACCTCGTCTCGCAGCTCGGCCGGACCGAGCGCGAGCGCGGGCTGATCGCGGCCTCGACCGGCAACCACGGGCAGTCGGTGGCCTACGCCGCCCGGCTGTTCGGGGCGTCCGCCACCATCTGCGTGCCGGAGGACGCGAATCCGGTCAAGGTCGCGTCGATGCGCGGTCTCGGCGCGGACGTCGTCGTCCACGGGCGCGACTTCGACGACGCGCGCGAGCGGTGCGAGCAGCTCGCGCGCGAGCACGGACACCGCTACGTCCATTCCGGCGACGAGCCGCTGCTGATCGCCGGCGTCGGCACGGCGACGCTCGAGATCCTCGAGGACCAGACTCCACCGGACGCGATCGTCGTGCCGATCGGCGGCGGAAGCGGCGCGGCCGGCGCGTGCATCGTCGCGAAGGCGGTCGACCCCGCCATCCGGATCGTCGGCGTGCAATCGGAGGAAGCGCCCAGCGCCCGTCGCTCCTGGCTCGAGCGCCGGCTCGTCGAGGACCGGATGGAGACGTTCGCCGAGGGCCTCGCCTCGAGGACGGCCTTCGAGCTGCCGCAGCGCGTCCTGCGGCAGTGGCTCGACGACTTCCTGCTCGTCTCCGACGACGAGATTCGCGCGGCACAGGCAGCGATGATCGAGGCGACCCGCAACCTCGTCGAGGCCGCGGGCGCCGCGCCGCTCGCGGCGGCGCTGCGGTTGCGCGACGAGCTCGCCTCGAAGCGGGTGGTCCTGATCGCCAGCGGCGGCAACGTCACGCGCGAGCAGCTGCTCGACGTGCTCGCCCCGCGGTAGGCGTCCTCAGTGGAGAGCGTTCGCGAGCACGTCCTGCAGCTCCGCCTGGACCTGCCCCGACGAGAAGTCGAGCTTCGCGGCGTCGTCCTCGCCGAGGGCGGCGCGCAGGCGGACCTTGCCCTCGCCGGCGTCCTCGGACGTCACCGGAGCCGTCACGCCGTGGCCGGCGAGCCATTGCTCGATGGCCGCACGCACCGCGTCGGCCCGGGCGGCGGGAACCGTCATGTTCAGATTCTCCTTGCGGTGCACGTCGACGTTCATCGTGCGCGTGCCGAGGAGCCGGGCGAGCCAACCCACCCTTCGAGTCTACGAGCTGCGGGCGGCGCGTACTTGACAAGGGGCCCACGGTTCGACACCATATACCTATGGAACTAGTTATCTACGGAATGGCGGCGCAATGATCGAGTTCCACCTGGACGGCCGCTCGGGCGTGCCGACGTACCTGCAGCTCGTGCAGCAGGTGAAGCAGGCGGTTCGGCTGGGGCTGCTGCAGCCGGGTGACCAGCTCCCGACCGTCAAGGAGGTCGTGAGCAAGCTGGTGATCAACCCGAACACCGTGCTGAAGGCCTACCGCGAGCTCGACCACGAGGGCCTCGTCGAGGGACGGCGCGGCCAGGGCACGTTCGTCGCGAGCTCGCTGCCGAGCCCGTCGATCGAGAACCACGACGCGATCCGGAAGGGGCTGCTGAAGTGGCTCGACGCGGCGCGGAGGGCGGGGCTGGACGAAGAGGCGATCGCCGCGCTGTTCGCGACGACGCTCCACGCAGCGTTTTTCGAGGAGGCGGCATGAGCGGCACCGCAGCTCTGGAAGCGAACGCCCTGGGCAAGCGCTACGGCTCGCACTGGGCGCTCCGCGGCTGCTCGCTGGAGATTCCGCGTGGGCGGGTGACGGCGCTCGTAGGCCCGAACGGCGCCGGCAAGACGACGCTGCTGCATCTCGCCGTCGGGCTGACGCGGCCGACGACCGGAAGCGTCCGCGTGCTCGGCGGATCGCCGCACCTCAACGCCGGCGAGCTGCTGCCGCGGCTCGGTTTCGTCGCGCAGGACCACCCGCTGTACCGCGGCTTCACCCTCGCCGAGCTGCTGAAGCTCGGGGCGAAGCTGAACCCGCGCTGGGACGGACAGCTCGCCCGCGAGCGGCTCGAGCGCCTCGGGCTCCCGCCCGCTCGCAGGGCCGGCTCGCTCTCGGGCGGCGAGCAGGCCCAGGTGGCCCTCAGCCTCGCGCTCGCGAAGCGTCCCGACCTGCTCCTGCTCGACGAGCCGGTGGCCTCGCTCGACCCGCTCGCGCGCCGGGAGTTCCTGCAGTCGCTGCTGGAGGCGGTGGCGGAGGACGGGCTGACGGTGCTGCTCTCCTCGCACATCCTCGCCGACCTCGAGCGCGTCTGCGACCACCTCGTCGTGCTGTCGCACTCGCGCGTCCAGCTGGCCGGCGAGATCGAGGAGATCGTGGAGGCCCACCGGCTGCTGATCGGGCCGCGCTGCGATCCCACCGGCCTCGCCCGCGTCCACTCCGTGATCCGGCAGAGCCACACGGAGCGGCAGACGAGCCTGCTCGTGCGCGCGAACGGCCACCTCTACGACGCCGCTTGGAGCGTCAACGAGGTCGGCCTCGAGGAGATCGTGCTCGCGTACCTCGCCCGGCCGACGCCCGCTCCCGCGGCGTCCACCGGCCACGCCTACGCGGAGGTCGCATCGTGATCTGGGTCACCTGGCGCCAGCAACGGCTGGAGACGCTCGCGGTCGCCGGCCTGGTCGCCGCCGTCACCGCGCTGCTCGTCCTGACGGGCCTGCACATGGGCGACGTCTACGCCAAGCTCGGCGTCGGCGGGTGCCTCGCCCAAGGCGCCGGCGGCTCCGCAGGCTGCCAGGCCGCGGTCACCGACTTCGCCAAGCGCTTCTCGGGCCTCAAGTCGCTGGTCGGCTGGTTCAACCTGCTGCCGGTGCTCGTGGGCATCCTGTTCGCGGCCCCGCTCGTGCACGAGCTCGAGCACGGCACGTACCGCCTCGCCTGGACGCAGAGCATCACGCGCAGGCGGTGGCTGGCGACGAAGGTGACCGGCGCGGTCGCGGGGACGCTGCTCGCCACGCTGGTACTCACGCTCGCGATCACCTGGTGGCGTGGCCCCTTCGACCGGATCGACGGTCGCCTCGATCCCAACAACGCCTTCAACTTCGAGGGAGTCGTCCCGTACGCCTACGCGCTCTTCGCGCTCGCGCTCGTGCTCGCGATCGGCACGATCGGACGCCGGCTGATTCTGGCCGTGGCCGGCGGCTTCGCGGGCTTCCTCGCGCTGCGCCTGCCGCTCCAGTTCTGGGCCCGCGCGAGCTACGTCGCGCCGGCCCACTTCCTCGGCAGCGTCCGGGCGCCGTCGTCGCCGAGCCTCGCCCACGCGTGGGTGCTCCAGAAGAACTTCGTCAATCATGCGGCGCCGCGGGCCAAGGGCGCGGAAGTGGCGTGCTTCGCGCATCGGAGCGAGACGGTCGTCGCGCACTGCATGGCGGGGTTCGGCTACCTCAACGAGGTCACCTACCAGCCGGCGAGCCGCTTCTGGGAGCTGCAGGGCGTGGAGGCCGCCATCTTCCTCGCCGTGGCGCTTGCGCTCCTCGGCCTCACGAGCTGGTGGATTCGCCGCCGCGTCACGTAGTTAAGGATCCGTTCAGGAATCGGCCTCCGGGCCACGGTAGGCTCGAGCCATGGGTGGAGTAGCGAGCCGGGCCCGTCACGTGCTGGCGCTGCTCTCGACCCTCTGCCTCTTCGTGGTCGGCTGAACGGTGGATCGCGCCCCCGTCGGGGGCGCCCGCTCGGCCGCTTGCCGTCAGGCCGAGAGGCGCGTGCCGCCGCGCCGGTCGAGCTGATCGAGCTCCGACACGAGCCCCGCGACTCGCTCGCCGATCTCGTCCCGGATCGCGCGCACCTCTGCGAGCCGCAGGCCCGCGGGGTCGGACAGGCCCCAGTCGACGTAGCGCTTGCCGGGGATGGAGGGGCAGGCGTCGCCGCAGCCCATCGTGACGACGACGTCGGCCCACTCGGCGTCCTCACGCTCCAGCTCGTGCGGCCGGCGCCCGGCGAGGTCGACGCCGAGCTCGCGCATCGCGTCGACGACCACCGGGTGCACGCGGTCGGCGGGCTGCGTCCCGGCCGAGCGCGCGTCGTGGCGGCCTTCCGCCGCACGCTCGAACAGCGCCTGCGCCATCTGCGAGCGGCCGGCGTTGTGCTCGCACACGAACAGGACGCGGCTCACAGGAGCTCCTCGCGCACGGCCACATGCTCGCACGAGCCGCGGCGAGAGCCGGCGTAGTGACCGGTCTTTCTAGGATTTCGAACCGCATTCGTATTCCCGGCGAATGACCCCCGCGACGGCAGGTACCTCCCTCAAATCCTCCACACGCCGCCGCGGAAGGAGTGTTCTATGTCTGGTCTTCCGAGCCTGGAAGAGCTCGATACCGACGGCGCAGTCCGCGAGGCCGCGGAAAACGTCGACGGTGACACGCGCGCCGCGTTTCTCCGCAAGGCGGGTCTTGGCGCCGGTGCGGTGGTCGGGAGCGGCGCGTTTCTCGGCGTGATTCCGTCGATCGCCAGCGCCGGCGTCGCCGCGAGCGACGTCGCGATCCTCAACTTCGCGCTCACGCTCGAGTACCTGGAGGCCGCCTTCTACACGGAGGCCGTCACCATGGGCAAGTTCAGCGGCAAGGTGGGCAAGTTCGCGTCCGTCGTCGCCGCGCACGAGCGGGCGCACGTCGCGTTCCTGAAGGGCGCCCTCGGCCACGCAGCGGTGAAGAAGCCGAAGTTCAACTTCAAGGGCACGACCACCGACATGGCGAAGTTCCAGGCGACCGCGCAGGTGCTCGAGGACACCGGAGTCGCGGCGTACCTCGGCCAGGTCGGCAACATCAAGTCGAAGAAGATCCTCGGCGCCGCCGGCGCGATCCTCCCGATCGAGGCACGGCACGCGGGCTGGATCCGCGACCTCAACGACGTCTCGGGCGCACCCACTGCGTTCCAGGGCGCGAAGACAAAGCGGCAGATCCTCGCCGCCGTCAGGGGCACCGGCTTCCTCGTCTAGCCGCGTCGCGATTCCCGGCGGGGCGGCCTCTCGCAAGGCCGCCCCGCCAACCAACACTCGAAACAAAGGGGAAACTCATGCCTGGATTCGTCGGACTTCCGGAAATTCTCCTCCTCGGCCTCGTGGTGCTGCTGATCTTCGGGCCGAAGCGGCTGCCCGAGATGGGGCGCTCGATGGGCCGCGGCCTGCGCGAGTTCAAGAACTCGGTCAGCGGCGACGACAAGAACGACGTCGACCGCTTCGCGATCCCCACGGGAGAGCAGGAGCCCGAGCTCGTCGCCGTGGCAAGCGAGACGGCCCACTCATGAGGCTGCCGCAGCGCCTCGGGCACGAAGAGACGGCGGGGCTCGTCGATCACCTCGGCGAGCTCCGCACGAGGCTGGTCATCATCCTGGTGGCGCTCGTCGCCGGCTTCGCGGTCGCCTACGGCTTCCACCACCAGCTGATCGACTTGCTGAATCGACCGCTTCCCTCGGGGCGGCGCAAGCCCGTGACCTTCGGAGTGGCGGAGCCGTTCATGACGTCGCTCAAGGTCAGCCTGTACGCGGGATTCGCCCTGTCGCTCCCGATCGTCCTCTGGCAGGTCTGGGCATACCTGGCGCCCGCGTTCCGGAAGGGGACCGAACGGACGCTCCTCGCCTTCGTCGCCTTCGCCAGCGTCCTGTTCGCGGCCGGTGTCGGCTTCGGCTACAAGGTCGCCCTGCCGGCGGCCGTGCACTTCCTCACCAACTACGACTCCGGCATCTACGACATCCAGGTGCGCGCCTCGAGCTACTACTCCTTCGCGCTGCTCTCGCTGGTCGCGGTGGGGATCGTGTTCGAGCTGCCGGTCTTCGTCCTCGGCCTCGTCCGGCTGGGGATCACCTCCGCCGCCAAGCTGCGGCGGAACCGCCGCATCGGCTACGCGGCGATGGCCGGGCTCGCCGTCGCACTGCCCGGCGTCGACCCGGTGACCACCGCCTTCGAGATGGTGCCCCTGATGCTGCTCTTCGAGTCGTCGATCTGGCTCTCGGTCGCCTTCGAGCGCCGGTGGCAGTCGAGGTCGCCGCTCGGCGTGCAGCCGGTGTCGTCCTGATCCGACCCCACGTTTTTCCACCGTTCCGCCGGAAAGGGGGGCTTCGTGGGGTCCCGCGAATTCGACGTCGTCTGCTTCTCGCACCTCCGCTGGGACTTCGTCTGGCAGCGCCCGCAGCAGCTGCTGAGCCGGTGCGCCCGCGACCGCCGCGTCCTCTACGTCGAGGAGGCGGTCTTCGACGGCGGCCCCGTGCGGATCGAGGCCCGCGACGCCTGCTCGGGCGTTCGCGTCGCCGTCCCATGGCTGCCCCACGGGCTGTCGCCGGAGGAGGTGGTGAGCGTCCAGCAGCAGCTCGTCGAGGAGCTCCTCGAGCGCGAGCAAATCGACCGCTACGTGCTCTGGTACTCCACGCCGCTCGCCGTTCCCTCTACGCGCGGCCTCACGCCCGCGGCCGTCGTGTACGACTGCATGGACGAGCTGTCGGGGTTCGCCGACGCCCCCGCCGACCTGGCCGCGCTCGAGGAGGAGCTGCTCCGGCGCGCCGACCTCGTCTTCACGGGCGGACACAGCCTCTACGAGGCCAAGCGCGAGCGCCGGCCGGACGTCCACCTCTTCCCCAGCAGCGTCGAGACGGCGCACTTCGCGCAAGCGCGCGAACGCCAGCCGGACGTCGCCGAGCAGGCGCCGCTCCCGCACCCGCGAATCGGCTGGTTCGGCGTGATCGACGAGCGTCTCGACGTCGACCTGCTCGCCGGGCTCGCCGACGCGCGGCCGGACTGGCAGCTCGTGCTCGTGGGGCCGGTCGTCAAGATCGACCCGGCGACGCTGCCGCAGCGGCCGAACGTCCACTACCTCGGGCAGCGAAGCTACGCCGACCTGCCGCGGTACCTCGCCGGGTGGGACGTCGCAATGCTGCCGTTCGCGCGCAACCGGGCGACGCGGTTCATCAGCCCGACGAAGACGCCGGAGTACCTGGCGGCCGGGCGGCCCGTCGTCTCGACCTCGATTCGCGACGTCGTCAGCCCCTACGGCGAGCAGGGCCTCGTGCGGATCGCGGACGAGCCGGAGGAGTTCGCGCGCGCCTGCGAGGAGGCGATGGCGGAGGACGCGGAGGAACGCCAGCGGCGCGTGGACTCCGTCCTCACGGAGATGTCGTGGGACTACACGTGGGCGGACATGTGCGAGCTGATCGAGGGCGCGGTGCGGGCGCCGAGCCCACCCCGGCCCCGCGTGCCGGCCCGCGAGGGCTTCGACTGGCTCGTCGTCGGGGCGGGCTTCGCCGGCTCGGTGCTCGCCGAGCGCCTGGCGACGCAGGCGAACCAGCGGGTGCTCGTCTGCGACGTGCGCAGCCACGTCGGCGGCAACGCGTACGACCACTACGACGAGGCGGGCATCCTCGTCCACCGCTACGGGCCGCACATCTTCCACACCAACTCCGGCGACGTCTTCGAGTACCTGTCGCAGTTCACGCAGTGGCGGCCGTACGAGCACCGGGTCCTCGCGTCCGTCGACGGGATGCTCGTGCCGCTGCCGATCAACCTCGACACGATCAACACGCTCTACAACCTCGACCTCTGCGCCGACGAGGCAGAGGCGTGGCTCGCGGCGCGCGGCGAGCCGTGCGGCCGGATCCAGACGTCGGAGGACGTGGTGATCTCCAAGGTCGGCCGCGACCTCTACCTGAAGTTCTTCCGGAACTACACGCGGAAGCAGTGGGGCCTCGACCCCTCCGAGCTCGACGCCTCCGTCACGTCGCGCGTCCCCACGCGCACGTCACGCGACGCGCGCTACTTCACGGACACCTACCAGGCGATGCCCCTGCACGGCTACACCCGCATGTTCGAGCGCATGCTGGCACACCCGAACGTCAAGGTGCTCCTGAACACCGACTACCGCGAGGTCGAGAGCTTCCTGTCGTACGAGCGGCTGGCGTACACGGGCCCGATCGACGAGTTCTTCGACTTCCAGTACGGGAAGCTCCCGTACCGGTCGCTCGAGTTCCGCTTCGAGACGCACGACCGCTCGGTGTTCCAGCCCGCCCCCGTGGTCAACTACCCGAACGAGCACCTCTACACGCGCGTGACCGAGTTCAAGTACCTCACCGGTCAGGAGCACCCGAAGACGACCCTCGTGTACGAGTACCCGCGGGCGGAGGGCGACCCCTACTACCCGGTGCCCCGGCCCGAGAACGGTGAGCTCTACGGGCGCTACAAGGAACTGGCCGACGCGCTCGAGGACGTCGTGTTCGCCGGCCGGCTGGCGACCTACCGCTACTACAACATGGACCAGGTCGTGGCGCAGGCGCTCGCGACGTACCGGCGGCTGGAGGAGACACGTGGACGCACCGATCGAGCTCTGGGGCGGCCCGGAGTGCACGGTGGCGCGGGTCGGCAACGAGTACACCGACCAGACTGAGCGCACCGGCCACGACCGGCGCCCCGAGGACCTCGACCGCTTCGCGGCGCTCGGGCTGCGCGCGCTGCGCTACCCGGTGCTGTGGGAGCGCGAGCCGCAGTGGGAGTGGGTCGACGAGCGGCTAGGGCGGCTGCGCGAGCTCGGCGTGCGGCCGATCGTCGGCCTCGTCCACCACGGCGGCGGCCCGCCCGACACCTCGCTCCTCGACCCGCAGCTCCCCGAGAAGCTCGCCGCCTACGCGCGCCGCGTCGCGGAGCGGTATCCGTGGGTCGAGGACTGGACGCCGGTCAACGAGCCGCTGACGACGGCGCGGTTCTCGTGCCTCTACGGCTTCTGGTACCCGCACCGCCGCGACGCGCTCTCGCTCGCGCAGGCGCTGCTGAACCAGGTGCGCGCGGTCGTGCTCTCGATGCGCGCCATCCGCGAGGTCGTGCCGGGCGCGCGCCTGATCCAGACCGACGACCTCGGCAAGACGCACTCGACCCCGCTCCTCGGCTACCAGGCGGAGCACGAGAACGAGCGCCGCTGGTCGACCTGGGACCTCCTCTGCGGCCGCTGGCGCGGGATCGAGGACTGGTTCCGGTACATCGGGATCGAGGAGCCGGAGCTGAGCTGGTTCGAGGAGAACCCGTGCCCGCCCGACGTCGTCGGCGTCAACCACTACCTCTCCAGCGAGCGCTTCCTCGACCACCGGCTCGAGCGCTACCCGGAGCGGCTGCACGGCGGCAACGGCCGCGACCGGTACGTCGACGAGCTGGCCGCGCGCGTGCTCGGCGCCGGCCCGGACGGGCCGGCGCCGCTGCTGCTCGAAGCGTGGGAGCGCTACCGCCTGCCCGTCGCCGTGACCGAGGCCCACAACGGCTGCACGCGGGAGGAGCAGCTCCGCTGGCTCGACGAGGTGTGGCGCGCTGCGCTGGCGGCGCGCGCCGCCGGCGCCGACGTGCGTGCGGTGACTGTCTGGTCGCTGCTGGGCGCGGCGGGCTGGTCGTCGCTGCTGACGGCCGGCGACGACTACGAGCCCGGCGTCTTCGACGTCCGCGGGCCGCAGCCGCGCCCGACCGCGCTCGCGCAGATGACGCGGGCGCTCGCGACCGACGGGACGTACGACCACCCGGTGCTCCATGCGCCCGCGTGGTGGCGCCGGCCGGAGCGCCTCTGGTATCCGCCAGAGGGCCCGGTCGCTCCCGCGCCGAGGGCGAGCGCGCCGCCGCTGCTCCTCACCGGGGCCGCCGGCACGCTCGGCCGCGCGTTCGCGCGGCTCTGCGACCTGCGCGGCCTCCCCTACGTGCCGCTGACGCGGGCCGAGCTCGACGTCGCCGATGCCGCCGACGCCCACGCCGCGCTCGCCGGTGTCCGGCCCTGGGCGGTGGTGAACGCGGCCGGCTACGTCCGCGTCGACGAGGCGGAGCGCGAGCCGGAGCGCTGCAGGCGCGAGAACGTGGAGGGGCCGAGCGTGCTGGCGCGCGAGTGCGCTGCGCGCGGCGTCCCGCTCGTCACCTTCTCCTCCGACCTCGTCTTCGACGGCGCGAAGGCGCTGCCCTACGTCGAGTCCGACGAGGGCGCGCCGCTCAGCGCGTACGGAGCGTCGAAGCACGACGGAGAACGCGCGGTGCTCGAGGAGCATCCGTCGGCGCTCGTGGTGCGGACGAGCGCGTTCTTCGGTCCGTGGGACGAGTGGAACTTCGCGCACGCGGCGCTCCGCGAGCTCGAGGCGGGCCGGCCGTTCGCGGCCGCCGACGACCTGGTGGTGTCGCCGACGTACGTCCCCGATCTCGTGAACGCCGCGCTCGACCTGCTGATCGACGGCGAGTGCGGACTGTGGCATCTGGCCAACGGCGGCGCGACCACCTGGGCGTCCTTCGCCCGGATGGCGGCCGACGCCGCCGGCCTCGACGGCGCGGGCGTCGAGGGCGTGCCGGCGGCGACGCTCGGGCTCGTGGCCCGGCGCCCTTCCTATTCCGCCCTCGGCAGCGAGCGAGGGGCGCTGCTCGGCAGCCTCGAAGCCGCCGTCGCCCGCTTCGCCGGCGAGCGCGCCGCGCGCGACGGCCCCACCTTCTCCCACACCCGCTCCGGCGGGATGCGGGTGGGCTGGACGATCGAGAAGCAGAAGGTCGGGTCCGGCGCAGCCGCGGCGCCCGTGCATCTGGACGCTCGGCCGTGGGGGTAGACGCCGAGACGCCCGCAACCGAGCTGGGGCTCGTGCAGTGGTTCCCCTACGGCGATGTCGAGCGGATCCGCCGGGTCCGCGCGACGCTCGAGCGCCTCGGAGCGACGCGGCTGCGCACGATGCTCTCCTGGGCCGACTGGGCGCGCAGCGACGGGCCCGACTGGATCCGGCTCCTCGTCCACGAGCTCCGCGGCCTCGACGTCCTGCCGGTGCTGCACGCCACGCCGCCCTCGCTCGGCGAGAAGCCTTACACGTCGTCCGTTCCCCGCGACCTCGGCTCCTTCGCGTACTTCGTCCGCTGGGTCTGCGAGAACGACGGCGGCCGCTTCACGCACCTCCAGCTCTGGAACGAGCCGACGACGTGGTGCGACTGGGACCGCGACGCCGACCGCTGGTGGGCCCGCTTCGGCGAGATGATCCGCTACGCCGCCGCAGAGGCGAAGGCCGCCGGCAGGCGGGTGGTGGCGCCCGGGATCTCGCCGCCCGACGGCCTGCTGCTCGGCGGCGGCGACCCGGACCGGCCGCACTTCCTGGAGCTGATGGAGACGGCGGGCGCGCTCGCCGACGTCGACGTGGTCGCCTTCCACGGGTTTCCCGGCACGCCGCACTGGTCGCAGGGCTGGGCCGGCTGGCGCGACGAGATCGCGGCCGTGTCGGGATGGGCGCACGCACGCGGCAAGCAGACGTGGATCACGGAGTCGGGCTCCTCGCGGCTGATGCCGGCCTCGCGCGGGGCCGAGCTTCATGCCGTGGTCGACGCGGCGCGCGCCGCAGCCGTCGAGCGCGTCTACTGGTACTCGGTCGAGGACGTCACGTGGACGGCGCAGCGGGAGATCAACCTCGACTGGGGCCGCGACCCCCACGACTACGCGACCGGGTTGACCTGTGACCTCGAGGGCGAGATCTCCAGGATCCTGCGCGCCGCGGCGTAGCGGCGGCCGCACGACTTCAGCGGCTGCGTTTTGGCCACGGCACGAGCGGTACGTCCCGTTGGTGCACGAGTCTCCGGTGGAGGACGTGGCGCGGCAACTGGTCGACGCTGACCGGGAGCTCGCGATCGACCTGACGGCGTACCTGCACTCGGCGCGCATCCTGGAGGAGGCCGGCTCGGCGATGGGATCCCGCCTGCGGTCGTTCCAGACCGCGCTACGCCGGGCGCTCGCCGCCACCGGCGACGCCGTCGACTCGTAGGAAGCAGGTCGACGCGGGGCCTCGATTCCCGTGGGGGCGTGATAAACTGCCTGCGGGCCCCGGCATGGCAACACCGTGCCGGCGCTGGCGAAGTAGCGTTGGGTGCGGCCCTGTCCTCGGCGGCAGGCGGCGAGCCCTCCGATTCCACGACGTTCCGGGACTTGGAGGGTTCGGCATGAACGCGATACGCGTCGGCGAAGGCACCTCAGGCGACGAGGCCGCGAAGCAGCAGTCCCTGTTTCGCGAGGTCAACGACCGGATCGACGAGATCGCGAGCAGCTTCGGCCCGCCCGAGGAGATCGCGATCCTCTGCGAGTGTGCCGACCAGACCTGCATCCAGCCCATCCGGCTCACCCGGCCGGAGTACGAGGCCCTCCGCCGCATGCCCACGCACTTCGCGGTGCTGGCCGGACACGACCTGCCGGAGGTCGAGCGCGTGGTCGAGCAGAACGACCGCTTCTGGACGGTCGCGAAGGTCGGAGACGGCGCGGTGGCCGCGATCAAGCTCGACCCGCGCCGGAGGGCGAGGTGAAGCGCGCGCAGGCCGCCTCGAGCGCCTACGAGGTGCTGATGCGATTCGAGAGCGGGCGCGAGGAGCTGCGCCTGGCCGACCACCTCGGGGCGGTCGGGGGCGACGAAGGGTCGCTGCTCATCCGTGGCGAGCGCTGGCGCGTGGTCGGCCGTGCACCGGCGGCGCGAGCCGGCTTCGTCGCCCGGCTCGTGTGCGAGCGCGACGGGCGCTGAGAACTCGTCACCGCGCCTTCTCGGCGCGGTGGATGCAGTAGCCGTCGAGGTCCTGCCGCCTCAGCTCGAGCCCGAGACCGGGCCGCGAGCGGTCGGGCCGCAGGGCGCCGGCCGACGGCTCGAGCACGCCCTCGAAGGCGATCTGCTCGATGCGGACGTGGTCGTGGAAGTACTCGAGGTGCCGCAGCCGCCGGGCACCGCAGAGCGCGTGCGCGGAGAGCTGCGGCGCGCAGTGGCCGGACACGTCGAGACCGTACGCGTCCGCCGCTCCGCTCGCGGCGAGCACGCCCGTGATCCCGCCGCAGCGCGTGACGTCGACCTGGAGGCAGTCGACCGCCTGCGCCTCGAGCAGGTTCACGGCGTCGCGGAGGACGTAGACGTACTCGCCGGCGGCGATGTCCAGGCCGCCGGGGCCGCGGTCGCGAAGGAGGCGCAGGCCCTCGAGGTCGGCCGAGCTGACCGGCTCCTCGAACCAGGAGACGCCCCACTCCCCGCGGAACCGGTGCGCCCATTCGAGCGCCTGCTTCCGCGAGAGCGCGCCGTTCGAGTCGACGTAGACCTCCGGCTCGTCGCCGATCGCCTCCCGCACCGCGGCGAGGCGCTGGGCGTCGTCGTGCGGGTGCCGTGCGACCTTGAGCTTCACGCGCGGGATCCCCTGCTCGACCCAGCCGCCGAGCTGCGCCTGCAGCCGTTCGAGTGGGTAGTTGCAGAAGCCGCCCGAGCCGTAGATCGGCACGGCGTCCTGGGCGCGGCCGAGCAGGTCGACGAGCGGCAGGCGCAGCAGGCGCGCCTTCAGGTCCCACAGCGCCACGTCGACGGCCGAGAGCGCCATCGCGCCGACGCCGGGCCGGCCAGCGTTGCGCAGCGACGCCGACAGCTCCAGCCACCGCGCCTCGACCGCGAGCGCGTCGGCTCCGAGCAACGACCCCGCCAGCATGTCCTCCACCAGCACCGCGCACGCTCGCGGGCCGTACGTGTAGCCGAGCCCGACCTCCCCGCCCGC
This sequence comes from Actinomycetota bacterium, assembly GCA_039648875.1. GTDB lineage: Bacteria > Actinomycetota > Thermoleophilia > Gaiellales > Gaiellaceae > Palsa-739. Next base: position 20,769 of record JBBWZD010000185.1, read on the forward strand.
GTGCACGAGCACCGCGACCAGGGTCGTCGACTGCCACTCGATCGTGCCGTCGGCCTCCTTGCCTCCGGGGCCGTCCGTGGGGAACTCGTACGCGAGCACCTCCAGCCGCTCGACCGCCGCGTCCGACGTCATGCGCGCGCCTCCCTTCGCGCGCGCTCCGCGTCGGCCAGCGCACCCGCGGCGCTGATGAGCGCGAGATGGCTCAGCCCCTGCGGGAAGTTGCCGAGAAACGCCCGCGAGCCGGGGTCGATCTCCTCCGCGTACAGCCCGACGTCGTTCCGCAGCGCCAGGAGCTCGTCCATCAGCTGCCGCGCCTCCGGCACGCGCCCCGTGCGCGCGAGCGCCTCCACCAGCCAGAACGAGCAGGCGACGAAGGCTCCCTCGCGGCCGACATCCGCGGTCGTGCGGTACAGGAGCGGGCCACCGGCATCGAGCCGCTCGCGCACGACGTCGATGGTGCGGGCGAACCGCTCCGGCGAGACGGCAGCCCAGCCCATGCGCGCGCCGCGCAGCACGGCCGCGTCGACCGCGTCCGCCGCGTCGGCGTGGGCCGCGTACGCGCCGAGCTCGTCCGACCAGCACCGCTCCTCGACGAAGGAGCGCACCTCGTCGCGCTCCTCGCCCCAGCGGTCGGCGTGCCGGTCGGGGAGCTGCCCGAGCCCCGCCAGCTTCAGCCCGCGGTCGAACGCGAGCCAGACGCCGAGCTTCGAGCTCGTCCAGTGACGATGGTCCTCGAGCTCCCAGATGCCGGAATCCTCGTCGCGCCAGATCAGGCACAGCCGGTCGAGGCAGCCGGCGAGGAGGGAGCCGGTCGACTCGTCCAGCGCGTTGCCGTGCCCCGCGTAGAGGTCGGCGGTCTCGAGCAGGTCGCCCCAGCAGCCGAGCTGCAGCTGCTCGCGGGCGGCGTTGCCGTACCGGACCGGCCGCGAGTCCCGGTAGCCGCGTAGCGGCAGCTCCTCGCTGCGCTCCGGCGCGTGCCCCTCGAGCGAGTAGAACGGGTGCAGGTCGGGCGCCGTGTGGCGAACCGCTCGGAGCAGGAACGAGAACGACTCGTGCACCTGGGCCGGCAGCCCGAGCCGCATCAGCGCGTCGAGCGTGAAGGCCGTGTCGCGGACCCACGCATACCGGTAGTCGTAGTTCTTGTCGCCGCCGAGCCGCTCCGGCAGCGAGGTCGTCGGCGCGGCGGCGATCGCGCCGCTCGGCGCGTAGACGAGCAGCTTCAGCGCGAGGGCGCTGCGATGCACCTCCTCCTCCCAGTCGCCGTCGTAGCAGCAGTCGTCGAGCCAGCGCCGCCAGTGCTCGACCGTCTGGTCGAGCCGGCGCTCGACCTCGTCCCGCGCGGGCATCGGAATCGGCTGCTCGTGCGTGCAGCAGAGCGTCAGCAGCGCCCGCGCGCGCGCCCGGGCCGTGAAGGCGCCGGAGACGGCGCCGTCCTCGACCGCCGGGTCGCCTGCGTCCCAGGCGTGGACCGCGAGCTGCAGACCGTCGCAGTCAGCCACGGCAACGCCGTTCCGGCGCGAGATCCGCGGCGTCGCCCGGCCCCAGTCGAAGCGCGGCTCGACCCGCCAGCGCAGCGCGACCTCGCCGGCGAGCCCCTCGACCCGCCGCGCCAGCTCGACCCACGGCAGCAGCCCGCCCACCTGCAGGCAGAGGGCGTCGGTGACGCGCACCGCTCCGTGCTCCGTCCGGAACGTGG